>CAKZUF010000007.1 GCA_937921685.1 uncultured archaeon
GGATGCAGCCACAGCACCCTCACGAGCTGATAGCGTCTCTAACATAAGCGGCTTAGCGACACAGTCGCCTGCGGCATAGATGTTGGGTGTGCTTGTCCGCATCATCTTATCCACCTTTATGAAGCCGCGGTTGTCAACCGAGACTCCAACCCTCTCAAGACCCAGACCGGCTGTGTTAGGCGTCCTACCAGTACCTAGCAGAATTGTCTCAAACTCTATGGTTTGCCTGCCCTCGTTGGTTACTACTGTTGCTCGGCCATGCTTTCCGTTTCTCGAAACCTCCGTAACTCGTGCCTTAGTGATGATTTTCATGCCTTCGGCGGCCAGTATCTCTGCCAACCTTTTAGATATCTGAGGCTCCATCATTGGAAGCACCCTATCCAGCACCTCCACTAACGTGACTTGGCAGCCCAGCCTCTGAAGGGCCTGACCTATCTCAAGACCAACAGCGCCACCGCCCACCAGAAGAATGCTCTCCGGCAGACTCTTCAGACCCCATATTGTGTCGGTGGTGTGGTATCCCACCTCCTCTAGCCCTGGTATGTTGGGTATGGCTGGATGCGAGCCCGTCGCTATCAGGGCTTTTGAAAACTCTATCTCGCGGCTGCCCCCTCCTGTATCTACCGCAAGCTTATGGGTTGAAGTGAATGAGGCTCGGCCTTCCACCAGCTCCACATTCTCATAGTGGCTCAACACCCTCTCATACTTCTCCTCGCGCAACGAATCCACAAACCTGTGGAGGGAGTCCATCAAACTCCCAAAGTCAAGATCTGCTCCTCTAGGCCTGACACCGTCGAACAAAGGGGTACGACAGTAGTGGTAATGTTTCGCAGCCTCTATCAGATATTTAGAGGGGACGCACCCCACGTTGACGCATGTGCCGCCAAGCCTTCCAGCCGAGACCATCACAATACTCATCTTGCCGTCCGAAAGCTCGCTCGCCTTAATAGCCGCAGCAAACCCTGCGGCACCGCCACCGATAATAGCCAGATCATACCGCGCCATATTCGTCCTATGTCATGCCGCTAAATAAGTTTATTAGTTTAAGCCTTAAAATTAATAATATTCAATCCCCATCACGATTATAGAAAGTAGGATTATAGCCGTTGATGTTTAAACTTGTTAAATGCAACTGTCACAACTTACCTTTCCCTCGCCGACTATAAGGTTAAGAGGGTTTGTGTAACTCTTGCATATGCGTAGAGACCACCTCCACGTAAAGTGAAGGAGATACAGTAAGAGCTAGGCAGGGCTCAAGACACAGGCGGTCAATAATGTGTGGTGTAAGCAGCCACAATGCTTTAATAAAGCATCCAATTATCTTGGATTGTGGATAAATTATGGCTTTACAACTCGACGATCTAAAAGCTGTGAACGAGCTGCTCAAATCTTGGGGGATAATAAGCCGTGAAGATGAGGCAAAACTTACAATACTTGGTGGAGGAGTATCAAACATCGTGGTAAAAGTCTCTGCCTGCGACAACACATGGGTTGTCAAGAAGGCTTTACCAAAACTAAGGGTTAGTGATGAATGGATCGCCAAGCCCTACAGGGTATTAATTGAGGCTTCTTGCTTAGAGACAATAGCGAGGCTTATAGGTCAAGATTATGTCCCGAAAGTCCTCAAAATTGATGCGATGAACTATGCTATAATGATAGAGTATGCCGGTGATGCTGCTAAAGTATGGAAAAGCGAGCTTTTAAAAAACGTGATAGAGAGCTCTATCCCCCTTAGGGTAGCCCAAGCAATTGCTCGGCTACATAACGCGTCAACAGCTGATGAAGAGTCACGTATTGTTTTCTGGGATGCTGAGAATTTCTTTGAACTTAGGATTGACCCATATCTCATAACAATAGCTAAGCGTCACCCGGATATTTCTGAGAGAGTAAGAGAAGTGATTAAATTCCTAACTGATACCCGGCTAGCACTTGTGCACGGGGATTTCAGCCCTAAAAATATCTTATTACTGAGTGATGGTCGTTTTTGGATGATCGATCCCGAACCTGCACATTTCGGAAATCCAGTTTTCGATATAGCTTTCTGCATAAATCATCTCTTACTAAAAGCAATACATCTGTCGTCGAGTAGGGTGTTAAACATTGCGCGCCTTTTTTGGAAAGAGTATTGGAGTAGGGTAGAATTCAACAATAACGCTGAATTGGAGGAGCAGGCGGTCAAAACCCTATCATGCTTGATGCTTGCTCGTGTGGACGGGAAATCCCCCGTGGAGTATCTTAGTGATAAAGATAGATCCACGGTCAGGTCAATCGCCAAGCACCACATAGCATCTGCTACCGATGACATAGATGAAGTATACATTAGTTTGTCAAGTTGTCTTAGATGAACGGGTGCTCTTTATGAGGGTGCGAAAAGTTCGCGGCCGTCAGGTACTTGACTCGCGTGCTCATCCAACCTTAGAGGTTGATGTAGAACTAGACACTGGTGTAGGGGGGAGGGCAATCGCTCCTGCAGGGGCTTCAAAAGGAAGGCTTGAGGCATGGGAGTTGAGGGACGGCGACCCAAGTAGATGGGTGGGGCTAAGCGTCTTCAAAGCAGTCGGTATCATAAATAACGTCATCGACCGCGAGTTAAGGGGTCTGAACGCTGAGTTAGAGGAGATCGATGAGCGGCTATTAAGCCTCGACGGTACAGCGAACAAGGCTCGTTTAGGGGGCAATACCATGATTGCGGTATCAATGGCTGCTACAAGAGCCTTGGCTAAGGCCCACAGGCTCCCACTATACCGGTACATATCTTATCTCGTCGGCGTGGAGGAAGTAGTTCTTCCAACACCTATGGTGAATATAATTAGTGGGGGGTTACATGCTGGTGGCAACATGGATTTCCAAGACTTTATGATAATTCCACTGGGGGCAGACAGCTTTTCTATAGCCTTGGAGTGGGTTGCAGGTGTTTACCACCGTGTGAGAAGAACCCTAAGAGAACTCGGGCATAAGGTGTTGCTAGCAGACGAAGGCGGGTTTGGACCAGACCTGCTGCACAAAGAGGCGCTAGACCTACTCGTATCAGCGATAAAAGAGTCGCAGCTGAGCCTAAGAGAAGAAGTGGCCATCGCAATTGATGTAGCAGCGTCTCACTTTTTCAAACAGGGGTCCTATGTCTTAAAGTCAGAAGGGAAAACTTTGGACTCGCGAAGGATGGTTGAGACGCTGCAGGATCTGTGTAGTCGGTATCCTATACTTTCCGTAGAGGATGGTTGTTCAGAAGATGATTTGGATGGCTGGAAATATTTGACTGAAAAATTAGGTGATAAGATACAGCTTGTGGGGGATGATTTATTTGTTACGAATCCAAGCCGCATATCACTCTGTACACGTTTGGGAATAGCAAATGCTATCCTTATAAAACCAAACCAAATAGGGACAGTGACTGAGACTATAAGAGCTATAAAATTGTGTAAGGAGAGAGGATATGCCTGCATAATTTCCGCTAGGTCTGGGGATAGCGAGGATACATTTATAGTGGATTTAGCGGTAGGCACTGGTGCAGGTCAGATTAAGATAGGTTCGATTGCTAGGTCGGAGAGGACTGCCAAATATAATCGTCTGCTGAGGATTGAGGAAAGATTGGGGGAGAGGGCACACTATGCCGGTGCAGAGCCCTTTAAACGCTTCATAAAACGCTATGAGGATTAAGGAAATGGAGTCTCTTTCCATCTGGTGGCGTTTGCCTTTATTACTCTGAGTGCGTTTTCGTATGCTATCTTTTCTATATCTCCCTTAGATAGCCCTCGTGAGAGAAGCTCACTCCAGAGATTCCCGAACTTTGTGATATCCTCTAGGCCGCTGGGCTCGTCAACGTGCATAATGCCGAAGAAATCAGTCCCTATTGCCAGTATGTCTGGTCCGAAATTATCGTGAATGTAAATTATGTGGTCTGCAACTCTTTTTACGTCTGCCTTTCCCCCCAGTGTTGGTTGGATCATTGTGATGCCAACGATGCCTTTATTTCTCTTCAGCGCATCGAGCTCTTCGTCGTCGAGATTTCTTACATGCTTTTGTACTGATGCAGCGTTTGCGTGACTAACGATTGCGGGTAGCTTGGAGAGAGTCAGCGCCTCGATGGTGCTCTTCTTACTTGCGTGGGCTAAATCGATTATGACGCCGAGCTCGTTACATCGCTCCACCAAGTCTTCCCCATCCCCAGTCAAGCCATAGTCTCGCTTAGACATACATGTAGCGGCATACTTGTTATCGAAGTTCCAAGTGATCTGGAGAGACCTCACACCGAGCATATAGAATAAGTCGATATCCTCAACATCTTCGAGCGGCTCTGCCCCTTCAATGGCCATCAAGAACCAAGTCTTTCCACCCGCCTGTGCTGCCTCAATGTCCGAGAGAGTCCTTAAAAGCCCTAGGTCGTTTTTATGGGCGGAAAAGAGGTTATAGTACGTCTTGATATGTTCTAGGGTCACCATTGTTGGAGAGCGGATCCTCATTGCACCCACCTTTACGCCATAACCCGTAACCTGTTGCCTCAGCCTCGACGGGTTCTGCGTAGGGATGATATGGGCTATGGAGGAGAAGACAATTCTTACGTTGGCTCGCCTGAATTTTGGGATATCTCCATGCCTACCCTCTAAGTCGACGTCAAAGCTCTCCGGCTTAAACTTCAAACCATAACCTCCGAGATAGTAGTACAGTGAAATGTCTTCATGCAAATCTATCAATGGGGGGTTGAAACTCGTAACCAAAGCCACGCTTATCAAACACCACTCACCATTTTTATACTTTTAGTTTTTGTTAGCTACACTAGTAGCTTCTGTCCTCTACTTTCCAATGGATGTTTAGTAGAGGTTAATATCTCCATGGGTATTCGCTATGTGGCTTTGCTTTATAGGAATTAACTTTTTAACCCGGCTAGTCAATAGACCCGTGAAGATTTATGGTCCGTGGATTCAAAATAGGACTTGATGTCTCATTTTGGATGGATAGTAAATATGCGATGCCCTTTCTAAAACAGTGTGAAAAGGCAGGTTTTGACTCGCTTTGGTTCGGAGACCACTTCTTCCCCTGGCATCACTCCTTCAAGCATAGTTTCTTCGTTTGGCCTGTTATGGCGGCGGCAGCCGAGAGGACTAAAAGAATTGCCATAGGTGTCGACGTGACTGTCCCTATTGGTGGCCGTTATCACCCAGCATTGGTTGCACAAGCTATAGGAACACTTTCATCGATGTATCCGGGGAGGATACTTTTGGGAGTAGGTTCAGGAGAGGCGATAAATGAGGAACGATTCATGGGCTATTGGCCAAAATGGAGGGAAAGGATTGAGAGGTTAGTGGAGGGAGTAGAGCTCATTAGGAGGCTATTCGTTGAGCAAGATTTTTTCGATTTTAATGGGAGATACTTTAAGATGCATAAAACGTTTCTATACGTAAAGCCTAAGGGAAAAGTGTCAATCTACTTTTCAGCAGGAGGGGTGAAGTCAGCATACTATGCCGGACTTTATGGCGACCACCTGATGACATATGGTACAGTGGAAAGGTGCAGGGACCACATATTCCCAGCATTTGAGAGAGGTGCTAGAGAAGCTGCTAAAGATCTAAAGAAGATGGAAAAAGCAGTGTTGATCGAGGGCGCACTGGGTGATCCTGCTGCAGCGATTAAAAAGATAAGAAAGTATCATGCAGGTACTTTAATTAGTGAAAACTTTAACAGATCCGATCCAATAGAGATTGAGAATTCAGCGCGTGTTATAACAGATGAGCAGATACTTCAGAATTATTATTTATTCAGGAAGCCAGATGGGCTTATTGACGTTATAGATAAGTATCGAAAAATAGGGGTGACGCATCTAATCTTTACAGACTTTAGCACATCGCCCATGAGGACCGTAAAGGCGTTTGCAGAAGAAATAATTCCTTACTTCAAGGGTAAATAAATTCTAATAGCTCGGTACACTTTTACGTGACTTTGCCTCTAGCGGCAACGGGCCACACCCTCTCTACCCTGTCTCCCCTCAGTCCATAAAGTATGTCAAACTGGTTCACGCAGGGACACACATGGTAGGGAATGAACTCTAGCCTGTCACCCAGTCTTATTTTTTCTTGAGCTTGGCCTCTAAGTATAAGCCAGCCGTGCTCTTCTGAGAACTTGACCATCTCCACCCCCTCCACTCCCACAGCTATAGGATACCTATTCATATCAAAGTGAAATGTCTTAGAACCGGCATCTACTACACCTCTATCGGGCGATGGTCTGCTCATTACTGTGGTGAGCACATGTAGTGCACACGAATCAATAGTGGCTGCCTCTCTCTCTACGAGGTAGTAGTCGTTGAAGACATACATGCCGGGTTGTAGCTCAGTTATCCCTTCAAACATGCTGCTGTATCTGACTGTCGCGGAAGACCCAACACTTACCTCATTAACCTCGATGCCTCTTCTCTTTACAAGTTCGACCGATAGGAGTGTCTGTTCCATCGCTTTGTTTATAAGGGATACGCGCTCTTCCCTATCTCTAGGCGCGCCAGCGTGCCCTTCATAAGCCATTATGCCGACAAGATATAATCCCTCACTCCGTGTGACAGCTTCTGCGAGGTCTGGGGCCTTATCAGGAGGTACACCGGTCCTATGCATTCCGCAATCCACGTCCACATAAACCCCCAGTTCAAGCCCATGTTCCTTCATAACATTGGATAAGTCGCGGATATTGTCTAAATGATCAACAGCCACGAAAACGTCTACCTTCTCTCTTAGCTTCGCTAGCCTAGGGAGCTTGAGTTGACCTACTACCTCATTTGTTATGAAAATGTTGTCGAGACCATTTTCAGCCATTACTTCCGCCTCGCTTAACTTCTGTACACAGATTCCCTTTCCTCCCTCCTCCACCTGTATTTTTGCTATCTCGGGGACTTTATGGGTCTTCACATGAGGTCTAAGCTTCAATCCTCTCTCCTTTGCAAGCTTAGCCATCTCTCTAATGTTTCTCAACATTACATCAACATCAACAATGAGTGCTGGTGTGTCTATTTCTGACTTATCCATCTCTAGATTACATTAAGCGCGGGTGTATAAACTTTATCGCAATTGGACTGCTGGATAGGCAGTAGAATTTCTTAGATCTTAAAAGGATGCGTGCTTCTTGTTTTAAACCAGTTTCCTTATTCTTGTGAGTATCTGTGATGCGAGTTTTTGTGCATTCTGGCGGGTGTGCATGCGCGTGTCTAGGACTAGGCATTGTTTTCCCTCCGCCTCGATTTTACTTGCAAGTTCTCGGTCTTCTACATCGATTACCATTGTGTCGATTATGTCTCTGTACAGTGTGTAGACGCCGTAGGCTGTGGGCTCTATTCCGAGCATTTGGAGCATCTTGTCGGCAGGACCTTTTATAGTCTTGCCGCCTATTATAGGGCTGACCGCAATTTTCCTCGCTGAGCTTTTTCTTAACGCGTCTCTGAACCCCTTTAGACCCAGTATTGGTCCTATGCTAACTATCGGGTTGCTCGGGGCAATAGCTATTATGTCCGACTCATGGACCGCGTGGATTGCTTCTGAAAGCGGCTCAGCCTCCTCTAGGCCCTCAAACCATATACGCCTCACATCTGTCCTATATCCGTATTTGACGAAGTATTCTTGGAATCGCAGCACGCCAATCTCTGTCTCAACGACGGTCCTTACCCTGTCGTCCGTCATAGGTAATACTCTTGCCCTTACTCCTAGAGCTTTTCTGACCCTCTCGGTTACCTGTGAGAGTGTATAGCCCTCACTCAATAGTTTGGTCCTTAGTAAGTTGAGTGCTAGGTCTCTGTCTCCTATTTTGAACCAGTTCTCTAGGCCGAGTTTTCCGAGCATTTCGTTACAGTTGAAAGTGTCGTTTATGATACCCCACCCACGCTCCCAGTCGCCGATCCCAGCCAGCGTGTAGAGGACGGTGTCTATGTCCGGGGAGACGTGGAGCCCGTAGAACTCGTCGTCGTCAGCTGTGTTGACTATGACTATGACCTCCTCGCTTGCTGGCGTTTCGTCGAGGACTCCGGCTGCGAACCTTGCACCACCAACGCCGCCAGAGAGTATGGTTATAATATGGACTCACCCCACACATTTCTATAAGCGATCTCCTCGACTGTTTTCCGGCTTTTGGGCCGTATTCCTCCAGGATGTGCCACCTCGATGAGGGCTTGAGGCTCTACTTCTTTGGGGAGTTTTAGGACTCTGCGCACGGCTTCGGGGGCGAAGAGGGGGCCGCAGCGCCAGCAAGCACCTAGGCCTTGGGCGTGTAGTGCCAGAAGCAGGTTTTCGATGAAAGCGCCTATGGATTGGACAGCCATAACATATTCGCACTTCTGCCTCCTCTCATCTGGATACTTATCCATCTCCTCCATTGTTAGGCATACGACTATCACCACTGAGGCTCTCATGGTCCTCTTTTTCGACTCCTCAATTATAACCTCCACCTTCCAGTCGGGGAGGCCGTCTCCCCTCAGGTCGCGCCTCCACTCGGCGGCCATCTCGTTGAGCAACCGCTCTAAAACAACTCTATCATCTATAACCACGGCCCGCCAAGGCTGAGAGTTGTGTGCGCTCGGCGCCGAGATTGCGGCCTTAAGTGCCCTCAGTATTTTCGAGAGCTCCACTTTCCCCGGTGTTAATAGTTTTGAAGAACTCCTACTCTCCACCACCTGCATAAACTCCTCGGCGCTACAGCCCATATCGTCTAGAGGGGTCTTATGGTGATGATTTAACTCTTAGCCAAATTATCCGTCTCCCCTTAGGTATGCTTCGGCGATGGGGATGTCTTCTAAGGTGTTTATATTTATTCCCAGCTCTCTAAACCGTAGTACTAAAAACTTTGGTGTTGAGAAGTCTGGAGGCCCCTCGCTATTTCTCCTGAAGAGCCTGAGTCCCGCTGGCTGGTATTCTACACCCGCGTGCTTGATGACCGTCGGGGTTTTAGACAAACTCTTCACAATATCGTATGGCAACACATACACAATATACTCTTCCTGATGTTTTTGTGACATGTCTAATGCGGTTTGGATGTGGTGTGGCTTCAAGGTGGGGATGTCGCAGGAGACTATGAGATAGGTGGCTTTTTGTCGCGATGATAGGTATTCTGAGAGGTCGTTTAGGAAGCCTGCCCCTCTGGCTATAAACGGCTCATACCCCATCTCCTTGAGATATTTAGTGGTGAGGGGGGTGTATGTGCTCGTCACGAAGTCGATGCTCTCTATAGCACTGCATCCCTGTATTGCGTTTAGGGCGTAGCTAATGAGTGGCTTCCCTAAGACCTCGATTATTGGTTTTTCACGCCCCCCCATCCTCGATCCCCTACCGCCACACATAACCACGGCGATAACTCGCTGCGTCTTTACATTATAGATATGCGAAGTATGAGGCACACCTGTTCTCAAGCTACTCACCCTCCCTCATCTTGGAGAGGATGATTATGGCGATGAGTAGGGGGATGCCAATCCATAGGGAGACGTAGGACAGAATCCTGATGAGAGAGTAGGTTTCCGCCTCGTTCTCCGATACTATTTGAAGGCTGCCTCCAATTTTCCCCGAGCCCTCCGGCCCAGAGACAATAAAGTATACATCATAGAAGCCAGATTCAGCCAGTCTGTAGGACCAAGTCTTGATGCCGAGGAGAGTTGTTTCTGGACCGTCTACTATAGAGACACGACCCGGCTTTAATAATATCAGAGTAAAATTAATAGGGGTCGAGCTAGGCGTGGCCCTCTGTACCAAGGCTGTTATTTGGAACTCCTCACCCACTCTAGGCGTGGCGGGTATTACGTATGCCTCAAAAAGATAGCCGCCCACTCTAGTGGGTGCGCATATTGTTCTGGTCGGCCCTTCAGGTAACGCAAGAGTATTAATATATACCAAGGCTCCAGCTGATGCCACAATTAATAGTGAGAGCGCTACTATAGCAACTCTGACGCCTTTTAACAAGCCCCTACACTCCATCTCTATTCTTGGGGATTTAAACATGCGGCCACTATCGCAGAAATTGTAGAGCGGAATTAGCTTTAAGAACAGGCATCAAGTCCTATCATGAGAGCCAGATTGACAGCCCGGAGACGCTTGCTACAGGGGATATTAGCGGCGGCTGCTATAGTAGTGATATCACCGTTCACCATGTTCATCAATTTCTTCTACCGGAAAGAGGAGGAAAGAGAGTTGCGACAGAAGATAGCCAATATAAGAGATCTGTCACCGGGCTCCTACATCTACTTCTCATACCCCCAGACAGGCGACCCGAAAGTTGATAATGACCCGTTCAGACAATACGTTCTCATAATGACTCATGACGGCCAGTTGAGGGTGTACAGCCGGGTCTGTGTCCACCTCTGGTGCCTCCCCGCCTACATCCCAACAAAGGGTCAGCTGATCTGTCCATGCCACGGCTCAATCTACCGCGAGTCAGATGGTGTGGCTGTCGACGGCCCGGCCGCCTATCAGTCCTACCCTACAAATGCTCTGCCGATGGGTAGGGTTGAGGTTGACAATAATGGGGATATCTGGATGGTTGGTGTTGAGGGGAGGATAGGTTATGGGAGGGAGTGGCGTAATGTTAAGCCGGAGGACCTAGTTAAGCGGGTGTAACTGCTATGTCGTCAAGTGCTAGGAGTATGCGTGAACTCGTCAATAATCTTTGGAGATGGACGGTCGATAGACTTGAAAGAACAACTATAGTGGTGTATAAGTTTACGGTGCCAAAGCAGTATGTAAGTCCCTTCGGATATCTCGGCACCCTCACGGCGATCGTCTTCGCAATCCTAGGGGTCTCAGGCGCCTTCCTCATGTTCTACTACAGGCCAGACGTTGAACTCGCGTATCTGAGCGTGAAAGAGATCCAAGAGAAGGTTCCCTTCGGCTTCATAATGAGGAACATTCATTACCATGCCTCGAACCTGATGGTCCTCCTCGCAGTTCTACACCTCTATTATCAATACTTTTCCGGCCGCTACAAGATAAAGAATGAGGTTCTATGGGTAACCGGCGTCATACTGGGTGTTTTGACAGTCTTGGAGGCCTATACCGGCTACAACCTCATAATGAATCAGAGGGCCATGCTGGCGGTAAATATAGGGATGGGGCTGACATTCTCAGCCCCTATTCTCGGCCCCTCAGTCGCCCCCATCTTCTTAGGCGGCGGCTTATTCGACCTCGTAATCAGGTTCTACGCCCTCCACGTCTTCATACTCCCGCTACTCATGCTCTTGCTCGCTGCAGTTCATTTTCCGAGAGCGCTAATTATGGACTTTCCAGTCATATCGGCGGTAGTTGGCGTAATATTTATCTCGGCTGGCTTATTCCCAGCTGAGCTCGGCATTAAATTCGACTTGACGCGAGGGATCGTGGAGGTTCCTGAATGGTATCTTACAGCAATATACGCCTTCCTTAGGGCTGGTACGGAGCGGTTCACGGCTGGGGCCCTTCTGCCGTTACTCTTCGTAATACTCTTCCTCATAGTCCCCTTCGTCGACAGATCTAGGAAGCTATCGTGGAAAGATAGGCCATTCTTCACGGGCCTTGGAGTTGCAAGCATCGCATTAATAGCCATCACCACGGTCTGGGGCTTCTATGTAGACTTCTCTAAGGAGACGGCCTTCGACCAACTGTATGTCGAGCCTACCCTGTTTTACAGCACGATAGGCGGTGTGACATTGGTCAGCTTCTACGCAACATACTTTTACATGTCAAGGCAGAAGAGAGGAGTTAGGCCTCCACCGACAAGGCCAATCATGCTCAGCCCCAAGACATCTACCAGCCTGATGATAACCCTCCTTGTATTCATCGCTGGAGCGGTAGCGGCGACATTCTACACCTATTCGATAAACCTACCCAACCACTCCATGTTCTACCTCGGCATAGCTTTCTTCTTATTCGGGCTACTATTGCATATATATCGGCACTCACTCTCCGTTGAAGAGAGGCTTAAAGCCCAAAAACAGCAGCAAAAAGCCGAGATTACTAACCAGTAGTGTCTAACCATTTTTAAAGCCGAAGGTTTTAATCGGAGAAAGGTCTGGCCACCTAGCGGGTGGATACGGCTGGAAGAGGTTACTGACGTTCTAGAGGAGTTGAGGAGGGTTGTCGACGGTTGGGGTGAGGTTCAGGAGGAGTATGGAGGCTACGCCATTAAAGTAGTTAATGGGGCTAAACTACCATGGAGTAGAGTCTGCGAATTGCTACTCAGAATAAACCACGAGGTATGGATTGAGCGGCGTGGAGAGGATATATACATAGTGTCTAAGCCAGTAGCAGACTAGACCATGAGCGGGAGCTGTAGATATATCAGTAGTAGGGCTAGTGTGAGTGTGGGTAGGCTGACAAGTGCTCCGATCTTAAACCACTCCATAAACGTGATATGTCCAAGCCTCTGCCTCTCAACCATCCCTATAGCGACTATGTTCGCAGTACTCCCTATCATCGTCAGATTCCCCATAAGCGTACCCGCGAATAGTAGGACCCACCATAGCGGGTAGACTGGGAGGCCTGCCTGCCCCAACTCTTGGAAAATCGGGATCAAGACTGCCACGGCTAAGATGTTGTCCATGAATGCTGTCATTATTCCTGAAATATATCCCAGTACTGGGATGGCAAGAGCTATATCCCCACCAGTCAACCAAGCAAATATTGAGCCGAAGACACCCGTAACACCCACATACTTCAACGTACCCACAGTAGCAAAGAACATGAGGAAGAAGGTCAGAGTCCACCAGTCAACCCTCTTCTCCAAAAGCTCCCTAGCATGCTCCCCCTGAAGGATGAGTGCAACAGCCGCTCCTATGAGTGGCGCAGCCACAAGCATAGTATTCTTCTCCAAGGAGAGGGCGTTCTCTATCGCGGTATGAGAGATTAGAAGCGATATGGTGAATAGGAAGAGGAATAGAGCCTTCTTATCCAATTTATCAACCCCCCCGTCATTCGGCTGCACCCTCGCAGCTACTAGCCGGTATTCCGCAAGCCTCTGGTCCATAAGCCTGAAGTACCCCCTATAGTACATGTACCCGATAAGCATCGTGGCTAGGAGTGTAGCTATAGATATTGGAGTGGCCCATCTGAGGAACTCTGCAAAACTCAGACCCGCTCTCAGCGCTATCATCACACCGACAGGATTACCAACCACAGTAGCACTACTCCCAATATTAGTAGCGAAGATAACCAATATCAGCATAGGAATGAAATTAATCGCAAGACGACTCGTCAAACGCAAGACCAAAGCCGTCATAAACAGGATCGATGTAACCTCATCCACTAGGGCTGCTGAGAGCGCCGCCATCCCCATCAATAAAACCATGGAAGATAGAGCTGTACGCGCAGCACCCATCAACCGGTTTAGCAAATACTCGAAAAAATGCCTCTCCTCAAGATACCCAACAACAACCATCATACCAACCAGAAATACTATTATGTCAAGCCCCGCGAACTCTACCAAGTGAGGAACATCTAGGAGACCTGTAAAAAGCAGTACAAAAATACCGATAAATGCGAACGCCACCCTCAGCCTCCAGAAGAGGAGAATACTCAAGATAATGCCTAAAAATACTGTGAAGGATATTACTTGGGTATTGGTAAATATGCCTGTTAAGCTGATGATGATGTAGGCTAGTATAACTCCGGTAATCCACGCAAGAATTCGCCGGCGAATCACACGGATAATTCGTTTCCTCACGATTTATAATTTTCCCTCCAAGAGTTTCACGCCGAATTAGACGGGCTCTGCGTATATTCCGGGGCTTAGGGGCACAGCGGTCGTCGCCTTCCCCATTGGATCATATCCTGCCTCCTCAGCCCTCAGAACGTGTACGCTCCCGCCACACTCGTTCTCGAGATATTCTAGATTTTCTTGATACAGGTTAAGCTCATGTTCCGCGACGCTTATGATTGTCTCGACGCTGTATCGCTGGACGTAAGTCTGCAGCATCTTGAACAGCCTCTTAGCTATTACGGGTAGCTTGCTCTTCTCTATGCCCTCGATCTTCACTATCTCGCCTATTATGCTGCTGTATCCTCTCTGGGCTATTACGTCCCAGTTCTCAGCTATTCTCTTAATGATGGGTATCATTGATTTTTTGGAGACGTATATGTAGATTTTTGTCGGCTTCTTTTTTGTTGACTGTGTTATGCTCTTGACGTCTTCTATGACACTGTCTAGGACCTCGTCCCTGAGCAGTAGCTCAGTTCTTGTCTGCTCTATGCTGGGCCATCTTGATAGTGACACGTATCCGTGGCCTCCGATCATGCTCCAAGCCTCTTCGGCCGTGAATGGGGCTGCTATGGAGAGCATCTTTATCCAAGACTCTATTAACGTCTTTGCTGCTGGCCCCATACGGCTTCCCCGCCTCCTCAAGTATTTCCGCCACAGATTGTCCATGTCGTAGAGGATTTTTGAGCCGGCTGTGCGGGTCTTCAGCACCCTCAGGCTCTGCTCCACCTCCTCGACCACCTGTTTTAGCCTCGCTAGAGCCCAGCCGTCAGCCTCCAGCCATGCATCATCTATATTGGACGAGCGATACTCGCTGATAATTCTTAGGAAGTTGTCGAGAAATCTCCTAACACTCTCTGCATTCCTCCATTTCCAGTCAGGGTCGTCCATATCCTCGGCCGATAGTATAATGGCCAGTCTAGTGGCATCAGCGCCTACGCGCGAAATAGCCTCCTTCAGCGATACGAATACGCCTCGACTCTTATGCATCTCCTCCCCCTCAATCCTAACCATCCCGTTTATGCCCACTGCACGCGGCCATTTGTCAGGCGAGAAGATCGCAACGTGCTGGAAGATGTAGAAGGTGAGGTGGTTGGGGAGCAGCTCCTTTGCGGATACCCTGAGGTTGACGGGGTACCAGTAGTCAAACTCCCTTCTCATCGCATCTAGCAGCTCGGGGTCAACCCCTGTCTGTCTCGATACCTCCTCCCTAACCCCCTTGCCCCTAAAAACGTAGTCGAATAGCTCGTGCCTCAGCTGCTCAGGCTTCACAAGGCCGCTATTGACATATTTGCTTATGGTGTATAGTGCCTGGTATATGGTCGAATCGCTGAGCGTCTCAACGATCCATGCGCTGTCAAACGGAAATCTTGTCCCAAGCCCCGTCTTACGGGTGCATGGCCAGTCTTTAAGCCAGTCTACTACGTTCAGGAACCACTGCCTAGCCCCCTCTGGATAAATCTCCATATCAATGATGTGTTTTCTAACCTGCTCCTTCCAGTCCTCATCTCCATAGGTGACGAACCACTGGTCCTCTACAACCTTGACTATGCATCTGTCTCCGCTCCTGCAGACCACTGGCTGGGGTAGCTCGTACATTATTGTGGCTAGCTTCTCAGCGACGAGGCGGGTCTTTACCGTATCACGGGCCTCCCTCACCGTCATACCTCTATACTCGCCGCAAAGCTCGTTGAGCTCGCCCCCGTAGAATTCTTTGGAATAGATCTCTTGTGTAAAGTCCTCTAGTCTGGGGTCTGTCGAGGTTGTTACTCCTGCCTTATCTACAATCTCGACAGCGGGATGGGTAGATAGGCCTGGCGTTGAGATAATGCTGATGGGTAGGAGGCCCTCTATTATTGAGGGGTCTATACCGTATTCTTCGAGCTTCTGTGGCTTCATCCTCAACTCTTTCAGCCCAGCATAGTCGTAGGGTGCGTGACTAGGCACACTGTAGACAACTCCAGTGCCTAGGTTAGGGTCAACAAAATCAGCCGGTAATATGATCAGCCTCTTACCTGTTATGGGTGTGATGCAGTATCTTCCAATCAGGGAACGCCCACCCAGTGACCTTCCAGTATCTGCTTCGCCCTTATGCTGCTCCTTCAATTTGCCTACCGCCTCGCGACTCACAATCACCCTCACACCGGAGAGGAAAACTTCAACATACTCGACCTCAGGCTTGACCCAGACGTTGGTTGCACCGAAGATTGTCTCTGGGCGTAGGGTGGATGCGGCTAGGTAGACTTCCTCATCCTCAAGCTTGAAGAAGACGAGCGTGAACTCGACGGGAGACACGCCCTCGCCCACAAGCCTGTCGTGGTCTCCGGTTGGGCTCTCACAGACCGGGCACCACACTACGGGGTGCGACCCCTTCCTAAGCCTGCCCAGCTCGTAGAGTGTCTTATATTGCCACTCAATGAACCTGCTGTAGTAGGGGTGTAGGTCTGAGGTGTAGAACTCCCTCCTCCAGTCGATGGAGAACCCCATCATCTTGACCGTCTCCCTATTTTCTTCGGTGTAGTATCTGCTGATGAAGGCGGGGTCTGTGAATCTTGGGAGTAGGTCCTCGGGGACTTTGTCAATCTCCTTGAGCATCTTCAAAACCGTCGGGTCGCCGCGCCTCAACCTCTCAGCAGTCCCTGCAACGGCCTCGCCGGTCCAGTGCCAAGCCCAGGGGAAGAGGACATTATAGCCCTTCATCCGCATGTATCTAGCATACATGTCGACTCTCGTTGCGGTGAATCCGTGGCCGACGTGCAGTGGCCCGTTCTGGTAGGAGTATGGAAATGTGACGAAGACTTTGGGCCTGCCCGGGTCAGGGTCTGCCTCGAAGACCTTATCCTCATATAGCTTTTTAGCCCATTTCTCCTCATATGCCACGGCTGAGCGGGTGGGCATCCGCCCTATTGCAGTAAGACGGTGTTCATATATCTTGAGCGGGGCTGCATTATCAGGGTCAACCGTGGGAAGGCTCATATACGATGGTTACTGAAGTGTCTCCAACCCCTCCCACGAAGTTCGTAGAGTTTTCCATCGAGCCATGCGATAATAGATTTCTCCCGCGTAGCCTCGCCAATAGGGATAAGTCGACAACCTAACCCTCTCAGAAGGGCTACAGCGTCGTCAAGACGCTCTTTAGGTATTGTCAGGACGAGCTCGTATTCCTCTCCACCCCTGAAAATAGCCTCGAAAATGTCGAGGCTGTAGGCGCTTGCATATTCTGCGGCCACAGGGTCTATGGGTGGATCTGTCACCCTGAAGCCCACCCCACTCCACTGTGAGAGTTCGGAGAGGCAGGCCTCCAATCCGTCGCTGGAGTCTATTGAAGCCGTTGCAAGCTTGGCTTTCCCAATGGCTAACCCCTCTCTGAGCCTAGGTTTAGGGTTGAAGACTGCTTCAAGCAGGGGCTTCCACCTCTCCTCTGTATTTGAGTTAAATGCGGCGTGTAGGCCGGTGTATGTCTTGCCGAACTCGCCTGTAACCGCGAGTATGTCGCCCGGCCGCGCCCCCCTCCGAGGTATAGGGGCCTCAGAATATCCTATCCCTACCACCCCCACCGACACTTCGAGGGCCTGGTTTGTGTCGCCTGCGACAACCTCCCCACCATAGCCCCGCGCCGCCTCGATTATGCCTGACCAAAGCTCAAGAAACTCATCCCCGCGCAACCCCTTTGGAAGTCCCAGCTCGACTACAAAGAATAGAGGCTGCGCAGCCTTTGCCGCGAAGTCGCTGACAACGCTCACCACCGCTTTTGAGCCTGCCTGACGGTATGTCATGCCCGGCGGAACATCCGTCGAGGCTACGAGCATGTCTCCCGAGACAATTATCTGCCCGTTGACACTTAACTCCACGGCGTCGTCGCCGACTTGCAGCCGGCTCTCCCCAATCGGCTTAAGCGACTTCAGAATCGAAGATAGTATCCAATCCTCTCCTAGCTCTGATAAGGTCTTCTTATGCAGCTCCTCTACCATGAGCGACGCCCCTTCCTCTCGAAAGCGAGGACGAGCTGAGTCAATAACGTATTAGCAGGTGCTGGCCTTCCCGCTGTCAGTAAGACCCTCGCCAAGGCGCCGTTGATAAACTCTATCTCTGTCCTTCTACCCTTCTCGATATCCTGTAGCATAGAGGACTTGTTCTCGTATGTTGCTTTAATCGCCTCATACACCCTCCTTTTCACATGCTCCGGTTTTAGCCTTGCCCCTAGTAGAGAGGCGGCTTCGACCCCCTCCTCCACCAGCCTATCAATAATCCATGACAGCTCCTGCAGCTCCTGAAGCTCACCATTCCTCACACCCAGTATGGCCGTTAGGGGATTTATCACCGAGTTGATAATCAATTTGGTCAATGCTTCAGGGTAAACGTTTTCTACTGTCTTTGTCTTTACTCCCGCACTCGTTAACTCGTCGGCGACTTGTTTTATCTTTTCCACGGGTGTTGTGGTGGAAGGATGGAGACCCAGTACGGTTTCGCCGTCATAGGCGTGATAGACGCTGTTCAATCCCGTAAGTGTGGAGGCCTGCAACGTGTAGCCTGCAATCACTCTCTCGGGGCCGAAAACCTCGGCTAGCCGCTCCACGTTGTTAAGCCCATTCTGGACCGTGGTTACTAGGCAGCTCTCATTCAGATAAGGTGATATCATCCGCGCAACCGCCTCCGTGTCGTATGACTTGACACATACTAGGCAGAGCTCGGCGCTGGATGCCGTCCTCGGATCTGTTGTACACCCGGGCCAAGCCCTCCAGGAAGATTTACCGTCGCTGATGATTATTCCATTTGAGCTGATTGTCTCCGCTGCTTCTCGCCTCCGCGTTAGGATCACAACATCTCCACCGTGGCGGCTCATCAGTCCAGCAAACAGAATTCCCAGGGCGCCTGCACCTACGATTAGTATCTTCATCCCGGCCTTCTTATTTTGCTGAGGAATTCATCGAGTGTCTCCTTCTTCATGTGTCTCGTTTGCTCCTCGGATGGAAAGACTCCTTCAAGAACCTCTGACTTATATCTTGAGATCGCATCCCTTACGATTGAAGCTAGGTCGACATACCTCTTGGAGAAGGGTGGGGACTTGTCGTAGAGTCCTAAGATGTCGTGGAGCACTAATACTTGGCCGTCACAGCCTGGCCCGGAGCCTATTCCGATTACTGGTATCTTGAGTTGTTTGGCTATGTATTCTGCAACCTCGGCTGTCACGTATTCGGCTACGATGGCGAAGGCGCCGGCCTCCTCCAGTGCCTTTGCGTCCTCGACTATCTTGAGGGCGTCCTCAACATCTTTTGCTGTAAGTCTGTAGCCGGTGGTCGAGGCGGCGCTCTGGGGAGTTAAGCCAATATGCCCCATCACGGGTATACCTGCATTAACAATAGCCCTGACAACTTCTGCGTATTCAACTCCTCCTTCAAGCTTGACTGCGTCAACCATGCCCTCTTTAACAAGACGGCCAGCATTCCTGACAGCCTCCTCTCTGGAGACTTGGAACGACATGAACGGCATGTCCCCCACCACCAGAGCCCTCTCGACACCCCTTGACACGGATTTGCAAAAAGTTATCATGTCTCTGAGCGTCACGAACCGCGTGTCTCTATACCCCATCATGACCATGGAAGCCGAGTCGCCTACAAGCACAATGTCGACACCAACCTGGTCTACGAGGCGGGCGAAAGCATAGTCATACGCTGTTATCATAACTATTTTCCTCCCCTTCTTCTTCAGCTGGATTATGTCTCTCGCGGTTAGTTTCTCGCTCAAGGCAGCTCCTCCAGCCCGGCTAGGCGTGATAGACGCTTCAATATGAGTTCTATCATCCGCCTAAGGTTTTCCTCGTTATTGAAGGAGCGGTATATCACCTCCAGCTCTGCTGTTGTATGATTCTTCAACTCTTCGGCAGCCCTGCAGAGGTTTGGCATCGCCCTCACCACGTTGTCGATTATCGAGATGGTTGCAGCCCTCGACGTCCGAGAAAAAGGGTTAAGGTCAATGGCTATGACCCTTTTTCCAAGAACTACCAGCTTCTCGGCTCGGTCACCATCCTCCAGTGGCACAAGCACAGTGTCTGCAGAGTATATCCCACCCCTAGAGACTAGCCGCCTCTGACTGCTGAGGCCGGGGATTTCCACGAGCTCAGAATCGCCGAGCACATCCTCCGCGCCCCTACTCTCGAGGAACTCCTTTATTTTCCTGACCCGCTCCGGCGAACGGTGGAACAAGTTGACCTCGATTCTCGCATTCAGGATTTTTGCGAGCCTGACTATCTCGTCTGGAACGAGTGCAGCCGTGTTCCCGTTTACGGAGATTACGGGGTGCTTCGACAGGAGCATCAGCGCCGCCGCGGCCCTCGTGGCCTCTAGGGCTGGAGGGTGAGTCTCCTCGCCTAGGATATAGTCTATTGCCTCACCTCTCCCGTGGGCCAAAAGACCCTGGGGGACAACAATCCCTGCCTCAAACCCCTTTACAATCCTCCCCCTGATCATGAGGGAGACGTATCTAGGATGGTCTCGAGGTATCTCCTCCACTCCACCTCACCCGGCTTGTAAACCCTAACTATGGGTAGTGAAGCCCCTATATTTACGGCAACTTCTCCAACCTCAGCCTCCTCGACAACCATGACCAGCACCCTCTTTTTCACATACCATCCCAGAAGCCTCGGGGAGACCGGCCTGACAACCTCCTCAACACTCCTATCCACCAGGCCCAGCGCCCTCGAAAATCTGTTGGAGAGTTCGAGGAAATTCTCGAGGCTTGGGTTTTTAAGAAACTCTCCATAGAACCGATGCCCAGCCTCCATTATCTTGTCGTGATGCATTGTGAGCAGGCTATCCGTAGCCAATCTGCCAAGCTCAGACGTCACTATCGCTATCTTATCGCTTATCCTGATGTTCTCAACCTCACCCACTCCAGGTCCACCTGCCCGCTTCCTCAAGACAAGCCCCACCCCATTCCAGATTGCAAGAACATCTCCCAGCCCAGTCCTACACCTTACCTCAGAGACATGAGCCCTCATCGCTGCTTCACCTACACCGATCTTTCCAGCCAAAGCGAAGCAGGCAGCCACCGCCAAACTGGAGGCGGCGCTGAAGGCATAACCCGCACCCGGAACACAGTTCCCACTTAAATGAACGGAGAAGCCTCTTCCCAACTCGTTATAGACCTCCAGAGCCGGCCCCCAGCTAATAGGCTCGCCCTCGAACCTCAGCCCTTCACCCCCACCCACAACACATCTTAAGCCAGGGCGGATGACTATACCCGCGCCGAGCGAGCCCGTCAACTCCCAGCTCTGCCTGTAGACAGGGTAGAAGAAGCCCGTCAGGTGAAGGGGGACCTCGAAGGCGAAGCCATCTTCAAGGTTGGGAAATCCGGCTCTACGTCTCATTCCATAGCTAGGCATTGTGTGGGGGATATTCACGTTTATGCACCGATCTGTTAAAATTTATTTAGAATGGTTGGAGAGTGTTTGTCGCATGGTTAGGGTTAGGAAGACGCGGGCTGAGATTGAGGGGCGGTGGAGGGAGGAGTTCGTTGTGGAAGAGGAGGAGAAGATCACCCCTTGGCCCGCTGGAGCGAGTTTTAGATATATTGGTGGGCGGGTGAAGACGGTGGATGGTGTTGCAAAGGTTACTGGAGCAGCGACATACACAGTAGACGTCTCTCTTAAGGGCATGCTTGTGGGCAAATTCTTGAGATGCCCATACCCCCACGCCCGAATCATCCGCATAGACACCTCCGATGCTGAGAGAATCAAAGGGGTTAGGGCTATCTTCACCCATCTCAACACACCGAAAATACCACTCTACGGTGGTGCCTCCAATGTCTTCAACACTGTCCTGAAATTCCAGGGCGAGGAGGTTGCCTTTGTCGTAGCCGAAGACGAGGGTGTGGCTGAAGACGCGCTGGAGGCGATAGCTGTGGAATACGAGAGGCTGCCTTTTGTTGTCGACCCGCTCGAGGCTTTGAAGGAGGATGCGCCGAAAGTTCACAGCGAGGGGAATGTATTCCACGGCGGTCCGTCGAGGGTTTTGAGGGGTAACCCCGCACAAGGGTTTGAGGAGGCGGACTTGGTCCTAGAGGAGACATTCAGGACGAGCGCGGCCCTACACAACTCCCTCGAGACGCACTCGACAGTCGCCTATTGGACTCCGGCCGGCCTCACAGTATGGGAGTCCACCCAGGCCGTGAACCACGTGAGGCAGCGTCTAAGCCAGATATTCTCAATCCCCCTCTCAAATGTCAGAGTGATATGCGAGTATATGGGCGGCGGCTTCGGGGCGAAGTTTGACCCTGGGAAGCACACAATCCTAGCTGCGCTTGCCTCAAGGCAGACGGGAAGGCCAGTTAAGGTTGTTCTGTCAAGGAGTGAGGAGAATCTATCCGCGGGCTGCAGGGCCCAGACAATACAGAGGGTTAAAGCAGGGTTTAAGAGGGATGGGAGGATCTCAGCAATGCGGCTGGAGGCCATTATAAATCTCGGCGCATATGCCGAATGGGTTCCACTCGTCTCCGGACCCTACAGAATGCTGTACCAGATACCCAATCTTGAGACCATAGAGTGGGGTGTCTACACCAACACCACGCCTCACACCGCCATGAGGGCGCCGGGATTCACAGAAGGCACCTTCGGGCTGGAATCGATGATGGATATGGCTGCGGAGGAAATAGGGTTAGACCCACTTGAAATAAGGCTTAGAAACTATGCTGAAAAGGAGCCTGAGAGCGGTGTGAACTACACCTCAAAGGGGTTGAGGGATGCTTACCTGATAGGGGCTGAGCAGTTTGGATGGAACTATGCAAGATCTGTCAGAAGGGAGAATAACATGGTTCGGGCCGCTGGCATGGCTAGCGTGGTCTGGTGGGGAGGCGGTGGACCACCAGCATATGCTGAGGTTAAGCTGAATAGGGACGGCACAATACAAGTCTTGACATCGACCCAGGACATCGGCACCGGAACGAGGACAATCCTAGCCCAGATAGCTGCAGAAGAACTCTCGGTCCCTATAGAGCGCGTAAACGTGGTGATTGGAGACACCTCCTTAGAGCTCTTTTCCCCAGGGAGCGGTGGAAGTGGGACCTTAGCCTCCATAGGCCCCGCCGTTAGGGCGGCCGCGATCGATGCGCGAAACCAGCTCCTAGACATAGCCTCACAGTTCCTAGACGCTCCGAGAGAAATACTCGAGCTAAAGGATGGTAGAATACAGACAAAGGAGGGTGAGAAGTCAATCTCCATCGAAGAGCTCCTCACACAGCTTGGAGATTTCGCATTAGTCGGCAGGGGTGCGAGGGGACCTAACCCTGATGGATATGCTGTCGAGACATTCGCGGCCCAGTTTGCAGATGTTGAGTTGGATTTGGAGACGGGATATGTGAAGGTGCTGAAGGTGGTTTCATCCCACGACTCTGGGAGAATCATCAACAGGCTTACAGCGGAGGGACAGGTGATAGGCGGAGTCGTCCAAGGATTGGGTTATGCACTCCTAGAGCAGAGACTTGTCGACACCTCCTCTGGAACTATAATCAATCCCAACCTACTGGACTACCTCCTTCCCTCAAGCTTCGAGACCCCAGAAGTTACAGCCATATTCGTGGAGCCGCTGGACATCCATGCCAACAATTTGGGAGCAAAGGGTCTCGGCGAACCGCCTATAATCGGGATAGCGGCCGCCATAGCCAACGCTGTCTCGAAAGCGTTGGGGGTTAGGATCACAGAACTACCCATAACCCCCGAAAAAGTCGTAGAGGCTATGAAGAAAGCTAAGGAGAAGACAAGATGAACAGGCTTAAGCCAGCGAGACTATCCGTCTACAGTTCATTATAAGCTCGTTGATTGCATCGAATGCCTTCCCCCCATCCTCAGTAGCGACGAGTATTATTGTATCCTTGTAACAGCTTATCACTTCTTCGACGTTTATCTCCCTATGCGCAAGCCACTCCAGAATATGTGAAACTACCCCATACGTCTTCTCTATGATAGACGGACTTACAATGATTAGGGCGGCGATACTCTCAGATACGCCGATGATGAGGGAGCGGGGAAACTCGCTTCTAATCTCCGCCAACCTCTCTCGGCTGCATATCAAGGTTATAGATGTGATTCCGTCGAGCAGTTGGAAGAACCCACTAACCCTAATCGCGAGGTCACGCGCTATCCTGAGCGACGTCCTATTCCGTTTCAGGATTATCTTGGCCAGCCCCGTCTTTGCCTCTAGCTTGCTCCTCGCAATGACTTGGGCCGTGGCCAATCTCCTTCCATGGAAGCGGCCCCTATGCCTTTTTAACGCAGTCACGATGGTGGAGTGCTTGACATCCTGGCCGAGTAGGGCGTCTAAAGTCGGTTTTAGGAGCTTCGCAAGCGCAGATAAATTGGCGTAACCGCCATCTAACGCCGACTTATAACCCTTCTCCAAACCGATCAGATAGCGAACCGCCCTACTTACAGACCAGTCCCGGTACAAGCCCTGTTCCACATGACCGAAACCAGTCAATAAGTATATACCTTGAAGCATCCGATGTCTTATATCATAGAGACCAAATGGATGAATGCTTGGATGAGCTCGTGAAGCGAATCGCGGGCTCCTACGTTGCGGGTCTCGCCCTCGAGGATGGCACCTTCATTGTCGGTAAAGGCTTCGGCGCTCTTGGGAGAAGAAGCGGAGAAGTTGTGTTCAGTACCGCGATGAACGGCTACACAGAGTCTTTGACAGACCCCTCATACATTGGGCAGATACTCATACTCACCTACCCATTGATTGGGAATTATGGTGTACCTCCTGACTTCGAGTCAGACGGAATAAAGATTGAGGCCCTAGTTGTATCGCAGGCGACAGAGCCTAGCCACCCGCGTTCAATGAAGTCTCTTAGCGACTGGCTCCTCGAAAACTCAGTACCGGGAATAATGGATGTTGATACAAGAATGTTGGTCCAGCGGATAAGAGAAGTGGGGGTCATGGGTGGAGCAGTACAGGTTGCTGAGTCACTGGATGATATAGGCCGGGAGGAACTATTAAGAATGGCCCGCGAAGTTGACTACGACTCTCGCGTCTTCGAGTACTCTGCATACCCGGAGCCCACGGTCTTTAACGAGCAGAGTAGCTCTACGCTGGTCGTCGTCGACTTTGGCGTTAAGGACGGTATAGTCCACAGGCTCGTAAATATGGGGTACAGGGTAGTTGTTGTGCCTGGGAGGCTTGGGTCTGATGCCATCTTCTCCTACAATCCGAAAGGAATTGTGATAAGTAACGGGCCCGGTAACCCTGCAAGGATGCACCAAGCAATCAGGCTTGTGAGAGAGGTTGTAGAGAGCGGTACTCCAACACTTGGCGTATGTCTGGGACACCAGCTCCTAGCCCTGGCCCTAGGGGCCGAGACCTTTAAGATGAAATATGGGCACAGGGGGATAAACAAGGCCTGCAGGGACCTGGTCACTGGAAAGCGGGTAATAACCCTGCAGAATCACGGCTATGCTGTCTCTGAGGAAAGCCTCTCAAGGACAGGTCTTAAGCCATGGTTCGTAGATTGTGACGATGGAACAATTGAGGGCCTAATTCACGAGTCCCTGCCCGTGATTTCTGTACAGTTTCATCCTGAAGGGAGGCCGGGTCCGAGAGACGCGAATTACGTCTTCGAATTCTTCGATAAAATGGTGAGAGGAAGTGGAGTCGGTTAGCAAGGTTCTTCTGATTGGCTCGGGTGGGATTAAAATTGCAGAGGCCGCCGAGTTCGACTACAGTGGAAGCCAAGCTTTAAAGGCGCTCAAGGGCGAGGGAATCTCGACAATCCTCGTCAACCCTAATATAGCCACTATTCAGACTACGCACCTCCTCGCAGATAGGGTTTACCTAGTCCCAATAACTGTAGAGTATCTGGAGCAGATAATCGAGAGAGAGCAACCCGATGGGATTATGGTGGGCTTCGGTGGTCAGAGCGCCCTCAGCGCAGGTGTCCAACTCTACCGTAAAGGAGTGTTAGATAGGTATGGTGTGAAAGTCTTGGGCACACCGATCGAGGGGATTGAGGCTGCTCTGACGCGGTCAATATTCCGCGAAACGATGATTAAGGCCGGCCTGCCAGTTCCACCTTCACAGCCAGCAAACAGTATAAGAGAGGCGATTAGGGCGGCGGATGAGGTCGGATACCCAGTAATAGTTCGAGTAAGCTTCAACCTTGGCGGTAGGGGTTCCTTTGTCGCGTATAGGAGGGAGGAGCTAGAGGCTAAGCTCACGAGGGCCTTCTCCCACAGCATCGTTGGGAATGTCCTCGTTGAGAAGTACTTGGAGAAGTGGAAGGAGATAGAATATGAGGTGATGAGGGACAGGGCGGGTAACATGGTCGCGGTAGCCTGCCTAGAGAACATAGACCCTATGGGTGTTCATACGGGTGAGTCATTGGTTGTGGCTCCTAGCCAGACATTGACGGACAGCGAATACCAGAAACTCAGATCAGCCTCCTTCGGGGTAGCATCCGCGATAAAGCTGGTAGGCGAGTGTAACGTCCAGCTTGCACTCCAACAGAAGACGGGAGAATACTACGTGATAGAGACTAACCCTCGGATGTCGAGGAGCAGCGCACTGGCGAGTAAGGCAACAGGCTATCCCCTCGCATACATAGCTGCGAAATTATGCCTCGGATACCTCCTCGACGAGCTGCTCAACATGATAACTGGGAGCACAACAGCATTCTTCGAGCCAAGCCTCGACTATATCGTTCTAAAAGCGCCTCGCTGGGACCTAGAAAAGTTCTGGCCAAGAGACGAGATCCTGGGTTCAGAGATGATGAGTATAGGGGAGGTGATGGCTATTGGCAGAAACATGGAGGAGGTCTACCAGAAGGCGTTCAGGATGCTAGACATAGGAGTTATGGGGCTGGTAGACAATGACACGTTCAACCCTGAGGACCTAGCAACAGTATTAGAACGTCTTAAACAGTTTAGACCATACTGGCTCCGGGACGTGGCTAAAGCCCTATACCTCGGCGCGACGGTTGAACAGATCTCCGATATAACTGGTGTCGACAAATTCTTCCTGAGACCGGTAGAGAGAATAGTTAACATCGCCAAACTTATTAGAAAGGCGGACTCGCTCAGCAAAAAGAGTAAGGATATCCTCTTTAAAGAGGCCTTGAAAGCTGGATTCACCGCAGAGCAGATAGCCGCCTTATCTGGGAAGAATTATGAAGATGTTAAGGAGGCATTCCGGTGGAATGGCTGGAAGCCTTGGCTAAAAAATATCGACACATTGGCAGGTGAGAAACCTGCAGTGACTAACTACTCCTACACAACGTATTCAGGGATGACTCATGACGTCTTGAGCCAGGGCTATGATGCCCTACTCTTCGTGCTTGGCGCTGGATGTTTCAGGATAGGCGTGTCGGTGGAGTTTGACTGGGGGACCGTGAATATCTACAAGAATTTGAAAGAACTCGGCAAGAATGCGGCCATAATTAATTACAATCCCGAGACGGTCTCTACGGATTGGGACATAGTCGACTTCCTCATCAATTCCGAGCTCACCCCAGAGGCAATACAGGACATCACCTCTATACAGGGCTGCGGCGGCGTGATTATCTCATCGGCAGGGCAGATAGGGAATAATGTCGCGGAGGAGCTTGATAGGCGGGGTGTCCCCATCCTTGGGACCCAGCCCTCGTCTGTTGGACGTGCGGAGAACCGCTCGAAATTCAGCAAGCTCTTGGAGGAACTTGGCATAAAGCAGCCGCGCTGGGCAACAGTAACCGACCTGGCGAAACTGCCCGATATAGCTGAGGAAGTAGGATACCCCGTCATCCTGCGCCCAAGCTACATCCTCAGCGGAACATCAGTCTTCATAGCCTATGACGAAGACGAGCTAAAAGAGCTCATGGGAAAACTCTCAAGGCATACCGATAAACCCGTAGTTGTTAGCCACTTCATCGAAGACGCAGTGGAGGCTGAGGTTGACTGTGTCTCAGACGGCTCTGAGGTGCTTATGCTTCCAATGGACCACGTAGAATACGCGGGTGTCCATAGCGGTGATGCCACAATCTCCATCCCCCCCTACAGGACCGGGGAGAAAACCATAGCTAGGATAGCGGAATACACAGGCTTGATCGCGAACGCTCTCCAAGTGAAAGGGCCCTTCAACATACAGTACCTAGTCAAGGACGGCGAAGTCTATGTGATAGAGTGTAATCTGAGGTGCAGCCGCTCAATGCCCTTTAGCAGTAAAGTCTACAATATAGACCTCCTAGGCCATGGGACCAGATGCATACTTGGTGAATGCCTATCTCTTACCGACGATAGATTGGAGGAGATATCCGAAAAGGTGTTTGTCCCACTGCAGCTCGTTTGGGGAGTGAAGTCGCCGCAGTTTTCATGGGCACAGATACGAGGCTCATACCCGTTCTTAGGCCCAGAGATGAGGAGCACCGGTGAAGTAGCCGCGCTTGGACTGGAGTTCCACGAAGCCCTAATGAAGAGCTGGCTCTCCGCCACACCAAACACAATCCCCCCGAAAGATGTGCCCATACTTGTTTACCCCGACTCGACAAGAACGGCGTCGAGGCTTAAGGCGGTGGCTGAGGTCTTGAGCGAGGCTGGCTATGAGGTTTTAACATTGGAGGAGTCTCCCATACCTGGTGTCCCGGAGATTCGGGGCGAGACCGCGGTGAAGGCAATAAGGATGAGAAGGATAGGTATGCTGATCAGCTCAGGATACATGCCGCAGATAGACTATGATGTGAGAAGGGCGGCCGTTGACCATAACATACCAGTCATTCTTAATGCTGAGTTAGCCCTAGAGATTTCAGAGGCATTAAAGAGGCTGTCCGACGGAACACTTAAACTGTCCATAATGGAGCTGGGAGAGTTCTGGGAGATTAACCGTCAAAGAATCTCACCAGTCCTACTTGGGCGCAAAAGGGATATGGGAGTGCTCAGATAGTATATATCAATCGGCTAACAGGCCGTGATTGATATGGTTGAGAGGACGTTTATCATGTTGAAGCCCACTGCGGTCTCGAGGGGGCTTGTCGGCAGCATTATTTCGCGATTCGAGTCGAAGGGGCTGAGGATAGCTGCCCTAAAGCTCGTGAGGGTTAGGAGGGAGATGGCTGAGAAGCTCTACGCAGTACATTTCGGAAAGCCGTTCTACCAATCTCTCATAGACTCCATAAGCGGTCGAGATGTCGTTGTCGCTATACTCGAGGGCAGGAGCGCCATCGAGGTTGTGAGGCTCATGATAGGAGCCACTGACCCGGTAAAGGCCAGTCCAGGAACAATCCGCGGTGATTACGGCCTAGACATAACGAACAACATAATACACGCCTCTGACAGCCCAGACTCATACGAATATGAGCACAAGATATTCTTTTCACCGGAAGAGATCCTAGACTAGCTAGGCCCGCCTCTCCTTACCGTAATAAGCCGTCCACTTTATCTTCCGCGGATCCTTTTTATGCCTTGTCATGTAGACGAAGCATCTCCTGCTGCAAAACCAGTTGAGCCCTCCATCCCTTCTCACCAGCAGTAGACCTGTGCCGTGGACAAAACTCCTCCCGCAGAAGCTGCACGTATGCATGGTGGGCACGCGCGATCCCCTCACTTAATCTTCTCGGCTTCCCTCTCAGTATCCATCAATATCAAGACGTCGCCTATTCTCACAGGCCCCTTCACATTCCTCGTAATTACCCTCCCCGCGTCGGGGCCCTCAAGTATCCGAACTCTAACTTGTGTAACATCACCCCTAACACCTGTCCTCCCAACAACCTGCTCCACAACCGCAGGGACTCCTGGACTACTCATAGCTTCTTAGCCAGCCTCCAAGAATAGGTCAGAAACTATTTAACGCTAACCTGCCGCCTAATAGTCTCAAGCTGCTTCAGAATCTCCTCAAAATACGTCTTAGCCTCCCCCACATCTATAATCGAGACCGAGCTGGCCGAGACCTCGAGGCCTGCAGCCCTGCCGAGTTCCTCCTTCCTAGGCACGTAGATGTACGGTATCTTCTTCTCCTCGCAGAGTGCCGGGAGAAATGCGACAATCTCAGGCGGGTCAACGTTTTCAGCAATGACGACCAGCTTGGCCTGCCCCCTCTCTATCGACTTGATCACCTCGTTCACACCCTTCCTGATCTTCCCAGTCTCTCTAGCCATCTTCACTATCTCGAGTGTCGCGTTGGCCAGTTCTGGCGGTGTCTTAAACTTGACAAAGAAGCTTAGCTCGGGTGTCATTGCTAAGCACCGGTGAACTTATCAGTCTGGCGCATGATATATATTTGTTTCCTGCGGACCTTCTCTGGGATTTATAGATATGGCGTGACGCCCCCCCTCATGAATGGCACGAAGTTTACTATGGTGAGGGCGACGTGGAGTATTCCCCTCAGATAGTTCTCTATCGAGACGCTTTCGTCTGGTGCGTGCACGTTTGACTGGTGGTCTCCGATGCCGGCGGCTACACAGGGCATACGTAAGAGGTCTGTGACTAGATACATTGGACCGGAGCCTGGTGAGGAGGGGTAGATGATTGGCTTCAGACCGTACGCCGATTCCGCGGTTCTAGCTACGAGCTCGACAAAGGGCTCACTCGGATGCGTCCTAGCGGCCGGGTAGCCCATGTCTAAAGGCTTAACAGAGACTCTGCCCCCACTCACCCTCTCTACATGTCTCTTGACGAGCTCCAACACTCTCTCAGGCCTCATCCCTGGGACAAGTCTTATGTCAACCTTAGCGAATGCTGAGCTCGGTAGTACTGTCTTTGAGCCCTGCCCGGTATAGCCCGAGTGTATGCCGCAGATGTTTATGCATGGCATGAGGGTGAGGTCGAAGAGCAGCTCCTTAGCCGATTTATTCGATAGTAGCCCATCCTCCCCTGCGATGGCCCTGACCTCAGACTCGAAACCGCTCAGCTCTTCCAGTAATGCTACTGTATCACTGTCGGGCATTTGAACGTCGTCGTAGAATCCCTCGATCAATACGCGTCCACCCCTATCTCTCATGGAGGAGAGAAGGTGGACGAGCTCGAATGCAGGGTTCCGTACGATCGCGCCCCAAGATGAGTGGAGGTCCGACCTCTTCTCGGAGGCGTGGAGCTCAAGGTATAGTATGCCCTTGGCCCCGAGGTAGATGAGTGGTCTACCGTCCGGGCTGGTGCCCCCCATCTCCCAGAGGCAGGCATCAGCGCTGAGAATCTCTCTATGATTCTGGAAGAATATGCTAAGATGTGGGCTTCCAATCTCTTCCTCACCCTCTATTAGAAACTTGATGTTCAGGGGCACTTCGCCGATAGTGTCTAGCAGCAGGTTTATAGCACATAGCCTCGCGGCTAGGTTCCCCTTATTGTCGCAAGCACCCCTAGCATATACTCTTTCATTTCTGATGGTTGGCTGGAAGGGCGGTGAAGTCCATTTCTCGAGGGGGTCAGGTGGCTGGACATCGTAGTGGTTGTAAACTAGGAGTGTGCCGTGCCTCTCCTCTCTAAGCTCCCCCCAAACAACCGGGTAGCCCCCATGGTCGGTGAAAACCTCGCTTCTGAGCCCCACCTTCTCCAACACCTCGGCCACATGGCCTGCCGCCTCAGCCATCCCTTCCCCCGTGGCAGAGACGCTTGGAAAGCTCAGTAGACTTTTCAAGACCTGTAGATACTCTTCCCGCTTCTCGTTTATTCTATGCCAAAGCTCCCCCGTTATCCCACTCATCGTGGCTATGAGGTTAGTGCCCGCCGATAAGTCTTGAGGTCTGGCCAAACTGGAGTACTCCCCAGTGGAGGGCCTGGTAATAACATATATCGGAACCTTTTACTATATTTATAGCAGGGGGACCGACCTTGCCTAAGCTCCAGACCGGCACCGTGATAGTGGGCTATTATGCCACTAAGATTCGCCGGACACTCTTTGCACAGAACAGGGAGCTGCTGAAGACCGGCCAGCTAGAGACTAGCGAGGTCGCCAGAGCTGCGGGGGAGCTAAACCAGAAGCTCTATACAGCCCTAGTCGAGAAGCTTGTGCTCTCAAAAGGTGATATTGTGAGGATCGAGATTGAGTACGCGGTAGAGAACTCCAGGATTATTTGGAATTTTGACTCCCTGAGGGTAAGTGTCTACAGGCGGGTAGATCCAGACACGGTTGAGGCTGCTCTAAGGGCTATACGCCAGGAGAAGCTGCAGGTAGAGGCTGATGGATGAGGCCGCCCGAGGAGGTTCTCCTCAAGTATATACTCCCAAACGTTAGGGGTCTGCTGGCACACGCACTGAGGAGGCGAGGCTACAGTCAATCGAGAATATCGGCCGTGCTTGGCGTTAGCCAAGCCGCGGTCAGTGGCTACCTCTCGCGAAGCCCATCCACCTATCTTGACAGGTTAAAGAGTTTCGGAATACCCGACGATGAAATAGATGCCCTGGTTAATTCTTTGGCCAGCGCGGCGGCGGAAGGTGCTCCCCGCCTAACCCAAGTACTCCACATGGCTTGGAGAAGGCTGCTCTCGGGCGGCCATATCTGCAGGCTACATAGGCGTCTCTATCCCGAACTGGCAGACTGCGAAGTGTGTATAGGCATCGAGGTAAGGCTGCCACTTGAGAGGGAGAGAATCCTAGAGGACCTCAGGCTCGCAGCTGAGTTGGTGGAGCGCTCTCCAGAACTCCTTCCACTATACCCTGAGGTCTCGATAAATATTGCAGCAGCCTTGGACAACGCCTCCAGCCTGAATGACGTAGCCGCGTTTCCGGGCAGAATAGTTAGGATCGGTGCGCGGATGGTCCCAGTTAGCAAGCCCGCATTCGGCGCCTCTAAACACTTGGCCTCCATCCTTCTCGGCAGCATTAGAATCAACGCAGAAAAGAAGAGCATTATGAACCTGAAGATGATTAAGGGCGTTGAAGAGGTAGTAAAGAGTGCGGGCCTCATCGCAGTCAGTACTAGCCCTAACGAAAGGGTGAGGAGTGAGGATGAGGTAGTCTTCGACGTGATCGAGGCATTAAAAAAGAATCCCGAGGCAGATGTCGTGCTTGACGAAGGGGGTTTAGGTTTAGAGCCAGCAATCTATGTTTTCGGAAAGACCCCCCTCGAAGTCGTAAACAAGGCCTGCAGCATAGCGAGACGGCTCAGAGATTCAGGGTCTTAAGATATGCGCCTGGATGTGCTACGAGGTCTGAATTCTCCGCAGTATGTTGTTGAGGGCTTCAGTCAGGGCCTCCTTCAACTTTTTGGCGGTCAGGACACCGCTCCTCCAATCCCTAACAAATTCGCTATAGTCGACATATGTCTTATCGCCCGCCTCGAAACGGCCTAGCCAAGGGAAAACAACGCGCTCAACAATCATGGTCAACGGATTGTTCTCCAGCTCTCGTTCAGGGCAGAATGCTTGGAAAACCTTTCTTGAGACCTCCTCCTCCCCATCGTTGAGGAATATGGCGTTATCTAGGCTCTTAGACATTTTCGCCCCCCCATCAAGCCCTAGAATGATAGGTGTATGGATTGCCACAGGCTTCGCATAACCTAGCTTTCTCAGATACTCCCGGGCCATGACGTGGATCCTCCTCTGATCCAGACCACCCACTGCCACATTTACCCCTAGATACCCAATGTCTAAGCACTGCATGAGTGCGTAGATCTCGGACCCGACCTTATACATGACGTCCTTCTTACTTATCGTGTCCATAGCTTTTCTAGCCTCCGAGGCGGTGACAAGCTTGGCCAAGCGCATCAACTCTTTGACATAGCCTTCGCTGAGCTGGTAGCCCGACCCGTAGACGAACTCAACGTATAAGTCCTCCACCCCCCGAGACTTAACCACCTTTGAGAGGAGCTCTTGGTTCTGCCTCGCAATCTCCTTCAGCTGCTCTAGCTCACCCTTGTCATTGAGCCATCCGTGAATATCCGCGAGAAGAAATTTTGTCTTATACCCTGCCTTGGCAAGCCGGATTAGCGGCTCACAAGCCACCAACGTCCCCAAGTGTAGAATGTTGCTTGGCTCGATCCCAATATAGGCCTGTACCCTGCCAGCCTGTAAGATGCTGATAAATTCTTCCAAGGTTAAGACTTCTACCGCCACACTGCTTATCGACTTGGCGATCTCCTCGGGCGTGGCTCCAGATGCCATTCCAGCCTTAGCTCTTTTCCAGCGGCTATATATTCTAATATCCGCCTAGTGGCGGAGTCGCAGCCCTAACTGGCAGGGGTAGGGCGCGCCATCAAGATCATGGCCAATAGCCCACCGGACAGCTGTATTCTTTCTTTCAGGGCGGGGTGTGAAAACTCTTAAAAGCGTGTTCCGACAAACGAGTTATATGAGGCCCCCGTAGTGGGCCTTGCTCGGTGGCTTGGGAGTGGGTATAAAACTTGAAGGGTATCCGGTCAAGAAGATCGTTAAGAGGGATGGCCGCGTAGTGGATTTTGACCATCGCCGCATCCGCGAGGCCATTAAGAAGGCGATGATCGCGGTGGACAAGTTTGATGAATCTCTCCTCGACCAAGTGGTCGAATATGTCCTTCAAGTCATAGCGGAGAAGTACGGGGCAGAGCGGACTCCGCATGTGGAGGATGTTCAAGACATAGTCGAGCTCGCCCTAGTTAGGTTTGACCTATACGAGGTGGCGAAGTCCTACATCCTGTATAGGAAGCAGAGGGAGCGTATCAGGAAGGAGAAGATGCTTATCCTTGAAACTGACTATCTCGACGAAGTTGATAAGAGGTTCTCGGTAAACGCTCTAAGACTCATGGCGAGTAGATACCTCCTCAAGAATGAGGAGGGGAAGCTTGCTGAGCGGCCTAAACAACTTTTTCAAAGGGTTGCCGCTCTAGTAGTGATTCCCGACATACTCTATGACCCGCTAATCTTCGACAAGGAGGCTAAACAGGAGGTGCATCCCCTAGAATCCTTCAATCCGGAATTATGGGCTGGGAAGATCGGTCTCGGCAAGAATGGTGGGGGATACCAAGTCTATTGGAATAGATGGCACCTTGAGAGGATGAAAAAGCTCTACGACAGCCTCAACGCGCAGGGCATGATGAAGTACCCGTGGAGCGTCTTCTGGGAGATGCTTCTCTCAGGCGCCTTCGACCATCACTACAACGACTACCTCAGCTACTATAACCTCATGGTCGAGAAGAAGTTCATGCCTAACAGCCCGACCCTCTTCAACGCGGGGGCTAGGCTGGGCCAGCTCTCAGCCTGCTTCGTCCTACCTATTGAGGACAATATTGAATCGATCATGAGGGCGGCGACGGAGGCTGCCATCATCTTCAAGAGTGGAGGAGGAATAGGGATAAACTACTCCAAGCTGAGGCCTGAGGGCGATGTTGTCTTCTCCACCTCCGGAGTCGCTTCCGGCCCAGTAACCTTCATGCGGATAATAGACACTGTAACCGAGGTTGTGAAGCAAGGTGGGAAGAGGAGGGGCGCCAACATGGGTATTCTGGAGGTGTGGCATCCGGACATAGAGAAGTTTATCCGTGCAAAGGAGAAGGAAGGGTTCTTGGAGAACTTCAACATAAGCGTGCTCATAGACGACAAGTTTATGAAGTGTCTCGAAAACGACACCCCCTATGAGCTCAGAAACCCGCGAGACGGCAAGGTTTGGGGGACAAAGAGCCCTTCGCACCTCTTCAACCTCATAGCTGAAATGGCGTGGAAGACCGCCGACCCCGGAGTCCTATTCCTCGAGAACATCAATAGAAGAAACCCTCTGCGGAAGGCACTCGGCAACATAACTTCCACTAACCCCTGCGGAGAGGAGCCACTCTACGAGTACGAGTCCTGCAACCTAGGCTCCATTAACCTATACGCATTCGTGAGGACCACTGAGAAGGGGAAAGAAGTTGACTGGGATGGGCTGCGGGAAGCCGTGAAAATCGCATACAGGTTCTTAGACAATGTAATAGACGTGAACAATTATCCACTCCAGAGCATAGACGAGATGTCAAAGAAGACTCGGAGAATCGGCCTCGGATTTATGGGGCTTGCAGACCTCCTCTTCGCCCTGCGGATTCCATATCACAGTGAGGAGGGCTTCAGCCTCATGCAGAGAATAACGGAGTTCATAGCATACCACGCTTACAGTGAGAGTATTGAGCGGGCTAAGGTGAGGGGTGTCTTCCCGCTCTACTGGAGTAGCGATTACGTCAATGGGCAGCTCCCAATGGAGGGCTTCTACAATAGGGAGCTCTGGACAATGGATTGGGACAAAATCGCTGAGGATGTAAAGCGCTATGGAATCCGCAACAGCCATCTCATGTCTATCGCGCCTACTGGAAGTATCTCCATGCTAGTGGACGCGAGCTCGGGGTTGGAGCCTGTTTTCGCACTCCTATACGAGAAGCACGTGACGGTGGGCGTATTCCACTACATAGATCCCGAGTTTGAGAATTATTTGAAGGAGGCGGGGCTCTATAACGAGCAGATCTTCAAGATGGTTGCTGACAACGGCGGCTCAATACAGGGCCTAGACGTCTTTCCCGAGGAGGCTAGGAGGGTCTTCGTGGTTGCGTATGACGTTCCGTGGTGGGATCATGTGAGGGCCCAGTATCATGTGGGCCTCTGGGTGGACGCGGCTGTCAGCAAGACGATTAACATGCCCAGCTGGGTTACTGTCGAGGATGTCAAGAACGCGTATCTCTTCGCCTATAAACTCGGGCTAAAGGGCATTACGATCTACCGTGACCTCTCCAAGTCTACTCAGGTCTTGGTGACTCCTAGCCAGAGGGAGTCGAGATACGTTACATCAGTGGAGAACAACACGCTAAACATTATGAGGGGGTTAGGCATAGAAATCAAGGTTCCGCCGTCTGAGAAGGTTAGAAGGAAGGCCATGCCTCTCCAAGTATCGTCAGCGCAGTCGCGAGAGGAGCCTCTCTTAAGTATCGAGACTGGGGGTGTTGAAGAAAAGTACGATGTTTGTCCCGAGTGCAAGGGGAGGAACTTGGTGTGGCAGGAGGGTTGTGTGAAATGTATTGACTGCGGCTGGACTAGCTGCGTGATTTCCTAAGCATTCTCGGGCTCGGAATAGGTATTTTATCAAGAATCTGTCTCAGGTCTTTGGTGGTCCAAGTACTTATCACTGGTTCTCAGGGATTCATTGGCAGAAGTCTGCGGGATTATCTTGAGAGAGAAGGGTACTCGGTTTTAGGACTGGATGTCTGCGAGGGGGCGGAGATAAAGGCCAGTATCCTCTCGCTGGATGAGCTGTCATCATCCCTCCGAGACCATAGGCCGAGCCATATCGTCCATCTGGCAGCAATATCTAACCCCCCTGCGTGTAGGGCGGACCCGCACAAATGTCTGAACACAAATGTCCTCGGCACAGTGAATATGCTTGAAGTGGCCCGTAAACTGGATGTAGATAGGTTTGTGTATCTCTCTTCAGCTAATGTTTATGGCCCACGCCCTCCCCTCCCTGTCGTTGAGGAGACCCCCCTCTCACCACGCACCCTATACGACTACTCCAAAGTCATGGCGGAAAAATGTGTCGAGGCTTATAGACTCATATACAGTGTTCCGACGGTTATTTTCAGGTCTTGGAAGGTCTTCGGAGAATATGACTCGCCTCAGAGCGCGATCTCTCGGTTTATAGACGCTTGCCTAAGGGGCGGTGAAATAACACTATACAACGGTGGCAGGGACGTTACTGATCCTTACCACGTGGATAACCTGTGCTATGCGATTAAGCTGGCTTTGAGGAGTGAGAAGGCTGTCGGGGAGGTCTTCAACGTGGGGACAGGAAATGCCGTCTCGATAAGGGAGCTTGCAGAGCTGATAAGGCGGCTGACTTCCTCGAACGCCACCATAAGGGATGCGCCGCCGCGAAGTGCGGAGGAGGCGGAGCCCATGATTAGCTATCCGTCAATAGAAAAGATCGGTAGGCTGCTTGGCTACAGGCCGGTCGTAGGCCTTGAGGAGGGCCTCATGAGACAGATCAGACACCGTCGACGAGTCCTCGGCTTGTAAAAAACTTCTGAGCCCTCTCCCTCAATGCATTATACTCACCAACCCCGCGGTCTACGTATGCCCTGACGATATAGATTGGCTTAGCCGTCATCTCTAAAATCCAAGATCTAGCCTCGCGCCGCTCATGGCTTCCACTCACCCTAATCGTCAGCTCCGTAGGACCGTACTTTGTGAGAGGAGGTATGACTGACGAGTCGATGTAGACATTCCCTACGGGCAGGTGTAGGGTTTCTGCAAGCTCCGCTTCAAGTCTTCTTCTCTCTTCACTAGACCAGGAAGATGGGCGTGCGCCCTCGGACCTCCCCTCAAATATCATCTTAGGAAGAATCCTCCTTGAAAGTGCGTCCATTCTGCTCCTAGATTTTGGGTTGTTTTTGAGCATGCACCAGACAGCGAAGTCGTCTAGGTTTAGGTAGTCTTCGATCGGCAGCTCGGCTATTCCCGTCAGTTCTCCACCGTATTCTTCCGCAGCCCTGAGGAGCTGGAGCTGGGCAGCCCGGACTGCGTGGTGGAAGTATATGTTGAGGAAGGAGTGGAGCCTTGCTACTGCAAGCTCCTCCAACACTCCCCGCCCCCTCTCATCGATGCAAAGCTCACCATTCTCGATCCTTGTCAGATATATGAGGCGTCTCACATCAATCACTCCGTAAGTTGCTCCTGTGAAGTATGAGTCTCTTAAGAGAAAATCTAGTCTGTCTACGTCTATCGGCCCTGATACCAGCTTGCTCAACCTATGCCTCCCCTCCAGAAGTCTTATGAGCTCGCCTACGTCTACACCAGATTCCTCAATGGCGAGTCTCAGCTCGTCGCTGTCCGCGATTATTCTCCTGCCTATCTCCTCGTGGGTAGAGCCCTTCTCGATGAGGAACTCTTCAAACAAGTGTGAAAAAGGGGTGTGTCCTATGTCGTGTAGGAGAGCTGCTGTCTTAAAGACCCGTGCATCATCATCCCGTAGACCTAAACTCTTTGAAAACTCTTCTGCCAAGACCATCGAGCCTAAGGAGTGGTCGAACCGCGTGTGGCGCGCCCCGGGGTATACAAGATATGCCAAGGGGAGTTGCCCTATCCTCCTCAGCCTCTGAACCGCAAACGTGTCCACGATTCTCAGCTCCCAGTCTGAGAGTGTGATATAGCCGTGGACCGGGTCCTTAATCAGCTTCAAAACCGCTACAACCCACTTCTATCCGCCAATATATCATGATTTCCTACATCTTTATTTGTACGCCCCTAAAAGGAACCCCACCAAGCCTATGAGCATCCAAAACAGATACTCTGTCTTAGTCTTTCTACTGATCTCGGGGTTCCGCAGTAATTTAATGCTGGAGTATGTGAATCCTGCGTCGGCGATTGCGACTGGTGGTATGTAGAGCGGGCTCATGGCTCCGATGGCTACAGGTAGTGGGCTTAGAGCAACTGCTGTGAAGACGAGACCTGCGCCGAGTCTCGCTGCAGCCTTCTTCCCGTGCGTAATTGCGTAGGTCTTGACTCCGCGACTTCTATCACCCTCCACGTCGGAGATCCCCTTTATAACCTCCCTCCCCATGCCAGCGAGGAATGACATAGAGGATATGATGGCAACCGGTATTCCGACCGTTCCTTCAGCAAGTATTGCGCCGTAGATGTAGGGGGCTGATATTGTCGCGCTTACCGCTGCGTTACCGACCAGCCCCGTCCTCTTTAGATAAGTATTGTAGGAGAGTGCGAGGGCGTAGAATATTGCTGCCACCGCCAGCGTATTAAGCCCCAATATAGCAGAAGACATTAACCCGGCAAGTCCGAGAAAGATTGATAACGGAACTGCCTCGGAGACTCTGACAAGGCCTGAGGGGATGGGGCGTCTGGGGTTGTTTACCGCGTCTATCTCCCTGTCTATGACATCGTTCACAACCATGGATGAAGCAGATAAAGAGTAGGCGGTAACGGCTGCTAAAAAGGCCTCAAAAGGTGCGGGGATTCTGCCGCTCTGGACAAAATATCCGACATAGACTGCGAAGACCATCATTAAGCCGTTCGGGGGGCGGGTTATCTCGATGAATCCCTTAGCCCTCAGAGATTTGAGAGGTTCGTTTCTGTGCATGAGTAGTAGATCACCTCTCCCCTCCGTTCCAAGACTGCGATAATTAGGATCTTCCCCTTCTTCATAACCTGCTTTGATGCCTTGAGGAGTTCCTCAACCCTGAGTGTTGAGCCTTCGGGGAAAGGGAAAATGAGATATTTTGAGGTTTCTCTGTTGGAGGGCTCGTAGAGCCTATAGGTCAGCATACCACCAAACCCCATCTTCACCATCCTCCCACTGCTTCTCAGGTCTCGGTATACTATGTATCTGGGCCAGAAGTTGGGCTTCTCTCTAGAGAGCTGGTCGAGGTAGGTCTTGAAGTCTAGAGGGTTGCCCTCCCTATCTGTGAGGCTAAGCGCCCTCCTCTCGAGAAGGTAGAGCACCTCCTCGGGCCAAAGCATCAGCTGGCCCTCAGAGAGTTCCCCAAAACCCCGCGCCAATAGGCCCTCAATATCTCCCTCAACCACCCTGCATCTGTAGTCCTCAGCCAAGACAGCTTTTAGCCCCGTCCTCTCCAACCCACTGCCCAATAATGCGTGAGTCAGGTAAAAACATGTATCGAATAAACTATGTTAAGAGGCTGAGACGTGTGTTGTTGGTTTCATGTCGGAGCAGGATAGGGAGGAGTTGGAGCTGCACCCCTTGGAGAGGCGTGTACTGAGCCTTATCCTCTCTGAGGGGCCTCTTGGTTTCGACGAGGTGGCTGCGAAGCTTTCCGTTAATGTGGGTGCTGTGGCAAAGGCTGCCGAGTGGCTAGCTAGCAAGGGTCTTGCAGAGCCCTCTAAGGCCTCTGTGACACATGTAATGACTCTTGGAGAGGAAGGGCTCGTATACGTTGAGAAGGGTCTTCCTGAGAGGAGGCTTGTCGAGGCTCTCAGATCTATGGGGGGTGAGGCAACGCTAAGCCAGATCGAGTCTGCAGGCATCCTCGGCAAAGACGAGCTTAACATCGGCATAATATGGGCTAAGAAGAACGGCTGGATAACGGTCTCTAAATCTGGCGGCGACGTCAGGCTCAGGATTGAAAGGTATCCAGACTCTAAGTCCGATGACGAGCTAGTTCTCGAGATCTTGAAGAGGGGGTCGGCGAGGCTCGAGGATATGGGCCCACTCCAGCCTGCGTGTGAGAGGCTAAGCCGCAGGCCCCGCGTGTTGAGGGTCAGCGAGGTGGCTAGATATGTTCTTACACCTACTAAGAAGGCTCTAAGCCTTCCACCCGAGGTGCTTGCGGAGAAGGAAGAGATTACTCAGTTGACCCCGGAATTGCTCATCAGCGGGGCGTGGAGAGAGAAGAGGTTTAGAAGGTATGACGTGTATGCTCCCGTTAAGCCGGTACAGGCGGCGAGACCGCACCCACTAACACACCTCATCCAGCTAATCAAGTCCATCTTCGTGGAGCTAGGGTTCGAGGAGATACAGGGGCCCCTAGTCGAGCTCGCCTTCTGGAACTTCGACGCTCTATTCCAGCCGCAGGACCACCCTGCGAGGGAGATGCACGACACCTTCTACCTCTCAAGCCCCGCCACTGGTGAGCCGCCAAGAGAGCTCTCAGCCAAGGTCGGGAAGGTCCATCGCGATGGTGGGGGAACAGGTTCTAGGGGCTGGGGGTATGAGTGGAGTGTTGAAGAGGCTTCACGCCTAGTTCTGAGAACACATACTACAGCAACCACTATAAGGCATCTCGCACAGTCCTCGAAGAGGCCCCTGAAAGTCTTCACAATAGATAGGGTATACCGTAACGAGAGGGTTGACTGGCGGAGGCTGGCTGAGTTCCACCAAGTAGAAGGCATACTCGTCGATAGAAACGCAAACCTAAGACAGCTGATGGGGATAATAAAGGAGTTCTACGCACGGATGGGGCTTAGAAAGGTCAGATTCAGGCCCAGCTACTTCCCTTACACAGAACCCTCGGCAGAAGTGGATGTCTATGTTGAAAAGAAGGGTAGCTGGGTTGAGCTAGGCGGCATGGGCATCTTCAGGCCTGAAGTAACTTTGCCGCTTGGGGTTAGGGAGCCGGTCCTTGCTTGGGGGCTGGGGCTCGAACGCCTCGCCCTCCTACTGCTCGACGTGAACGACGCGCGAACCCTCTATCAGAATGACCTCAGGTGGCTTCTCAGCTTCAACCCCCTTAGGCTAGAGAGGGTTAGGGTGAGCGGCTAGTTATGCCGGCAATCACGTTGAGAGTGGATAGAGTGTCTAGGTTTGTTGGTATCCAGCTATCCACCAACCAGATAGCAGACCTGGCGGCCGCTCTGGGGATGTCTGTCGAGGAGGTGGGGGAGGATGAGGTAAAGGTCGAGTATAACCCCAACCGCCCAGATTTCGGTAGCCAAACCTCTGTAGCTAGGGCCTTCAAAGGCCTGCTCGAGATCGAGCTGGGGGCGGGAAGATACTCTGCGAGAGCTTCCAGAATCGTTGTAGAGGTCGAGAGAAGCGTCGAGTCCGTGAGACCGTATATTGCTTGTGCGCTTGTCCGCTCACTAAACCTAGGCGAGGAGGATATAGCGGACCTCATAGTCCTGCAGGAGGACCTCCACTGGATCCTGGGTCGTGACCGCCGAAAAGTAGCCATCGGTCTACACGACTACTCCAAGGTTCGCCCACCACTCACCTACCGCGCCGTAGGCCTCTCCGAAATACGCTTCATCCCGCTAGGCTCCTACCAAGAGATGACACCACGGCAGATACTTGCCGAACATCCCACAGGGAGAAAATACGCCTGGATACTCCAGGGGAAGGACCTAGCACCAATAATACTGGATAGCCGCGGAGGCGTCCTTTCTTTCCCACCGATAATCAATTCCTCTCTAACAGAGTTGAGGCCAGGGGTGCAGGAGCTCTTCATAGACGTTACAGGCACAGACGAGAAGGCTGTGAACCAGGCGCTCAACATACTGGTCACCACGCTGATAGACCTAGGTGGTGTCGCTTACAAGACCCTAATAAGATATAAGGGCAGGCGGAGACAAGTCTACACCCCCGACCTCTCAAGCACCAAGTGGATCTTAGATCCTAGCCTAGCGTCCTCCCTAATCGGCCTAGAACTGTCGACAGGTGATGTGGTTAGGGCTTTGCGCAGGATGAGGCTTGATGCTAAAGCGTCGCGCGGGAAGGTGATTGTTGGTGTGCCGCCCTACAGGGTAGATATTCTCCACCCCGTCGACTTGGTCGAGGAGGTTGCAATAGGCCTTGGCTACCAGAACCTCGAGCCGGTGCTACCAGAGACGGTAGGAATAGGAGCTTTACTACCAGCGTCGAAGGCCTTAGACATTCTGAGACAGTTTATGCTCGGTATGGGCTTCACAGAGGTGGTAAACACCACTCTCTCTAACACGGAGAGGGACTTTAGCTGGATGCTCATAAACCGGGAGCCTGGGATAAAGATATTGAACCCGGTCTCCATAATGTACGACTGTCTGAGGGAGCTCCTGCTTCCTGGTCTCCTCTCGAACCTCGTAGCCAACTCGAAAAACCCTTATCCGCAGCGCCTATTCGAGCTTGGAGACGTAATAGTCCGGAATGATACCCTACCGGAGAAGGCCTGCAGGGAGAGACACTTGGCCTTCGTCGTATGCCACTCCACTGCGTCTTTCTCTGAGTTGAAGGCGGTATTGGAGGAGGTTCTCCGTCTATTTGAGTTAGAGAACAGCCTGTCTGCGAGGGATTATCCCTTCTTCATCCCAGGTCGCGGAGCCGCAGTGGTGAGGGAAGGTGTAGAGGTCGGATTCATAGGCGAGATACACCCTTCCGTATTGGAGAACTTTGGCCTTTACATGCCTGTCGCGGGATGCGAGATCAACCTCTCACTGCTGGGGGTGGCTTAGATTCTTAGCCTAGTCGGAGGGGTTGTCCTGCCAAGCAGGATATGAGCCGAGGACCTTCAATAATATAGACTTGGCCGCCAGCTCCGACAAAGCTTCACGAATTTTATCATCGCCTATATGGCCCTCGAAGTCTACGTAGAAGTGGTATTGCCAGGGCCTCGCCCTAGTGGGTCTGGACTCTATTTTCGTCAGGTTTATACCTCTTTTCGCGAAGGCTCCGAGAGCCTCATAGAGGGCGCCGGGCCTGTGGGGGAGGGAGAAGATTATGCTCGTCTTCTCCTTTTCAGCCCTTTCCGGTTCTCCGCGGCCTATCACCAAAAACCTAGTGTAGTTTCTACCGTAGTCTTCAACCCCCCGAGCCAAAATCTCCATTGAGTATATCTCGGCAGCCCTCGCGCTAGCTATTGCTGCAACGGTCTTGTCTCCGAGCTCCTTGACGAATCGGACCGCGGCCGCTGTGTCGTAGTGGCTGACTGTTTCAAGTCCGAGCGAGGCAATGTATGCCCTGCATTGGGCGAGTGCCTGGGGGTGTGATACTACCTTCTTAAGGCCTGCGATGGTTGCGCCGGGCAGCCCGATTAGGCAGTGTGAGATTCTCAGATTCAGCTCACCTATCACCTTGAGGCTCGTCGTTAGGAGGGCGTCATAGGTCTCGCCAACGCTGCCCTCAATACTATTCTCTACCGGTACAACCCCCGCCTCTACCTCGCCCGCCTCCACACTCATAAAAACTGCGGAGATAGTTCTTCGCGGCTGAGGCTCAGCCGCCTCGCCGAAGTACCGTATCACAGCCTCCTCGCTGTACGCCCCCCTCTCACCTTGAAACGCCACCTTCAATTCACGCCAACCCTCCTAATCGGCCTAATATCCATTCACGCAACCCGCGCCCCCCTCTCTCGCAGCACCTTGATAAGAGCCGGGATGAACTGGTATAGGTCGAGGGGGACTGAATAGTCCGCCTCCCTATGGATTGGCGCCGAAGTGTCATTATTTACTGCAACAATTATCCTCGAATTCCTAACTCCCACCATGTGCTGTACCTGACCCGATATTCCTATGGCGATGTAGAGCTGAGGGCTGATCCACTTACCCGACAGCCCTACATGCTTCTCCTCAGGCATCCACCCTAAGTCGCTCGCAATCGGCCTGCTACACGCCAGCTCCGCGCCTAAAAGCTGGGCCAGATCCTCCGCCATCTTCAAGTCCTCCCGCCTCTTAAATCCGCGGCCGACTGAGACCACAACGCGGGCCTTAGCGAGGTCAGCACCTCTCCTCTCCACCTTCTCAACAGCGACGCGCCTCAGCCTCAAATCCTCTGTGGACAGTCTGCCGAGCCTCACCATCTCCAAGCTGCCCTTCTCTCTCGTCTGGGGCCGCCTACCCATCAGCTGGATGGTCAAGAGTGCGGGGAGCCTCTTAATGGCGAGCCTCTCGACGTAGCCTCCGCCCAGGAATGGTCTCTCAGCTACAAGACTCCCCTCAACGGATTCTAGACTGGTGCAGTCCGTCAGGCAGGGGGATGAAAGGTTCTGGGCTGTTCTCGCGAAGAGCTCCCTGTAAATCTTCTTAGAAGGCCCAACGACGAGGCCGTGCCCCCTCTTCTTAACTAGGTCGATAACAATTTTTACGAGCTCCTCTGGCGGAGTCTCCTCAAAGCCCTCCAAGAGGTAGACTCGCTTCAAACCTAGGGATGAAAGAGTATCACCATCAACCAAGGCGTCTGGAACAAGCGCCTCCACATCTTGGGCCCCAATCTGATCAGCGACTGTCCTCAGCTCTAGAAGCTCGTCAAGCTCGCCGGCCAAAATCAACACAGTCATCAAGCCCTAAGCACCCCCTCCCTAACCAGACTCTCGACAAGCCTCTCAGCACACTCGAGAGGCCCACCATCCAATACTATGTTCCTGCGCGCGGTCTTCAAAACCCGGACCGAGAGCCTCTCAACAAGTGGCTCGAGGAGATCCTTTTCCAGACCCAGCTCGGAGATGTCGACCCTCGTCATCGGCTTCTTAGACGCAGCCTTTATCATCAGTAGGCTCGGAAGCCTGGGAGAAGCCAGCTCCAAGCTAGCAGTTATTATTAGCGGCGCCTCGGATTCAAGGATCTCTGTCCTATCCTCTAGGCTTCGTCTCACCCTGACTACTTTTCCATCCAACTCGACGCTAACCGCGTGTGTGATGCAGGGTATGCCCATCGCCTCTGATAGTCTGGGCCCAAGCTGGTAGTTCCCAGAGTCTGAGGATGCCTCGCCGCAAAGAAGCAGGTCTGCCCCTCCAGCCTTCTTTGAGAGCCTCGAGAGGATGTTAGCTGTAACCCAAGCATCGGCCCTAGAAAGTATAGGATCGCTGACATAGAAACACCTATCAGCACCCATCGCGAGGGCTTCGCGTAGGACAAGCTCATTCAAGCCGTCACCGGCCGAAAGCACAACAACCTCACCGCCCCAGCTCTCCTTAATCCTCAGGGCAGCTTCTAACGCCACTAAGTCCGACTCACCCAGCCTGGGTGTAGCCTTTTCAAGCCTCGGAGCCAGCGTGGAGGGGTCATATTCTAGAGTCGAGATGTCTGGGACCTGCTTTACAAATACGTGCATAACCGGCAAGTCTCAGCCTCAGAAAATCATCCACCCATCCCATTATTTATAGTGGAGGACTCTAAATGGCTGTGTCGATTCCTCGTCATAGGATTCAGAGATATAAATATTGGGAGGGGCCTAGCTCTACCCGATGAACATCTCTAAGCTGCCGCAGGAGGTTGAGGCTGTTTTAGAGGGCGCGCTCGTCGCGATTTTAACCGTCGTTAATGAGAGGAATGAGCCTGTCTCACACCCTATGCTACCGCTATATGACCGCGAGAAAGGCGTGCTATACTTCACATCGAGCATCCTGTTCAGCAAGAAGCTCGAACACATCAAGAAAAACCCGCGGGTCTCTGTACTCATATCTCATCGCGAATATGTGAATTGTGAGAAATACCATGCTGTCGAGATTAAAGGTGATGCACGGGTTTTAGATCAAGACTTAAGCAGTGAGTGGCAGAGGCTATTACCCCTGTGGAGGAGGAAGGAGCCGTACATCGATACATACCTTAAGCAGAGGTTTGCTTTGCCCCTCTTCTGGGAGAGGGCTATCATAGAGGTTCAGCCGAGAAAAGTAAGGGTCTGGCGCGACGGCAACTTAGAGAGGGAGCCGGAGCATTATGTTCTAGGTGGGTAGGGATGGTCGGGGAATCGGATTTAAGGAAGTTTGAACAGGTGGCGATGGCTTTCATAGACGAGGATGGCTATCCCGCGACAATACCGCTCATCACCGCTAAATCGAACGGAGATGTCAAGCTTAGGCTGCCAAGAGGTGTAGAGGGGAGCAAGCTTGATGACAAAAAGGTCAATCTTATATTGAATCACATTACGCCGCTCGCGATAGGAGGGTATACTGACAGGAGATACATAGTATTTAGAGGCCTAGCCCGCGTGAGAGATGGCGACGTCAGTATGGAGGTGGAGAAGACCTATACTTGGGACGAGAGAGTTACCCCCTTCCCAGAGTATGTCGAAGTCTCAACCTCGAGGGCTAGGCGATACCTTGAAGGAATTGGGAAAAGGCTCGGAGATACCTTCAAGCCAAGCATAGGTGTCTTCTGGAGCTTTTTCAGGACGGTACGACTACCATTCCTAATAGCGACGGCAGTACCCGTAGCTATCGGTACTGGTGCTGCATTTTATAGAGGGTTCTTCGACCCAACGCTCCTACTCCTAACACTACTGGGCCTTTCATGCATCCATCTGGCGTTGAACGTGGCCAATGATTATTTCGATACTCTCTTCGGAGCAGACACAGTCAACAGGAGACCCACACCATTCAGCGGGGGGTCAAGAGCGATAATATATGGCATTGTCAACATGCAGGAGGCAAGATTGATCTACACATCCCTCTTTATAGGGGGCACGGCTATAGGCGCATATCTAGCTGTAACTAGAGGGTTAATAGAGATAGCAGTTCTCACCGCTCTGGGATTGTTCCTCTCCTACTTCTATACCGCGCCGCCGCTGAAGCTGGCCTATAGAGGGTTTGGCGAGCTTGCAGTATTTCTCGGCTTCGGACCGGTAATCGTCTTGGGAACTTATTTCGTCCAGACACAGAGCATCGGGCTAGACGCTGTTGCTGCCTCAATACCTATAGGACTCCTGATCATGCTGATACTCTACGTCAACGAAATACCGGACGCGCCGTACGACAAGGAGGCCGGTAAAATGACGCTCCTTACAAGATTCACAAAGACTCAGGCCCTAGGCTTTCTCGCCGGCTCACTCGCCGCAACCTATCTGAGCATCCTCCTGATACCACTGCTAAATCTCGGACCGGCGTCCGTATTGATCGCTCTTGCTGGCATCCCCCTCGCCTACAGAGTCTATAGGGGGGTAGAGCAGAACTTTGGGGATCCCTACCGGATGATTGGCGTCATGTCTCTCAACGTAAAGAATGCTGCGATAACGGGGTCTTTAGTTGCAGCAGGCTATATTATCGGTGCAGCCCTATGACATATAACTATTCCGTCGCTGCATCTCTATCATCCTCAAGTCAGGCCATTTAACTCTGAAGGCTAGTGGGATATTGATGATGGACAGAACCCATGCAATACCAAAGGAAGCAATGCTGGGATAATAAATTGTCTCTAGGGCGCCCAGCTCCATATGGGCATTGGCGAAAGGGGCCCACATTGCTTGTGAGCCGAGGGAGCCGCCGAAGCTCCTGAAAAAGGTTAGAATAGAAGTGAGAAAACCGAGCTCTGCCGATACGGCTAATGTCTGGATCGTGATTAATGTCGCGGGAACAGTCAAGCCCATAGAGGTTCCCACCATCACGAGCGGAGGTATTAGGAGCCAAGGGCTTGGGGCAAGGGTATTTGCAGCCATCAGGAGCGTTAGCGCTGCAATAAAAAGGCTGACACCGGTCTTTATCAATGGGCCTGGCCCATACCGGACTATGAGGCGTGAAGAGATGTTAGCCGCGAGGACCCAACCTATGGTAATGGGAGCCATAAGTAGGCCTGCCGCTGTTGGTGGCAAGCCGTAGAACCATTGAAGGATTGGTGGGATGACTGTTACTGTGCCGAAGAATGCGAAGCCTATCACACCGTTAATTGCGAACAATGTAAAGTTCAGTCTATCTGAGAGGAGCCTGAATGGGATGAAAGGTGTTTTCTCCCTCCGCTCAACACGTATAAAGATTGGTGTAACTACGAGTGCTATAAGTACTGTCAGAGATACGACCTGCCAGTCAAGCATTGGGGCGTCAATTAGCAGGAGGAGGCAGGTAGCGACTGTTGTAAACAGTATGAACCCCTTTGTGTCAAGTCTTCTGTCCTTCTGCCTGGTGGCCAGCCCCTTCAGGCTCCTATACCCCATCACCAGAGCTGTAAGCGCGGGCGGGATGTTGATGAGATAGACCCAACGCCACCCAATCGTATCTACTATCATTCCACCCATGGGTGGTCCTAGGATGCTTCCTACAGCCCAGACTGTTGAAGTGTATCCTGTCACCCGCCCCCTCTCCTCAAGCGTGAATAGGTCTCCAATAATGGTAAATGTTAAGGCGAAGATAGCTCCAGACCCTATCCCCTGTAACAGTCTGAAGAGTATAAGCGTCTCCATGCTCCATGAGACCCCACACAATAGAGAGGCCACTAGGAAGATTACTAGCCCAGTGGTATAGATTAGCCGCCTCCCATATAGGTCTGATAGCCTACCCCAAACCGGAATCGAAATTGTAGACGAGAAGATGAAGATAGTGATGGGCCAGTTGTAGAGTGGCTGGCCTCCGAGCTCGAGGACAGCGCGCGGCATCGCGATGGGCACGATAGTGCCCTCTAACGATGCCATGAATAGGCCCGTTATGAGACCGATCAGAATGCGCCACTTATTTACGGAGCCATCAGCCACGGATTTTGGGGCAGACGTAATCAATTTAAATGTTATGTATGATAAGTGGAAGCTATCCTTTCCAAAGGGAGACTATATTGAGTAGTGCTAAGACAGAGTAGACGGCTTCTTCTGTCCTCACACTTCTCACACCTTGATGCGGTATAAAATTCACACAGATATCAAATATCTCCTCTAGTTTAGAGTTTTGTAGCTCTGCTATCTCTGCTAATCCCCGCTTATAGGAACCGAAGGCTACGCATACCGGCCCTTTAACAGTCTTAAGAGCATTGCTGAGCCTATCCCAGACCTCTAATATCGGCTCACCATCCCTGTCCGTTGCGATTGAGTACCCGTAACTCTGGACAATATCTTTGAGTGCCCCTCTATGGATTGAGACCTTTGTCCCGAGATAGTAGGGTAACTCTTCGCGACGCTTAATCTTGAACCTTATCTTCTTTCCCTGCGACCTGACCAGCAGCAACACTCTTGAACCATGCTTTCTACGCGTCTCTAAAATGATGGGCTTCCGCAAGCCTGCATGTAGCATTGTTAATTCTCCCCTTCTCTCAAAAAGGCCCTCTCGGAGCTCCCAGGCATCCTTGGGAGGTATTGGTGATGGAGGGTGTGTGGGTATGTTTAGTGGAGGTAGAAGCCCTGCATATCTCAGCTCGGGCCTAAGCCTGTAGAGCTTTTTCCTGAGGTAGGGGGGTGTAGAGAGATAATCGCACAACAGTTTTATCAGCTCCGAGTTTTCGCTGGGTTTTTCAGGCTCTTCCTCGTAGATAATCATTTGACTTACCCTGAAGATTGTCATTGCCCTGAAGAGAAAGCCTATACGCATTGTCTTCTCCCGAAGATGTGCTGCATCCTCGGCGTAGGTGCTGGGGATTAGGACGTGTATCTCCGGAACCGCCGCCGGCGGGGCTCTAACGCTATATGTCGAGGACGAATCTGACGAGTGCTTTTCCATCCTCCTTCTTCACCTCCATCAGCCAGTATGTCGGCGACTTTACATGAGTCCCTGGTCTATGCCTCGTCTCATCATACAGCTCACCCCAGACCTCTCCCTTCACCCTGAAGGCCTCTGACTCGTTCAGCTCTTCCACAATGACCCTGCACCCCACGAATCTGTCGATCTCAAAGAGTAGCAGGAGTTTCTCTAACCATTCATAGAGGAGTGATAAGAGGTCGTACCCCTCAGCCTCTACAACCCTCTTCGATGCGGGTGATATTGACTCAGGATTGCCCACAAGCGTCTCAAATATCGCCATTCCCGCCTCCTCGAAGGCCTCTTTCAAATTCGAGCCAAACGCCTCCACGTATATGTCACTGGTGTGATCGAGGAATCGCCTGCCCCTCATACCACTAGCCAAGGCTCCCCGCTAAGAGATAAATCAGTCAGTCGGCGCGGATATATCTTAATGGATCGCTGGGGGATGGTTTCTATGTTGGTCAAACGGGTATCGGTTCGGGTTCCATCAAGCACTGCTAATCTAGGCCCAGGCTTTGACGCCTTCTCTATGGCTCTCGAGGAGCCACATCTAGAACTGGCGGTGGAGAGGATTGAGGAGGGGGAGGGTGTAGTGGTGGATGTCTACGGCCCCTATCGCCACCGCGTCCCCACTGACCCACAGCTTAACGCGGCGGCAAAAGCCCTTAACCGGCTGATGGAGATGAGCGGCCACACACAAAGCCTGAGGGTGGCTATAGACGCCTCAATACCAGTAGCCAAGGGTCTCGGTTCCTCTGGGGCTGAGGCCGCAGGGGCAGTAGTGGCGGGCGAGCGAATCCTCGAGATAAACCTAACCGAGGAAGGGAGGGTCAGGGTCGCCTCATCTGCGGAGCCCGGGTCGCATGCCGACAATGTGATTGCATCCCTCCTCGGAGGATTCAACATCATTGACAATTCCCCAGAAGGGCTGTCATACCTCAACATTAAGCCGCCAGAGCACATCGGATTAGTTATACTGGTCCCCACCTTTGAGAAGAAGTCGACTGACGAGGCGCGCAAAATCCTCACAAATCCCCCAACCCTTGCAGAATATTCACAGGCGATTTCAAGGGCGTCTCTAATCTCAGCCGCAATGGCTTTGGGAAGAATGGACCTACTGCTGAAACTTATAACGCTCGACCCGTTCATCGAGAAGGTTCGTGCCAACGCCGGCTTATACGGTCCGGGATACAGTTGGGAACGGCTACTCGAGGATAAAAAGAAGCTGCTCAACGAATACGGCGTGGCGCTATGTATCAGCGGCTCCGGCCCTTCGCGGCTCTTACTCTATGATATGAGAAAGGGGATGGAGAGGATTGAACGTGCAGTTGAATACCTCTCTGAGCGTATCGAGAGGTTGGCAGGAGGCCTCGAGAAAATCATATACACTAGGCCTACAACCCATGGTGCAAGAATTATTGGCGAGCACTAGGCTTAAGCCCTCGAACAACGTATCCGCCCTTGCCTCCAGGCAGAATAATTATGACATCCCCACACCTCTTACACCTAAAGTATAGATTCTCACCACCCTCAGTCCTCTGGCTGCCCAGAAACTCGAGCTCCTCATGCCTACACCTCTCCTCCCCCAACGCCCCACCCACCAACTATTTAACACACATAAATTAATATGGGAATCTTCTCGATGAGTGGGTTGAAGGGGCCGTGGTCTAGCATGGCTATGACGCCAGCCTGGGGAACCACACGGTCCTGAACGCTGGAGGACGTGGGTTCAAATCCCACCGGCCCCACTCCCAGAAAACTTTGACAGGCCTCGCAAACGATTTGTAGCTGAGAGGGAGTGAATAAATATTTATTAAAAGTGCGGCATAGAATTTTGAAAGTAATGAGCAGCAGAGAGGAACTCGCTAGAAAATTCCTCGTAAGGAAGTTAAAGTCGATCGAAGTAGGTGAGAAAAGGATTAGCCAATTGCTGGACTCGATGGCTATGACAGGTTTTCAGGGTCGCCGGCTCGGAGAGGTTGTAAACGTTTGGGAAACGGCGTGTAGAACAGAGAATACAGTGATATTCTTAGGACTCGCGGGCTCTCTAAGCACGACCGGGCAGAGCGAGATAGTGAAATTCCTTATAAGGAACAGGTTCGTCGACGTACTTGTCTCAACCGGCGCAAATATCACTGAAGACTTGATCGAAGCGCTAGGCGCCCACTACTACATGGGCGAGCCCAACCTCGATGATGCGGAGCTGTTCAAGGCAGGCATCTACAGGTTCCATGACGTCCTAGTAAAGGATGCTGACTACTTCGAGATGGAGAGGATGCTCGCAGACTTTATGGCGCAGCTAGACCGTACTAGGGTGTACTCTTCAGCTGAATTTCTGCACAATCTAGGCGCGTGGCTGGATAAAAAAGGTGTTAACGGTATTCTGACAGAGGCTTGGAGGAGTGGTGTCCCCGTCTTCTCACCGGCGCTTGTGGACTCGGGGATGGGGGTAGCCTATCTACTAAACAGGTATAGACATGGTGAGAGCTTCAGACTACTAATAGACCACTTCGCCGACTATGAAATAATCGTCAAGATAAAGTCGAAATTCCCCAACAGCGCTGCAATCTTCATCGGGGGAGGCGTTCCCAAAGACTTCATACAGCTTGCCGCGGTGGCAGTCGACGTATTACTCTCAGGCGACCTATCCAAATACAGGCCGCACAGGTTCGCCGCCCAGATAACCACCGACAGCCCCCATTGGGGCGGTCTCTCAGGCGCCACCCTAGATGAGGCCAAGAGCTGGGGGAAAGAGGGTCCCGACAGCATGACCGTCCAATGCTTCTGTGACGCTACAATCGGACTTCCACTCGTAGCCCATGCCCTATACGAGAAGCTAGGAAGGAGGAGAGACCCTCCCGATCTCAGCTGGGTGTTTAAGATGGGCTAAGATAGGAGGGCAGATGCTAATAGGGGAAGAATCACTGTGGCGTCTCCGTAGATTGTGACTTTTCTGGCGCTGGTTTTTAGCTTACCCCAGCTTATAGCCTCCCTCAGTGGCGCCCCTGTTAGGCTTCCATCCCACTCGTTCCCTGTCGTGACGTAGACTGCATAGTCCAGGCCACCCCCGAACTGGTTCAGCCACAGAAGGTGGTGCTTGCTTATTCCACCACCTATTATCAGGCCGCCCCTCCTAACCTCCTTGAAGAGGCTCCCCGAGAGACGGTCATAATCTCTGAAGAGATTCAATCTGAAGTCTCGATGCGTCGTGTGAAAGATCCACAGCTGAGTCCCAGCAGCGCCATCCATTATCCCAGGCACTATCACATCCACGTTCGCCTCGGCCGCCGCCCTCAAAATCGAACCCTCTGGGAGACGCCTCCCTATCTCCCTAGCAAGCTCGATCGTTCCAATCTCTCTAACCCCGTTGTCGTATAGCTCGCTCAGCAAACTAAGCATGAAGCGCTCAATCGCGAGTCCATAGTTCTCCTCAGGAACAATGACCGAGCCGACACGATGAAGCCCATACCCTCGTAGCTCACCATCATCCAACTCAAACGAGCCCTTATAATAGTTGTTTAGACTCCTTGCAATGTCGTGGTCAATCGTCCCGCAGGTCGTCACAACATAGCTAAAGATTCCCCGCCTTATGATGCTGGCCAAGACGCCCCTGAGGCCGGTGGCTGTGAGGGAGCCTACGAACGAGAGCCACCTTACACATCCACGGTCACTGGCCATCTCTCTAAGTATTCTGAACCCCTCAGCGAGGTAGCTGGCCATAAATCCTCCAGAGGCTGCGAAATACCCAACTAGATCGCCTATTGTCGTGTCGGCTGAGAGGGTGTAATCTTTGACCGGCTCCTCACCCTTAAAACCACTCCCCCTAGACTTATATCTCATGAAAATAGTCTATGCAAACTCATATTTTAGTAGCTGTCCTGCCCTTACGATAAGACTCGACAATCCTCAGCCAATCCTTTAGCCTGATTTTCATTCCAAACCTATCCTCCCGGAGCTTCATGTATATGTAGGGAGAAAGGAGGAGCCTAAAGTCTCTCAGATAGTTGAAGCTCGAGTTGTGGACTTTCCTGATAAACTGGAATATCGTGTAAAAGACTGAGAAGCTCTTAAGGACCTTTATTGGGTACTGCTCAACACCCTCCTCAACGCTCCGCGCAAGCAACTCAGCGCACTGCATCCCAGGAATGATGCCCTCGCCAATCACGGGGTGGACAGTACCGATACTCTCCCCCAGCCCAACTACACCGTCACTAACTATTGGGTTGCAGAGGTGGGGGGGTGCAATCCTCACTGGACGCCCAACGATGTCAATCACCTCACCCGGGTATCTCGTGATAAACTCGTTTAGAGCCTCTCTATGCCTGTTAAAGTAGTCGCCGACTCCCACGTGGGCGAGATTGTTGGAGAGGGGGAAGTACCAGAGATATCCGCCCAGGTGTGTTAGTGGCATCAGATAGAAGTCCTCGATGGGTGGGCTACTATACTTCACAAGATACTCAACCGTAGGAATGTAGTAGTCACGGGCGATTCTCGGTAGGAGGGCCCTATGGAACCCGGTGGCGTCCACAATCAAGTCAAAATTTGTCAACTTTGCATTTTTCACGTCCACGCCGTAGTATACTTTCAGCCTGCTGTGCATGTCAAGTATAAATTTTTTCTTGTTAAACGTGCAGAGCCCTTTCAGCTTGATGGAGAACTCGCCCTCATCGGGAAGCTTAACGATCATCTCTTTCCCCTCATGGAGAATATATTCGTCAAAGTTAAGGCCTATCCGCCCAGCTAGGCGCCTCATTTCGTGCTTACTCGTCCCCCAAGCGCAGATGGCTCTAAAGTTCTCACATTTCTGCCGCTCAAAAACCGCGACTTCGTATGCATCCTTGATGAGGTTAGCGAAGTAGCTTCCGGCCACTCCCCCACCCGCGACCGCGATCTTCACACCACATACACCGGGTCTGGCATTTTTTAAGCATCACCAACTACTTAGGACCGTTCAACTCTCAACGATTGTTCCGGCATAATCCTCAAGGATTGCCCGCTGTATATTCCTCACATCCCGCCCATCAATTATGGATAATCTTATCCTGCTCCGCTCCAAGATTGATAAGCCGACATTATCTATAAGTCTGTACTCCCCCGCTAGCTGTGGGCTTCCCTCCATTATCTTTCTGAGCTCTCTGTAGCTTAGCCGGGGTATTATGCGGGCATCGCTGTGAATCCTAGGGTCTTTGTCGTAGATGCCCTCAACGTTTGAGGCGACGACTAGTCTCTCAGCACTTATCGTCTCGGCGCAATAGGTCGCTACTGCAAAGGTGGATTGTCCGGGCCAAAACCCGCCAGCAACAGCAATGCCCCTGCCCACCAGTGCGGCCCTCAGGTCATCTACATTCTTAACAACAAGGGGATATGCCTTCTCGCCCAAAGCTTGGATAAACAGGGCTGCATGTATCCTCGTGACCTCAATAGCGATCTCGTCACACCTTGTCTCATCGGCTCCCAATCTCTTGGCCGCCTCTATGAAGGCGCGCGCCCCTACCCCACCCCCAACCACAACCACCCACTTATCATTCTCAGAATGAGTCTCCCTCAAAATGTCTGCAGCCTGCTCTATCCAGTCTACAGAGACGCCATTCTTTGTCGAGAAGAGATGCCCGCCAATCTTAAGTACCAGCCGCAAATCGTAGAGAAATTACCTCTATCCCCTAATTAAAATATCCTCTAAGGTGTTACTACTGTTCACTAATAGTTAAATTCAGCCCAGAAGCATATAGAATCGGGACTGAGAATGGAATAGCAAAATGGGGTAGCTTGGATCGATACAAGTTCAGGCGTTTCGTGGAGTTTTTAGAGTCTCGGCAGGGACGCGGAACAGAGCTGGTTACGCTCTATATTCCGCCCGGGAAGAGGATAGATGAGGTTATAGGATACCTGCGGCAGGAGCTTTCTACAGCCTCTAACATCAAGTCTAAGGGGACTAGAAAGGCGGTTATGGACGCCATAGAGAGTGCCATACAGCGGCTCAAGCTCTTCAACGACAGCGGCCCTAACGGGCTCATCATATTTAGCGGGGCTATACCGCAGAATGGTGAGGGTACAGAGAAGATAGAGGTATATCACCTCCACCCGCCACAGCCTATCAACTTCTTCCTCTACCGCTGCGACTCGAAATTCTACCTCGACCCCCTGAAGGACCTGTTAAAAGAGAAAGAGACATACGGTATAATCGCGATGGATAATGAGGATGCGGCAATAGCCGTTCTGCGCGGAAAGATGATCGTTGAACTAAGAACATATACGAGTGGCATCCCGGGTAAACATAGAGCGGGCGGTCAGTCTTCAAGGAGGTTCGAGCGGCTGAGAGAGCAGGCCCTCCAAGAATACTATTCTCGGCTTGCGGAGCACGCGAATGAAATCTTTCTAAACTATCCCGATCTCAAGGCGGTAATAATAGCTGGTCCAGGCCCAACTAAGGAAGTTTTTGCGAAGGAGGGGAAACTCCACTACTCTCTGCGTGACAAAATACACGTGATTGATACATCTTATGCCGGTGAAGAGGGTGTAAGGGAGGCAATAGACAGGGCAGCCGACATTCTGTCTAACCTCAGACTAGTGAAGGAGAGGAGATTGGTTGAGGATTTGATGAGGCGGGTCACGACACAGAACACGGTGATCTATGGTTTAGACTCTGTCAGACTGGCTCTGCAGGGCAGGCAGCTAGAGCTACTTCTCATAAGCGAGGAGCTAGACCTCGTCGAAGTCACTTACAGCTGCTCAAACTGCGGCTACGCGGTTACCGAAACCCTCGCTGAAAGTGATCTCGTCTCCCTGCTGCCGGAAAAGCTGTCCCAAAAATGTCCAAAATGTGGGGTTCAGGCCTTCAAACTAAACCAGCAGGAGAAGCTAGTTGACATACTCATAAGGCAGGCCGAGGATACAAATACGAAGGTTGAGCTTATCTCAGCAACACATGAGTCTGGAGAAATCTTTCTGAAGACGTTCGGAGGTGTAGCGGGACTGTTAAAGGGCTCTAGCAGGTAAAACAAGAACTAACTTTTAAAAAGAGCCAGACAGTTTGAGAAAATGGTTTGAAACACTTTCTCCAGGTTTTTGACGCCTCTAGGAGCGAGCTCTTAAGCATCATCGAGCTCGCCCTGAGGTTTAGACGGGATGGCTATACCGGCTATCCTTTGCGTGGCAAGGTCATCGCCCTGCTCTTCGAAAAACCCTCCACGCGGACTAGGGTCTCGTTCAGCTCCGCCGTTTTAAGGCTTGGAGGCGAGGTAATCTACCTCCCCGCATCTGAGCTCCAGCTAGCGCGCGGTGAGCCATTAAAAGATACTGCTCGAGTTCTCAACAGATACGTAGACGCAATAGTTGCGCGGCTCGCATCCCACTCCTCGTTAGAGGAGATCGCAAAATACTCTGAGAAGCCTGTAATAAACGCGCTCACAAACCTCCACCACCCGTGCCAGGCCCTTGCGGATGTGGCTACGATGTATGAGGATGCAGGGGGCTGGGGGTTTAAGGTTTCATATATTGGAGACTGCGGAAATGTCTGCAGATCCCTAGTACAGATATGTGCTTTACTGGGTATCCCAATCTCCGTAGCGTCTCCTCGAAAATATTGGCTCCCACCAGACGAGATCCAAATGTACAAGGAGGTGGCCTCTTCGGTAGGGGGTACAGTGGAATTCACCGAGGATCCCGAGGCAGCGGTGACGGATTCCGACTTCATCTACACAGATGTCTTCGTCTCTATGGGAATGGAGCGCGAGTATGAGACAAGGCTTCGAGACTTCCTCCCCCGCTTCCGCGTAAGCATGAGGCTATTTGAGAAGGCGAAGCCGGGCACCAAGTTCATGCACTGTATGCCTATTAGGAGGGGGGAGGAAGTGGAAGAGGAGGTTGTCGAGTCGGCCCGCTCGATAATCTTCCTACAGGCTGAGTACAGGATGCATAGCTCGGCCGCTCTGCTAGTTTCCCTACTGGGGGGAACTAGCTAGCGGTGTGGGACTCCTGAATCTTCGCTTCCAGCTGCTCGACTACGATGCCGTAGGATTTGGGCAGCTTAGAGGCGGCTACTTTCATTGCCTGTTTTGCTAGCTCGATATCTTTTCCATAGACATATAGTTCGAGAACATCCTCACCTGCATCTACCTGAGCAGCCCTGCCCACAGGCCGGCCGAAAGCCCTGCTCATCCCTTCTTGTAGCCTATCTGCATGGGCCCCAAAAATCATTTTGTTCTCTCTTAGTACGTGGTGCGGGTGGGCTTTTACTGTAAGGTAGAAGTTCATGCCTATTTTCTGGGAGAGCATCTTGCCCGCCGCGACCCTGGCCGACTCGAGCGCCACGTCTCTTATCTGGACAGGCTCCCTAGCAACCAGTCTTAACCTGTATTCGTAGTTGTCTTGCCATGTCCCGTAGTCGTATTTAGCTAGCCTTGCTTGGGGGGCGCCGTGGATATAGTCAACCCTAGTAAATGGCCTCTCCATCGACCGGTAATTCTTTGCCTTCATTTCTACGTATTTGTACGGAGGGCACGCTAAAAACCTATTTTCGAGGGAGTTGTCACGATATGATTGACGTGGGGGAAGTGGGTAACCAGGAGAGGATAGTAAGTGCTGAGGATATTGAGGCTGTGAAGGTTAGGATTGCGGGGGAGATTGCGATATCTAAGTCGCCTGGAGTGGCCATGAAGAAGTGGAGGCAGCTTTTTGGCGAGAAGCAGCGTGAGGTTGCGGCGCGTATGGGCGTCTCCCCCTCAGTCCTCAGCGACTATGAGCAGGGTAAGAGGTCTCCCGGTATCAAGTTTGTGGGCCGGTATGTTGAGAGTTTGATAGCTTTAGACCTTGAGAAGGGTGGGGCCAATATTAGGCACTTTTCAGACCCCTCCCGCTCGCGCCACAAAGCCATCTTAGATTTGCGTGAATTCTCCACTCCGGTCACGCTTGACAGGATAGTTGACGCTATGGAGGGTGAGTATCTGTGGAGGAGTAGGGGGCGTGAGCCTGAGGTCTATGGGTACACAGTTGTTGACAGCATAGCCGCGATACGTTACATGGACTCAACAGAGTTCATCCAAATCTTTGGCTTGACCTCTATGAGGGTGCTAGTCTTCACAAATGTCACCACAGGTAGATCACCACTGGTGGCTGTCAGGGTCTATCCCCTAAAACCCATCGCAGTCGCATTGCACGGCCCACCCTCCCCTGAACAGGTTGATAAACTGGCCGTCGAGCTTGCAGAACTCTCTAGAGTCCCACTAATACTGAGCAGGTCCAGGTCGGTGAAAGACATGATCGACGCTTTGAGGAGGCTGGGGTGAGGATTGAAGATACTGGTAGGGTGTTGTGGATTTACAAAATCTATGAAAGATTATATGAGGGAGTATAAGCTTGTCGAGCTCCAGACAACCTTTTACAGGGTTGTGAGACTCGAAACAGTTAGGAAATGGCGAAGCCAAGCCCCCAGCGACTTCTTCTTCACCGTCAAGGCTTTCCAAGGGATAACCCATCCCCCCACAAGCCCCACTTGGCGGCGTGCAAATATCAAGCCAACAAAAAACCACGGCGGACTACAGCCCACCAGAGAGGTCTACGAGTCTTGGAATATTACTAAGACTATTTGTGCCGAGTTGAGGTCACCCTTTTGCCTCATTCAGACCCCCAGCTCATTCAGGGATACTCCGGAGAATATGCGGAATGCTGAGACCTTTTTCTCTAATGCGGAGCGGGGGGCGTTTGATATCGGGTTTGAGGCGAGGGGGTGGTCGCTCGAATCTATAGCTAAGCTATGTGAAAAGGCTAGGCTAGTACATGTGACGGACCCATTTCTCCAAGACCCAGTCACCTTAGGTAAACATAGGACAGTATATCTGAGGCTGCATGGCAGCCCACCTGGGAAAAGTATGTACAACTACTCCTACACCGATGATGACCTAGCAGCCCTCTACAGAAAGATTAAGGGTTATGATGGGGACGTGGTCTACGTCTTATTTAACAACCTTAGCATGGAGAGGGATTCTAAACGCTTCATGAGACTTATCCTCAGCTCTTAAGCTCTTCAGAGTGCTCCCAGAGCATGTTGAAGTAGAGCTGTGCGATACCCGTCAAGGAGAGGTGGGCTGAGTAAATCGCTACTTGAGGACGGTTCTCCCCGCTTGCAAGTAGCAACAGCACAGCCTCCGACACATCGTTAATCACCCCGCCCGCAAATGAGATCTCCCTCACCCTGACCTCCGCCAAGGAGGATAGCGTCTTCACAACCTTCCCTACCGCCTGAGGCCCTACCAGCACCCTCACCACTCCCCGTCTCTCCTTTATCAGGGAAGCGGTTGAGATCAAGAGTTGCTGAATCTCGGCAGGTATTATGGGTAAGACAACCGAGAGCTGCTTGTTTGCTCTCCCCATAACATCTTTTACGCTCCTCCAGAGAGAGGCCTCCCCCCTGATTATCCAAAGGTCAGGACGCTCAGGCCCCGCACCCTCATATATTTGGGTCAGGGCGGAGACGAAGACCTCTAGGTCTGATTTGAGGTTATTCTCTATTGACGCCCTAATAGCCTCTGAGGCAACCTGCGGATGCTCTGGAATATATCTCATGGGGCGCCCCCGCTCAACCTTCACAAGGCCCTTCCTCTCTAGAGACTTGAGAGTCTCGTAGATCTTTGAGACCGGTATTTGAGCCGCAGCGCTAACCTCGCTCGCTGACCCACTACGCCGCTTAAGGAGTGCGATGTACGCCTTGACCTCATATTCGGAAAGCCCCAGCCTCTTTATGGCGGCCCACGTCCTCTCGTCGAGCGCTGCGTAGGTCCTATCGCTCAACCTTCATAGAGCATGTGCAGTTGGGCTATTAAGGATGTTGTAGGCCCTAGTTGCGTGGATTAGGCGGGTTTGGAAGAGCTTTTTAGAACCGTGAGGAATAGGGACTATGTCAAGATAGTCCAGCCATCACCAAGCATCGATACGACCTCCTCGAACATGATCTGATCCCTCCCGATGATGATTCCGTAGCGCGACCGACTATCCAGCCTCTCATCAAGTAAAGATTTTGGATATGAGGCGCTCCTACAGCCCATACCCATGGCAAAGTATAACGCCGGCACAACATCCATCATCCTTAGCTCAGGTGTCAGGCAAAGATAGCCGTCGACGCGCCCCACCGAGGCATGGCACATCTCAAGAAGCGCAGAGCCCATCACCCTGAAAAATCGCAGCCGTTCAGTTATCCGGATCGAGATCTCCCTCGACTTAGTGTCCCTTTTAAAGGATGCGTGATGGAAGAAGACAGCAGCTCTGCCTTTACCCCTTTGAGAAGCTATTGAAAGGTCTGAGGATGTCTTGTGAGATACATACTCCTCTTCCCTTATGAAGATCTCTCCCGTGACATGGTCTATCACGCCTGACGAGACGACATCCTTAGCAGAGGGGCTACGGGCTAGTGCAATCCCAGAGGAGTAAAAGCTTATTCCCCTAGACATGTTTGCGCTTCCATCGACAGGGTCAATCAGGGCCCAGTACTCCGGCTCACCTTCTCCTTCCCAAGAAAGGCCCATCTCCTCGGAGACTATGGCTACTCTGTCCAGATGAGACCTTAACACCTCGACAATAGCCCTCTCGCAGACCAAATCACCCCTATAGGAGATGTCGCCATAGTATCCGCGCCCCATCGGCTCGCCTACAACTCCCCTCCCAACTGTATCTAGTAGCGCGTCCCTCGCAGCCCGCAGCGCCTCGCTTATCACAGCTCTCAGCAAACCTCCCAGCAACTCAACCTAAGGCAGCAGCTATTATACCCTTAACCACCGGTCTCAGAAATTCTAAGGGACCTCCTACCCGCACTCACAAGCTCAGGATAACGCCTGGCCAGCTCAGACTCAACAATCCTTGCCACCTCGTCGCTAATGCTAAACCTAGGAGTCACGTTCTTCAAATAGTTAAGAACAAGAGAGCTCAGAGGCGAATAAAAAGTAATCCTCGGCTGACGCTTCGCAGCTTGCCTCGCCAAAACAAGCGCCTTCTTATCCACCACTATCTTCCGCTTCAGACCAGTTCGACCCTTCCCCATCCTCACCACCAGCTATCAAACATAACACGCTTTGTTAAAAGGTTTACCTTACAAGGTACAACATAATCAAAAAATTCTGATATACTATTCCACGTACATATTCCACCACCGATCCGTATAGCGGCTACTTGCTCGTTAGCGAAATAAGCCCAGATAGCTGGTTTTTCCAGACTCCATGTATTGTAAATCAAATAGTTTTGAGATGCTGAGGGTTGACTGGTATATATGGGTGTGGAAGGTTGAATGTTTTTCAATATTTTCTGAATTATTTGGGAGCCCGATTTTCTGAATAAGTTGTGTTTTGTGTAAGGTTTACCTTGTAAGATTTACGTTTTAACATGCCCGCAACTTATGGCCAATTCCCATGGAGCACCTTCGCCCCTTTGGTGGTGGGAGTGAAAACCGTATTTTTTAGGTGATTAACGTCTTTTTTTGAAAAAAATCGCCTACGTATGCTAGTACCTTGGTGGGAGGATTGCCTTTCGGGATACATGGATTCAACAACTTTATCAATATGTTTTACAGCGAATCCTTGAGAAATGCAGGTTGAGCAAAAATCGGAAGTGGGAGTGGTCGGGAAGCATGTCTACGGTAATTTATATGACTGCGACCCAGACATACTCAGTGACCTTAAGCTGTTGAAGAAGCTGGTTTCCGAGGCCTCCAAGATCGCTAAAATGACTCTGGTTGAGTTAAGGGGATGGAGGTTTGGTGGTGAGAAGGGAGGAGTCTCCGTGATTGCCCTAGTAGTTGAGAGCCACTTAGCCCTCCATACTTGGCCGGGTTACAGATATGCGACGCTAGATATATTCACGTGTGGAGATAAGAGTGATCCCTTCAAGGCTTTTGATTACCTTTGTGAGGCTCTTAGGCCTGGAAGTATCTCCAAGCATTATGCTGACCGGTCTTCAGAAAGGCGGCAAGTGGTAGGGCCTTAAATGGCTGCATAGGTCGTCGAATGGAGGCTTAGGGTTAATTTAGGAGCAATGTATTTGGTCTTCCATGATCCTCTCCGACTTTGATCTCTGGAATTATATACGTAGTGGGAGACTAAGGGTGGAGCCGCTCAGCGAAGACATCGTGAGAGAGAATGGGCTTGACTTACGTATTGGTTATGAGATTGGGAGGCTAAAGAAGACCCAAAAGGTCTTAGACCCCCAAGAAAATAGCCCTGACGACTTCTACATAATCGAGAGGGGTGATGCTTTCCTGATAAACCCCCACGAACACGTTCTGTTACACACGATTGAATATCTTTCCCTCCCCAAGGACATAATGGGTTTTGTAAACCTTAGAAGCAGTTATGCCCGTCTAGGACTATCACTCCCCCCCACAATTGTTGATGCTAATTTTGAGGGGCAGTTGACTATCGAGATGATTGGGAGTGAATTCCCGGTGAAGCTAAGAGCTGGGGAGAGGTTCATCCACCTTGTATTCGCCAAGCTCACCTCAGAGGTGGAGAAGCCATATAGAGGTAAATATCAGGGGCAGCGGGGTGTAAGGCTGCCTCAATTTGACAGGCTTGCGCCGCCTAGATAAGTACCTCGATGCAATCCCTCGCTATTATTACTCTACATCTGTAACTCTGCTCCAGCGTTTTTACTATCCTATGCTCCTCTCCCTCCCAGATAGGGTATAGGTGTGTCACAACTACGGTCTTGGGCTTCACATGAGCCACTATTTGCGCAAGCTCCACCTCTGACACGTGCTGCCCTACCAGCCTTTCGTGTGGGAATGAACACTCATGAACAAGCACATCCACCCCCTCAGCAAGTTTAACTAGATTCTCGCTGAATCTTGTGTCTCCTGAATAGACCAGCGAAGCCCCATGAGATTCAAGCCTATAGGCCACCCCGCCATCATGCGTGACTGGCGCGGAGGTTAAGCGAACCCCTTCAAACTCAAAAACTCTCCATGGCTCAACTTCTTCCAGACTAATGTACGACTCATACCTCATTAGCGTTTTCAGATACGAGAAGAACTCGTTATTGTCGATAAGCGTCTCTAAAAACCTTTTAAGCCCCTTCGGCCCTAAAATTTTTAACTTCTCAGGCGATTTGTTTGGGAGCCCTTCGGGGGTGAATGCGCGCAACTTCAGCAGTGGGAAGATGTCGGATACGTGGTCGATGTGAAAGTGTGTGAGAAGGATGGCCGTCAGCTTAAATGGGGATAATGACAGGTTCCTCATCTTCTCGAGGACCCCTGGCCCACAATCAAGTAGGAGCTTGCTTTCTCCAGCCTCGACATAGTGTCCGGAGCCAAATCGGTAGGGGGTTGGCACTATAGAGCCTGCCCCCAATACGATGAGCCTCAATCCTTACCTCCACCCTTTATTTTTGAGACGACTCTTATAGCCTCAATAAAAGTGTTTGGATACTGTCCGTTCTCATCCTTTTCATATTGTTTAACCGCGTCCCAAATGTTTAGTAAGGCTGTTGCCACTGCGGTAAGGGCCTCCATCTCCACCCCCGTTTTCTCATGAGTCTTCACTCTGGCCCGGACACCGATGCGCTGAGACTCCTTCTCTACCCAAGCATCTAGCTCAACTACCTCTATCCGGATATTGTGGCAGAGAGGGAGGAGCTGTGGTGTGTTTTTCGCACCAATAACCCCGGCGAGCCTAGCTATGGTTAGCGGGTCGCCCTTCTCAACCTCGCCTGAGAGTATCTTCTCAATCGTCTCTCTCCGCAGCCTGATATAACCCTCTGCTATCGCCTCACGATAAGCGACCGGCTTATCACCTACATAAATCTGTCTCAAGACCAGTGACTAAACCCCAACTCCCTACTTAAAGACTTTCTGAAACTCAGCCCTTCAAAGCAGACCGTCTCAAAAGCTGTATAGCAAGAGCAGGGTCAACTCCTTTGGGACATACTGCGCTGCAAGAGCCAGCGAAGTGGCATCTCCAAACTCCTTCAAACCTGTCCACAAGTCGTACCCTCTCCTCACCACCCTCGTCCCTGCTGTCGGCATAATACCTGTATGCTTTCATGAGTGGTTGCGGCCCGTAGAAATCGGGAAACGTGGAGACGACGGGGCAGGCTGAGTAGCAGAGTCCACATTGGATACAGTATGTGAATTGGAGGTATCTCTCCAGTTCCTCCTCACTCTGGAGATATTGTTTCGTCGGATTTTCTTGCTCTACGTTATCCTGTCTGATAAGCCAAGTCATTAATGCCTTCTGCTTTCTGAATAGAGGTGTCATGTCAGTTACAAGGTCTTTTACAAGGGGATAGTTGCGCATGGGCTCAACCCTTATCACTCTTCGCTTGAGCTCTAGAACCTGTGTATGACAAGCTAGCGTCTCCAAACTGTTGACTCTAACGCCGCACGAACCGCATATCGCCATCCTGCAAGAATATCTTACAGAAAGCGTTGGATCTATGTTCTCCTTTATATAGATAAGACCGTCAAGGATCGTCATACCTTTCTTGACAGGGACCTCATACTCCTTGTAAAAGCCCTTTCCCCCATCCTCGGGCCGATATCTAAACACCTTAAACTTGACCTTCTCCACCAACCCCTCACACCAGCGAATGCGCTATCAGGATCGTTCTCGTGCCATACACCAGTAAGAAAACACCCACCGCGAACAATAAGGCCTCCACCCACCTCTTCCTAGCGCCGACCAGCTCGGTGATGATTGATCTGAGACCATTCATTGCGTGGACTGTCGTGCAGAGCAGGAGGCCAAATAGTGAGGCCGCCAGTAAGGCATTCCTATACACTGGCAATACTGCATAGGGGATCGAGTCAAACCTGAGGGTAGTCTCCCAGATAGTGTCTTGGAAAGGATACGTGAAGAAGATCGTAGCAACATGTATTGAGCCGAAGACAAGTATTCCTATTCCAGTGATGTAGTGGAGAAGCATCAGGTCACGCTCTCTCATGGCCTAAACACCTTCATAAGGGAGTCCAGCGTGTATAATAGGGCGAAGACGGCCAGCGATATGCTCAGCCAGAAAAGCGCTCTCTGCTTGGAGCTAAATGAGGGAGGAGGCGAGAAGGGCTCCGGCCTCCTCGGGCGACCTAAAGAAAAACCAAAGTGGGCCAGCACTAGTCGGATGCCATTTATTGTGTGGAGGGCCACTAAAAATCCTACCACGGCAAGTCCTGCGTCAAATATGGGGTTTTTCAGTAGTTTGACAGTCTCTTCATAAGCCCTCTCAGCAAAACTATAATCGGGGACGCTCCAAACTGTAATTCCGCCGACAAAATTCCCTGTCTCTAACACGTGTGCAATGAAATATAGAGAGACCACCACCCCGCTAACTCTTTGCAAAACATAGCTCCACCGCTCAAGACCGTATCTTCCAGGGATCAGCATTACCTTCAGTGATTGGATAACTGAAGATCTACTCACACCCCGAGCCAACATTTCTAGTGCTTAGCTAAGGCTTCAAAAATATTTTTCCGATACGCAGCGCTGAATAGCTAATATAATACTACCTCACTCTTTTAGTCGGGGTTGGAGCCTTCTTTAAAGACTACCAGGCTAGTTATGACTGTTGTGGAGATTAGGGACGAGACAGACGTGTGCAAAACCTATAGGTTTGTGAGCGCTCTGAACCAAGACATCTTCCCATACCTGCCAGGCCAAGATGTAAAACTCTACTTTGACACCCCTCTCAAGAAAAATGACTTTAGACTTTACTCGATAGCCACTCCACCCACCAGGAAAGGGTACATGGAGCTGACAATTAAGAGCGAACAAGGACAGTTTGCACCCTACTTTCTCTCCCAAGCAAAGGTCGGCGACCAATATGTTATTGAGGGGCCCTATGGGCGTTTTTTAAGCAAACCCCTAAAAATGATCGAGAACAAAGAGCTTGACACGCTAGTATTTCTAGCATCCTCGAGCGGCATAGTGCCCTTCCGCTGCTTCATAGAATACGCAATTGATACTGGACTAGACGTAGATATCTGGCTATTCTACGTAAACCGTACACGTAAAGACTTGATCTACCGCCAGCTATTACCAGCTCTATTGGAGGAGTATCCCAAGCTAAGGCTGCTCCTAAACTTCACTAGAGAGCACGAGATAGCTAAGACAGAGCTCTACGAATCGGTCTGTAACGTAAAGGACGAGCTAAAGGATAGGGTTGATTTCCTGCTAGGCAGGCGGCTAGAGTTTAGCGATATCGCATCGCGAGTTGAGAAGTGGAAGGATGCCTGGTATGGCATATGTGGAGGGGCAAAGTTTATTGCGGGTGACAGGCAGCTGGGACAGGACGGAATGATGCAGAAGATCGAGAAAGGCGGTGTAGGGAGGAGTAGGATAGAGATCGACTCCTACGGAACCAACTAGAACGATATAGAGAATATTACTTAGGTGGCGGGTCTTCCGTAAAGTGATTTTATTCCAAGCCAAGTTGAAAGTATTTCCCCAAATAGATATGTTGCTGCGGCAGTCCCCAGTGTTAGTGCTATGTTCGTTATGATTTCCTTACCTGACTCTACATCCCTTACAACAGCTCCATAGTATGTAAAGCCAGCTATTAGCGTGATTGAAACTGCTATAGAGGCTGTAAATGCTGTGAAAATATCGGATGTCAGGAAGAATGGCAGTGCTTGGAGGATTACTGTTGAGATGTAGGTTATCCCAGTTAGTAGTGCCGCCCTAAAAGGAACTATCGCTGGCGCTTGTTTTGCTTGAAGGTATACCGCTACCGCCATTGATATTGAAGCTGCAAAGCCGACGACTAGACCGGCCATGCCTGCCAGAATGGTCACATTGGTGGCGCCCAAGAAGCCTGCATGAACTCCGCTGATCTCGATTATAGCGTCTGCAAGCCCCAAAACCACGTAGCCCAAGTATTTGATAATGTTCTCCTCAATCTGCCCGATGAGCATTTTTTCATGTTCTTCCTCCTCCCTCATTATGTGAAAGAGTGTCTCCCTCTCCTTAGGAGGGAGGGCATCGCTGAGCTCTCGATACCACCTAACCACTGATCTCTCATGCCTCTCCAAGAGCCTAGCTATGAAGACCAGGCCCAGCAGTCTTCTAAGCAATACTATTAGCCCGATCCTAAGCCTTGAAGGGGGCTTAGGCTGATGATTCGTGAGTTGAAGCCAGAAGATATAGTGTTCGTACTCTTTTTGGGATAGGTTTGAAAGTATCTCTCTACGTGAAGCATCCCTCTCCACATCTGCGAGTGACTTATAGATGACGTAGTCGTTAAATTCATCTACAACGTACTTCCTTAGCTCTGACTTCAACTATTTTTGAAAGAATGCGAGGTATAATTTTTATATTGCTTCAACAAATGAAGTGCCCAGAAGATGCCAGAATGGGAATATTCTGTGAAAGGGCTGGACCCTGCCACCTCAGTTAAAGCCTCCCTCAGGGAGGTTGATCTATCTCCGAAGTGGAGCAGGGAGGTATGTGCAGCAATAAGAGGGATGAGGCTTCAAGATGCTAGGAGGCTTCTTGAGGATGTGGTGAAGAGAAAAAGGATGATACCATACCGGCGATACAGGAAGTTGAGGGCACACCACTCGCAGACAAAGGGGCCTGGAGGATACCCTGTTAAGGTTGCGAAACATCTACTCAAACTTTTAGACTCTCTAGAGGCTAACGCAGAGTTTAAGGGCCTAGACACGGACCGGTTAGTGTTGGTGCATGCTCAGGCACATAAGGGGAGGGTAGTGAAGAAGTTTTTCCCCAGAGCTTTTGGTAGAGCAACACCACATAATAGAACACTTGTACACATAGAGATAGCTGCGGTCCAAGCTCCTTGAACCTCTTCTGACGGATCAATCCTTAAATAGAGTGAGAAGTGCTCAATGAGGTAGATTGGTCACTACGACGGCTAAAATGCTTCAGAAGAACATCAAGCGTGGTGAGGTAATAGAATTCATCAAGAACCGTCTGAAGGACGCCCTTATTGGTGACGTGTCAATAACCACCTCGCCAATCGGGACAAATATCATAATCTACTGCATGAAGCCGGGGCTTGTTATAGGGACGCGTGGTAAAACGATAAAATCTCTCCAAGAGGAGGTGGAGAGGAGGTTTGGACTTGAGAATGTACAAATATCTGTCTCCGAGATTGAGGTCCCTGAGCTCAACCCTGAGGTTATGGCTCAGCGGATAGCCCAAGCCATCGCGAGCGGAGTTAGATGGCGAAGGGTTGCCTTCTGGGCTTTAAGAAGGATAATGGACGCCGGAGCGATTGGCGCAGAGACGATAATATCTGGAAAACTAACCTCGGCTCGTTCAAGGTCAGAGAAATTCACTGCAGGGTTAATGCCCAAGTCTGGCGAGTTCACAAAGTACGTCCGGGTAGGGATAGCCCACGTCCAGCTTGCTACGGGGATATACGGTGTGAAGGTTAAGATATATCCGCCTGATGCCCCATTGCCTGAGCAAGTCTCTGTATCCGTGAAAAAGGAAGTAGAGGAAGCTGGTGGTGGGTGAGTATGGTGAGAGAGGTCAGAGAGCTGAGGGAGAAGAGTGTCGAAGAGCTGAGGGAGGAGCTTGAGGCTGCGCGTACAGAGCTCCGCAACCTTAGAGTCAAACTATCGATGGCGGGTCAAGGCGAAAACACTTCAAACATCCGAAATCTCAGGAGGAGAATAGCGAGGATACTGACAATACTTAATGAAAAACAGCTTGAGAAGAAATAAAAGAATCGTTTCACTCATCGGATACCGCTGTACTGCGACCAAAAAGTCCAACGGCACTCGTTTCGAGGGCTTGATAATAGGGGAGACCGCCAACACGGTTCTAATACAGACTCGGAAGGGAACGAGGCGCATCTCAAAGAAGGAGCATCTCTTCGAGATTGAGGTTGAGGGGGTGAGGTTAATCGCTAATGGGGAAGAGCTAGTGGGGATGCCTGCACAGAACCTTAAACGGATTCGACATAATTGGCTTAAACGTCCCTCGAGGGGGTTGGAGACCTAGTGTTTATCCTTATTAAAACGGATATTGCTCTGATTTGTAAAAGGCTGGCTGAGCAGGGATGTCTGGGAGACAGGCTGCGAACATAGGCATCGAGGTTAAGCCACCACAGGCCGAGTGTGATGACGAGAACTGCCCGTTTCACGGCTCACTAAGGGTGAGGGGTATTATTCTCACGGGGAGGGTTCATAAAAAGCTTATGCAGAGGGCTATAGTTGTGGAGAGGGTTACGACCATTTACGTCAAGAAGTATAAGAGGTATATGAGGAGGCGGTCGAGGATCTCGGCACATCTACCACCATGCATTAATGTGGAATTGGGCGATGTTGTAAAGATTGCGGAGACTAGGCCTATTTCGAAGACCATTAGTTTTGTAGTTATTGAAAACCTAGGGAGGGGTGGGGTAAGTGTCTAAGAGATCAAGGGCGGTTGCTGAGGTAGGCGTTCTGCTTCGGAGACCAAACATCCCTAGGACCATTAATAAAGGAGCATACGTGCTTTGTGCAGATAACACGGGTGCGCAGGTTCTCAAAGTCATTCAGGTGATTGGTCTTAAGCAGAGGCTTCGAAGGCAGCCGGCTGCTGGGGTAGGCGACCTAGTGGCAGTAACTGTGAAGAAAGGTCCCATCGACTTGAGGAAGAAGGTAATGCACGCCGTCATCATTAGGCAGAAGAAGCCCTATAGGCGCCCAGATGGGACTTGGATTGTCTTCGAGGACACCGCAGCCGTCCTTGTGACGCCCGAGGGTGATGTAAAGGGCTCTGAGATTAAGGGACCGGTTGCACGAGAGGCGGCTGAGAGATGGTCGAAGATAGCAAATATCGCGTCAATAATAGTGTGATGGTGAGGTGATGAATCAGGTGTCGCGGACAAAGGATCCTTCTAAGCAGAGGCTCATGATACGTAATGCTCCGAAGCATATCCTCCCCAAGCTAATGTCGGCTCACCTCGCTCCAGAACTGAGGGCAAAGTATGGGAGGAGGTCTCTCCCAGTCAGGGTTGGGGATACTGTGAAAGTGATGCGGGGCGAATATGATGGTGTCCAAGGAAAGGTTAAAAGAGTCAATAGAGAGAGGCAATTAGTGTATATTGAGGGTCTTACGAGGAAGCGTGCCGATGGAAGGGTTGTAGACATACCTGTCCACGCATCAAATCTAATGATTATAGCTCTGAATCTCGACGACAGGTTTAGGAAAGAGAAGTTGGGTGAGGGATAGGGGTTATGCATCTGAAGAGGCTTGCCGCACCAAGTGTTTACAAAATCCCTAGAAAGGGATACAAGTTCGCCCCGAGGCCAAAACCTGGCAGACACCCACTAGAGGCGTCCATACCGCTCGCAGTTATAGTCAGGGATTATCTGGGCTTTGCCGCAACTTATGCGGAGGCGAAGAAAATCATCCACTTAGGCAAGGTCCTAGTTGATGGAGAGGTTATAACTGAGCCGAGGTTTGGTGTTGGGCTTATGGATGTAATCACAGTTCCCTCAGTGGGGAAAACATATCGCGTGCTGCCCCGCTTCAAACGGGGCTACGAACTCCTAGAGATCGCTGAGGATGAGGCAAATATTAAGCCTTGCCAAGTGAAGCGTAAACAGCACGTAAATGGTGGCAACATCCAGTTCACTCTACACGATGGTAGGAATCTACAGTTTCCTCCTAACAGCCCCGAGACCAGCTCAATCAGGACTGGAGATACATTTGTGATAGAGTTGCCAAGTCAGACAGTAAAAGCAGTTATCAAGAGAGTTGAGGGGGTATACTGTCTGATCACCTCGGGCTCTAGAATGGGGCTTCACGGGAGGCTTGTCTCGATGGATGCCGAGAGGAGATACCCCGCTAAGAGGCACGCTGTAATAGAGTCCAGCATGGGTCGGATAACTACTATACTCGACTACTTCATGCCTGTTGGTGAGGATAAGCCATGGATAGCGCTATTCTAGAGAATCCTATGCGTAGAATCAGGGTAAGCAAGGTGGTTGTCAACTCTTCCATCGGAGAGGGGGGAGTAAAGCTAGAGCGGGCGGTAAAGATACTCGAGATGCTGACCGGTCAGAAGCCGTCAGTCAGAAAGGCGAAGAAGACTATCCGCGGATTTGGGATAAGGAAGGGGGAGCCGATTGCCGCGGTAGTTACATTGCGGGGTATGAGGGCGGTGGAGTTTCTCCGAAAGGCCTTAGCGGCTGTAGGTAATAGACTGTCCCGCGACAATTTTGATGAGTACGGAAATTTTGCTTTTGGCATAAAAGAGCATCTCGAGTTTCCGGGTACGAGGTACGATCCCGAACTAGGGATAATCGGAATGGACATTATAGTGCACCTAGCTAGGCCTGGACTAAGGGTCTCAACGCGACGGATTAAACGGTCGCGGATTGGCAAATCCCACCGGCTTACCCGCGAGGAAGGGATAGAGTTCGTCAGAAACGAGTTTGGGGCCCAGATAGATTAAGATTCTAACACTCAAGGGTCTAAGGAGAGTCAATTCTAGTAGTCTCGTACCCGGACTCTTTGCCAAATGATATATACGGCGATGCACCGTGGCCTAGGCAGTCAGATGGGATACTGGGGCGCCGGCACTCTGATAGTCCTTCTTCTATACACCATAATATGGGCAGGGCTGTCCTTCCCCAACATTGAGACCTACCGAATCCAGTACGACGGGGTTGGCGACAGCGCACTGCAAGGATTCGAGTTATCTATTGAGGAGAGCATCGAGATTATTGGGGGTTGGAGCAAGTCTACCCTAACAGTCCTCATTGTACCAAGCGTAGACGAACGTCTAACGAGTTGGGCCGGCAGGGCTGTCGACTGGTGGAGGAGAGCTAAAGAGACCTTCACGGCACTTTACGGCTACGAATATTTAAACAGGCTCGAGTTTGTGAAGCTTGTCCGAGGCATAAACGGCACGTCGGGTGACATCGTCGTAGAATATGTGGAAAGCCTAGGAGAGCGGATATGCGGGCAAACCTATATCATCGCACAAAATGGAGAGATTAGATACGCATCAGTTCAACTATCGCTAGAATGTATCAGAGGCCGGGAAGAGTATGCACTGGTAGTTGCAATGCATGAGCTTGGCCATGCGCTGGGGATAGGGCATACTACCAACTCTAGAGACTTGATGTATGCATACCTGGTCCCTGGCTCCAGGCCCTCCACGCTAAATCTCTACGCCTTAGCAGTGATCTACGCATGGCTTGATCGGGGAATTTTCAAAAGCCCCCCAAACACGGTGACCCTGCCGTCGGGCATGGATTATATCCAGATTCTGGACGTGAACGGAGAGCCCGTCAAATTCAGGATAAGAATTTACCTGCTACTTAGAGATAAAGAACTCCTCTACAGGACAATATTCGTACCTGCCGGCCAGAGCTTCACCATAAACGTCAACACGATGATCCAAGACGCGGACGACGCCTGGGCGAGGTACGTCTTCACCGGTTGGAGGATTAGAGGGTCAGATCAAACACTATATACAAGCACTTCTATAACTCTCAAGCCAACCGGTCACGCAGACTATATCGCCGTCTATGATGTAGAATACAGGCTTGTCGTTGAATATCCCAACGGAACCATTCTCGACGACTGGATAAGAAGGGGTAGTAGGGTATCAGTTAACGCAACAGAATTGATCTATCTATCTGTTGATGAGAGGCTGGTCTTTGTCGGGTGGAGTGGCGCGATAAACAGCACCAGCATTAGGCTTGAGCTTATCGTGGAGTCGCCTATTTACCTGTACGCGGTTTATAGAAGGGAATTCCTGGTCGAGGTTGCATCCGACTTTGGAGAGCCCTCAGTCTCAGGCTGGTGGCCGGAGGGAACGCTCCTCAACATAACCATCAACCCCAGCATCGTATACCTCTCCGAAGATGCTAGAATTGTGCTCAATGGATTCAACGGCTCCCATTCAGCTTCAACACCTTACCTGTTGATCAACCTGACAGAGCCCGTACACCTCTCTGCGGTCTGGAAAGCGCAGTATCTTGTGACGATCAGGAGCCTGGGAGGGGAGCTACACGAACACATATGGGCTGACAACGCGTCCAGAATAACAGTCACCGTGCCCAGAGAGATCCTCTGGGATAATAGGTCAAAGGCTGTCTTCACGCGATGGCTAAACCCAGATCTGTCCTCAGAGCCCACGCAGAGTCTGACAGTTACCGGTCCTAGATTCTTAGCCCCGTTGTATGAGAGGTATTATTTCGTAGAAGTTGTTTCCACTGTGAAGGTCGACGCGCCGACTAACTGGTATAGGCGTGGGGAGGTCTTTGAGCTAGTGGTCCCCAGCTCGGTTGAGCTGGATGAAGGGTTGAGGGCCGTATTACTCGGAACCTCCGAAGGGGCTGAGGATACACTAAGGTTTGTAGTCCAGTTGCCAAAGACCATAATACTGTATTGGAGAGAGGAGGCGCGGATAACGATTAAGAATCCGACGATAGGGGTGGATAAAATAATCTGGGCCCCAATAAACCAAGTCATCTATCTGGACACACCTTCCATAATACATGTTAGCTCGGGGGAGGCGTATGAGTTCGTCAAATGGGCCGGCGGGGTCGAGTCCAGAGAAAGGACAATTTCGATCACGGTTAATGGAAGCATCGAGCTCAGACCCGAGTATAGGAGAGTATATCGCGTCGCGTTTAACACCATACCTTCACTCAATGTCGAGTTATTGCTTCAAGAGACGTCGGGCAGGCTCTACAGGGTGCGGAGTGGTGAGTCGGCCTGGCTGCCGGAGGGGCGCTTAGTAATTCTGGGGGTGTACTGGGAGGGGCTCGAGGTTAAGAATGCTTCCAAAGTATATGTAAACGGATCGGGCGCCTACCAAGTTAAACTAGCCGTGAGAAGCTTAGACGTTGAGGTCCTAGACATGCTCGGATTACCCGCACCCTTCTACGAAGTCCAAGCCCTCCGCTCGGATGCCGTTATAGAATCCCGCGCCATTTCAGATTCTGCTGGACTGGCTAGGCTAAGTGCCGTCAGCTCATCGATAAGCGAGGTAGGGGCTAGATGGATGGTTTTTGAGACCTTCGCGAAGCCGGAGCCGCAGAGAGTACAGGTCAGGGTTCCAGTAAGCTTCTATACCCTTCTCCTAGCATCCACAATATTGATCGCCACATCTGCGATACAGGCTTATAGGCGGTTCTAGCGCCTCGGTTTCTTAGCCTTACCCAGCACAAGCAGCTTTAGAGGAACGCCGTTGACGGTGACGACCTCGTACCTAACCCCTGGCAGGTCGCCGTAGCTCTTGCCCAAAGTCCCTCCTATCCCCTGAATAATCACCTCATCATGCTCGTCAACCACGTTCAGGGCTCCGTCGCCGGGCAGGAAGGCGGTTACAACCTTCCCATTCTTCGTCAGCTGCACCCTGACACACTTCCTAACAGCGCTGTTCGGCTGCCGCGACTCTATTCCTTTCTTCTCGATCACGATTCCCTTCGCCATGGGTGCGCCCTCTAAGGGGTCGAACTTCTCCTTGAGGTTGAGCATCCTAATCTTGTATCGTCGCTGACTCCACCTAAACCTCTTCCTAACCTTAATCAGCTGCCTCGCCGCGAACTCCCCATTCCCCATTTCTGCTATAGAGTATTGAGAGTCGAATTATTTAACCCCCAACTCTCCGCGTCGCATAGCCCAGCCTACAACTAGGATAGATCCCTGGTTATAGGGGGGCATGTCCCGGCGGCAGGATTTGAACCTGCGGCCCTCCGGTTTCTGTTAGCCCGGTAGGCTGGCAAAGGCGCGGCTGGATGCCGGCCTCTACAGCCGGATGCTCTACCAGGCTGAGCTACGCCGGGTTCTCATTAAATCTCTCGGAGCCCCCATATTAAAGCCTAATCCTCTCTGGATAACATCTACCCGAGGGCCTCTCTAGCGCCGGATAAGATATACTCGATTGCGATGGCGGCCAATATAATGGCCATTACGCGTGCAACGACATCGGCGCCTACCTTTCCCAAAATCCGGTGGAGAGTCTCTATGCTTCTGAGAGTGATCCAGCTTAAGAGCATCACTATTAACACAGAAGTGATTGCCACGAGCTGTCCTGACGTGTTTATGGTTATCATGGTCGTGGTTATTGCTCCTGGTCCTACGAGCAGTGGGAAGCCTATGGGAAAAACACCCACATCTCCGGTCTTTGCTAGAAGCTTCTCACCTCCATAGACTAGGATTTGAAGGGATAGAAAGAGGAAAAGGATCCCACCAGCAATCTTAAAGCTGTGAAGGGAGACGTTAAAGAGTGAGAGGATCTGGTGTCCCGCAAAGGCGAAGAGGAGTAGAAGCGCAGACCCAACCATTGTAGCGAGATTGAAAACTCTTTTACGATTATCCGAGCTGAGACCACGGGTAAGCTCGATGAGTATCGGAATATTCCCAACAGGGTCCACAACCACAAAAAGGACGATGGTGCTCTTCAGAACCTCCTCTATCACGACATAGCAGGTACTGAGATTACTATGTAACCCTTAATTTGATGGCTAAATAGAGGAGTATCAGGGTATCAAGTGCTGCCCCGGTAGCTCAGCCAGGTAGAGCGGCCGCCTTGTAAGCGGCAGGTCGCGGGTTCAAACCCCGCCCGGGGCTTATTTCCACGAGTTTTCCCCCGAAGCCATACTGCTGGACCGCTCTGTCTTCCACGGTACTGTTTAAATCCTCTCGAATGTGCTTGATAGTATGAGGGCTCGATGCCAATACTTGTTACTGGTGCGTGTGGCTTCATCGGTGCGTGGACTGTGAGGCGGCTGTTAGAGCTGGGCGAGAAGGTGGTTCTGACCGATGTTTCAGGCGACTTAACCAGGCTTAGATATGTTGTTGACGGGGCTGACAGGCTTCCATTCGTTAGGGGCGATATTGTTGAGGAGGGCTTCATAGAGAACATAGTTAAGAGCTACGGTATTGACGCTATAATCCATCTAGCCGCCTTTCAGATCCCCCAATGTAGGGCAGATCCTGTGAGGGGGGCGCTCGTGAACGTGATAGGCACTTTAAGGGTCTTCGAGGCGGCTAAAAAGAATCGCGACACTGTTAGACGTGTCGTCTATGCGAGCTCGGCCGCCGTTTTCGGGCCCCCGGAGCTTTACGGTAAAGGCCCAGTACCGGTTAACGCACCTCTAAAACCTACAACCCATTATGGCGCCTACAAGGTATGCAACGAGCTGACAGCAAACGCCTATTGGCATGAATCTGGCATTCCAAGTGTCGGTCTTAGACCACAGGTAGTCTACGGTTATGGGCGTGATGTCGGTGTGACTTCTGACGCCTCCCGAGCTATAAAGGCAGCTATAGCCCGTAGGCCCTACAGGATAAGGTTTGGCGGTTTGATAGATATGCAGTATGTGGAGGATGTGGCGCACCTGTTTGCCGTCTCTGCAATTAAGGACCTAGATGGGGCCCGAGTTTATAACGTCCGGGGAGACGTGATAAGCGTCGCACAGCTTGTGAAGCTTATAGAGGAGGCCACGGGCGTAAGCGGGCTCATAACGTTTGAGGATAAACCCCTACCCATTCCCGCCTACTTGGACGACTCTGAGACAGAGAGGGATCTAGGCCCCCTCAAGAAGACTCCTGCACGGGAAGGAGTAGCGAAGACTGCGGAGTTTTTCCTCGGGCTCCTGAAGCGCGGCGAGCTGGATCTCAGCGACCTTACCTGATTGAAGCGAGATTTTTATCATAATATTTGGACAATATGTGGTGATGAGCCAGTACTGGTCTGAAGATCCTGTATTAATGATTCCAGGGCCATCTGAGCTGCATCCACGGGTTAGGCAGGTCTTGACAGGTAGGTTCTACCCGCATTACGGCTCCGAGTGGGGTGAGATATACTGGGAAGTCGAGGAGGCTGTTAGGAAGATCTTCAGGACAAGAAACGAGGTTATAGTGATGCCTGGGCCCGGATGTCTCGGCCTGGAGCTGGGGGTTGTCAACGTGGCTAACCGTGGAGATAAGGTAGTCGCCCTGACCAATGGATTCTTCGGTGATAGGTTTGCAGAGATAGCCAGCTACTGTGCAGCGGAGGTTGTGACGCTCAGCTCTCCCCCCGGATACATCGTCTCCACAGAGGCGCTCAAAGAGTGTCTGGACAAAAACCCCGACGCGGTCGCGCTGATAGTCGTGCAGAACGAGTCGGCCACCGGTGTACTGAACCCAATCCCCCAGTATGTTGAGATAGCGAAGAAGCGCGGGCTATTTACCGTTGTCGACTCTATCTCGGCTTTTGGGGGAGCCGAGCTTGATGTTGATGGCTGGGGTATAGATGTCTGTGTCGGGTATCCTAACAAGTGTTTGAGCGGGATTCCTGGAGCTCTGCCAGTCTCGATAAGCGGTGAGGTGTGGGAGAGGGTGGAGCGGGGACTTGTGCATCCTGCCAGCTGGATGACGAACCTGCGGGTCTGGAGGTGGTATAGGAGGAACTGGGCCAGCCATGGCCACCCATACCCTACGACGATCAACACGTATGCCTATTTGGCCTTGAAGGTGGCGGCGGAGGTGGCGATAGAGGAGGGTTTGGAGAAAAGGTACGAGCGGCACCGTAGGATGGCCGCGGCCTTCAGGGCTGCGGCCAAGGCCATGGGGCTGGGACTGGTAAGCAGAAACGAGGAATACGCCTCTCCTACAATAACCGCGATAGAGCTACCTCCCGAACTCCGGGGAAAGATTGAGCACATAGTTGGAAAGATGCTCCGCGACTATAGAATCATGATTAGCAGGGGGATAGCTGCGACCGAAGAGACAGCGATAAGGATTGGACATATGGGCTACACGGCCAGCCCCCGATTCCTCATCCCAACACTTGCCGCACTATCAGAAACTCTAAGCTCACAAGGATATCAGAGATGCTCAACGGGAGATGCTATAGACGCCTTTTACAAGGCCTTGGGGAAAACGCGGAGTGGGTAAAAAATATAGCCACCACGCCCCTCAATGTTTTGTGGCCACCCTTTTCGGTGAGCGGCTCAACAGGGACAGACTTGAGAGGTATGTTGGCGATGTATCACAGGTAGGTGGGCTAACTCTTTTCAAGTTAATAGATGGGCCGGAGGGCGGTGTCAGATGCATCAATCTCAGGACTGGACTGTTAAACGCGACCATAGTGGTCGACCGAGCACTCGACATCGCTAACCTAGAGTACAAGGGAATACCACTGGCATGGATAAGCCCGACCGGCATACAGTCACCCGCATTCTACGAACCTGAGGGCCTAAACTGGCTGAGAGGGTTTTTCGGAGGGGCTCTCACAACTTGTGGTCTAACATACTTCGGCAGACCTACTGTTGATGAGGGAGAACAACTGGGGCTACATGGACGGGTATCATATATTCCAGCGAGGCTGAAGGTCTGTAGGGGCAGGTGGGAAGGAGACGACTACATTCTTGAGATTGAAGGGGAGGTAAGAGAGGTAAAGGTCTTTGAACCCAACATCTCCCTCCACCGAAGAATAGAGGCACGACTCGGAGAGAGCCGGATCCTGATAAGGGATACAGTCGTCAACAATGGATGGTATTCACAGCCCTTCATGATACTATACCACTTCAACTTCGGATACCCCCTCCTAAGCAGGGACTCGAGACTAGTATCAACCTCGCGCCTCGTCGTCCCTAGAGATGCCGACGCCGCTGAAGGAGCGGAATACTTTGACAGCTTCGAAGACCCCCAACAAGGATATAGGGAGAGAGTCTACTTCCACGACTTGGCCACCGACCCTGACGGATACGCATACGCAGCCCTCGTAAATAAGAGGCTCTACAACGGCTTGGCCGCAGTCCTCCGATTCAGAAAGTCGAGCCTAAACCGACTAATAGAGTGGAAGATGATGGGTGAGGGGACATATGTGCTAGGAATCGAGCCGGCGAACGCTCTCGTATTAGGGAGAGACGTAGAGAGGCGTTTCGGAACACTCCAGTTCCTCGCGCCGCGCGAGAGTAGAGTAATCGAGATTGAGCTGAGCGTGTTGGAGGGGGTTGAAGCGATAAGTGCTCTTGAGGAGAAGATATTATCTATACGTGGCCGTGAAAGGCCTAGGATTCTGCGGACTGTTGAGGAATTCATTACTCTGACGAGTGGAACTATCTGAAGAGCTGGACATGTTTAATTCCGCCGACCTCGATGCAGGCTGACTCGCAAACCAGCCCGTCAGATATAGCCTTTGCAACCACGTCATTCCCCAACAAATTTATGATTGTCGCCCCCTCTATGGCTCTTTTAACCCCCTCCCAATCAACCATCCTACCCATGTAAAAATCGGGGCTGACAGATACCTCGTATCCATCACGAACCTTTAACCTCAATCCTAACAGCTCGGAGTCACAAACAGCGACAACTACCTCGCCCGTCAACGACCTATGCATCTTCATCCAGTAAGACATCAGAGTCTCCGAATGATACATCCATGCACCCAAATAAATTTTTTACACAGGGCGATAGAGGATAATAGTTGGTTTAAAGGAGGACCGGAACCCCGCTTATAGGTAGTGCTAAGAGTGTTATGAACGAGACGAGGGGAACAGTGATGTTATCGTCAACCCATCTGAATTCGAGTTTCTCTATGATCGAGGCGGCAGCTCCTGCCACAGCGCCCGAAACCCCTAGCGAAAGGAAGCCTGCGGGGATGCAGAAGAGGGCCATTGCTAAGTTCCCCCACCACGACTTTGTTCGCCGTTGATAGATCATATTTCTCACGATCCCAGTGATACCGTCGCCGATGCTCATGAAGAGGATGGGCAACACGCCGATAGTTAAGTTGCCTAAGAAAAATCCTAAGCCCATCATCAAACCCCACATCAATATGAAGTGGACCTCATACATGTTTTCCTTAACCTGGTACCAATACCATATCTTTCCACTCCGGTGAGGAAGGTAGTTTCCGACCGCAAGGACTGCGACTAGTATAGCGATTAATATGAAACTCTTAAACAGGAACGGAACAAGGACGGAGACCAGCCCCCCAGCCAAGATGTGGATTATCTTCCTATTGTAGTAAACGACTACATTGTGCTCATACCCTCTCCTTAAGAGTGTATTGTAAATCTTCTTGCAGACATAGTGGCTTACAAACAGCACCCAAGCAAATAAGGCGGTCACGTAGATAAACTCCGCCGGAGCGGGTGGTGCAAGCAGCATTATCCGAGTACTGGAAATTGTGTAAAATAAGGTTTATGGTCTAAGAAGTGGCGCGGGGGGAGGGTGAAGTAATCGAGGGAGAGGTCTAGATTCTCCTCAGCTCACCAACCGATATCCCAGACCAATAATGGCCACTAGCAAGCAGAATAAACTCGCAAAAAGGACTGGAAGTAGTGGGAGACGCCAAACGAGCCGCTTCGTAGACCTGAGCCTATAATCCCGACTCCTATGATAAGTGGTTTGAGGCCAACGACAAGGGAGAAGAGCTGCGATAGCCATCCTTCTTCCGCGGCATGATCGAGGCGGCTACACAATACAGTGCGATCGTCGGGATGGGGGCCAAAAAGACGAAAACAATGCCCACCAGCCTCATAATTTGGGGGTCGACTATAAAGTATTCGCCCAGTCCGCCGAAAACCCCAGCCAAGACTCTGTCCCTAGTCGACCGTTATAAGTCTTTAGACGTACCTAGACTCGCGACGGTCGAATGTCTTCTGCGTTGTTAAAGTTTCGGAGAGGGGGGCGGTTTATCCATCTTTAAATCGCAGGCTGCGCATATAATGACCGTGGGGAAAAGGAAGATAATCGCTGAGCCCAAGGAGTTGGAGAATATGCCTGAGCCTGGGCCAGACGACGTATACGGAGTGATATCGAAGATGGTTGGGTATGACAAGGTAATCGTAGACTGCTCGGATGGTAAGCAGAGGCTCTGTAGGATTCGAGGTCAGCTAAAGAGGAAGATATGGGTGAAGGAGGGCGACCTCGTCCTTGTCAGCCCCTGGGACTTCCAGAGGGACACGCGAGGCGACATATGGTGGAGGTTTACGAAGAATCAGGCCCTCAGCCTAGCGCAGAAAGGTGTTCTACCGGAGTTTCTTAGGGCTCGGATAGAAAAATAGCCTAGAGTGATTAATTGTTCTTAACTTAAATAGGGCTGGGCGAAAAATTATCCTGGAACATGTCTAAGGATGGTGAATCAAAGGAGTCTCAGATGCTACTTGAAAGCCTGAGGGTCAGGGGGCTTAAAAGCTATAAGAGCCTCGAATATGTCACCAACCCTCTTTACGTCAAACACCATGAGAAGCTGTCAATAGATGATGAGTGGATAAGATCCATAGGGGGTTCGAGGGATGATAGACTTCCCGAGCGTTTTACACCACTGTTAGAGAAGCATGACGAACCGGTTGCAATCCACCTAACAGGAAAAACTGTTACAGTAAATATTCCAGATAAGCTGGCTGAGAAAGGTGTTGTGGTGGAAACTCTCTGGGATGCCCTAAGACGTAGGCCCGAGCTTGTTAAGAAGATGCTGACAGAGTATTGCATCAGGCCGGAGGAGGATAAGCTGGTGGGCTTAATCTACAGCGCGATAAACTCAGGCATGGTAGTCTATATTCCCGATAAGCTGGGTGAAGACGTGAAGGTAAGGCTCATCTGGCTAACTGGAGAAGATAAGGGATTAACCTCCGCCGTCACGCTAGTTTATGCTGGGGCCGACTCACGAGTATCGGTGTTGGAGGAGCACTACTCATCTGGGGTGGGTGAGAAGTCCTTTGTGGGACACATCATTGCAGTTTTCGGGGGGGAGAACTCATCAGTAAAGCATGCCCTCTTCAACAACCTTTCAAGCAATACAGAGGTGGCGATATATAGACGCTCATATATAATGAACTATGCCTCCCAGACATGGATTGGTGCAAACCTAGGAGGAGGGGTCACCAAATCCCATGTCGACAACGTATTGTTAGGTAACGGAGCTCGTGCCGATACTTTAGAGGTAACAATGGCCTCTGGGTCTCAGAGGTTCGACGTGACAGCAAACTTGATTCATAAAGGTGAGGGAACGACGGGCAGGGTGATGGTGAAGGGCTTGGGGCTTGACACTTCGCGAATAATTTTTAAGGGTATCATTAAGATTGAGAGGAGTGCAAAGAACACCAGTGCTTATTTGGCGGAGCATGCTATGCTTCTCAGCCCGAGCGCTAGGGCAGATGCAATACCAGGCCTTGAGATAGAGAGTGACAATGTTAAGGCAACGCACTCGGCAAGCGTGAGTCAGGTAGACCCAGACCACGTTTGGTATCTGATGACTAGGGGTTTAAGCCAAGAGGAGGCGGTTAGGCTGATTGCTATGGGTTTCTTTGAGCCGGTCATAAGCCAGATTGACGTCTCCGAGGTCCGGTGGAGCATGAGGCATATGCTCGAGAACAAGTGGCAGAGGCGGGGAGAGAAAGAGATAGACTTGGAAACACTGATGGACATCTACGTGGAGCCTGAGGATGTCGGAAAGAGGATTGAGGACATCTTCGGGACGCACTACAAGTACGTGTATGGTAGAGGCTAGACCAGCTTCAAGCGACCGATAATATTCTTTCCGCGGATTTGAGTAATGTCTATATAAACCCGCATCATTCAATAACGAAAAACGGATAATGGTTTACATCAAGCGAATCACGATTCAGGGTTTTAAGTCCTTTGGTCCTAAGAGAGTCGTTATAAAGCCTGAGAGGGGTTTCGTAGTCATTACAGGACCTAATGGCGGCGGTAAAAGCAATGTCTTGGACGCCATAAAGTTTAGCCTCGGGGAGCTGAGCAATAACGCGCTGAGGGTTGGTAAGCTTTCTGACCTTATACACGAGAATAATGGCCGGCGTCTAGGCCAAGCAACAGTGACCCTGGCGCTGGACAACACGGACAGGGCCCTCCCCCTAGATACTGATGAGGTGACAATATCCAGAACGATTCTGACCAGTGGTGAAAGCGTCTACAGAGTTAATGGAAAGACGGTCTCTAGGAATGAGCTCCTAGCCATCTTAGCTTCGGCAAACATTAGGCCGAGCGGGTTCAACATCATAACCCAGGGTGCAGTCCTGAGCATCGCTGAAAAAAGCCCGGAAGAGCTGCGGAAAATTATAGACGAGGTTGCAGGGGTTTCCGAGTTTGATCGCCGCAAGGCAGAGGCTATGAAGGAGCTTGAGGTTGCTGAGAAGAATGTAGCCATTGCACGTGCGGGCCTCAGTGAGCTACGAGGCAGGGTAAAGCAGCTAGAGCTGGAGATGAGCAGGCTATCTAGAAACCAGCTCGTCTCACGGTATCTCTCACAGCTGAAGAGGCAAAAGCTTTTGGAAGAACTCAAAGAACTGGATGCTAAAGTCTTATCCCTCGAGAATGAGGAGCACTCACTCGAGGCGGAGAGGGCAAAGGTCTCTCGTGACGTGGAAAACCTCCTAAAGGAGAGGCTAGAAAAGCTCTCGAGGGCTAGGAGCGTAGAGGCGGAGCTAGCCGAGATTCAAAAGAGGATAAGTGGCATGAGGTTAATGAGCCAGGGCCAAGGAGCATCTCTCGAGCCACTTAAATCATCCATCAGGAATGAGGGTATCAGATATTCGAAGCTGAAACAAGAGATACTCGAGTCCTCGAAAAGTATCCAAGCAATGAGGATGGAAATCACTATGCTTGAAGAGGAATATGCAGAAGTTGAAAAAAGCTACCGGCAACACCTAAGTGAGCTTGAAGAACTGGAACATCACCTGAGTGATCTTAAAGACCGGAGATCAGGGCTACTAAACTCATTGAAGAAGTGGAGGGATGAGATTGCCTCAGTTGAAGCCCAGCGATCTAACTTGATGAAAGAGTTAAGCCAGATAGAGGCTAAAATAGCTTTGACTGAACAGAGAGTAGGCGAAATCTCGCAGAGGATCACAGAAGATGAAGAGGCTCTTGAGAGGATTAGGTCTGATAGAAGCATTGTTGAGGCCGAGCTTGACCGTAGTCATGTAGCGCTTGAGGACCTAGGCACTCATTTAACCAAGTTAAACAGCGATCTACAAGCGCTCTCCACAAGGATAGGTGTCTACAAGGCCTTGGACGGGGAGGTCAAGGGGCTTGTCGAGGATTTGTTGAAGTTGAGGGCGGAGGTTGAGGGTGCTTCAGCGGCTGTAGGCGGAGGTGAAGTTTCAGGCTACAAGTCTAACAATAGTCCATCTCCAAGCCACTTCAAACTCTTTAGGCTGAGGGACTATATCCAGAGTCTCAACCCTCAACATCCAGAGCTCTCAACATACATTCTAGACTATCTTGACGCGTTAATCGTCGAGGAGGATAGACTCGCCTTGGCCCTCGCTAAGGTTGCAGCCGCTAGGGGGGCTAAGCTGTCGGTGATAAGCCTCGGGGGGAAGGATGAAAGGGGCTGCAGCAGCCCCAAATGCTTAGCCTGCACCCTTGCGGGGAAAAACACAAAACTAAGAGGCATACTCCACTCCATCTTTCCAAGGCATGTGCTAAGTGGTGATGGCTTTCCTGAGCGGGAACAGCCCACCATAACTCAGGACGGCATACACTATAATGGATATGGAGTATTCATGACCCTCGCACAGGTGGGTTTGAAGAAGAGGTTGGATAGGCTCCGGGCCGAGGTAGAGGCGACCTTCAAGGCTGTTGAGGAGGTTGGAGCGGGATGTGCAGCCACCCTCAGCAGGTTGAGGGAAGAGTATAGACTGGTCGAGGAGGAGATCATGAACATCACTGCTCAGAGACGTGAGGTTGAGGCGCGTATAAGAAGCCTGTCCCAGAGGCTGGAAGAGCTACGAGAGGAGGAGAAGAAGGTGACAGAGAGAATCAAACGCCTAAGAAGAGAGCTGACAAACCTCGAAGGCCTTCGTAACCACCTAATTGAGAATCTTGAGAAGGTTAGGAAGAGGGTTGACGAGATTAAAGAGCCTGAAGCTATGGAGGCCGGGACGCTCCAGAACCAGCTAGAAGACCTAAACTCCAAGATTAACGCCTTCGAGCGTAGAGTTGGGGAAGTGAGCACTACTGTAAGGTCTCTCAGAGACCGGCTAAGCCAGATTGAGAATAGACGTAACCAACTGGTCATTAGAATAGGGCAAGCTGAAAGGGATGTTGAGAGGCTATGGCGGGAGGCTGAGGAGTCTAAGAAAAGGTTAATCCATTATGCGAGGCTCTACCTAGAGTCTTGGAAAAAATCTTCAGAAAAGAGTGACGAGTTAAGTGAATTGTCGAGGAGGGTTTCTGAGCTGCTTAAAGTTAGGGGAGCCCTGAGCGAGGAGTTGGTGGTCCTCGAGAACAGGATTGAGGAGGGGCGGGCAGAGCTGCTATCGATCGAGTCGCGGGCTCGAAACTTAGCAGTGGCACGTGTAGAGCTGAGCATGAGGAGGAGCTCTATTTTTGAGCGGCTATCCTCGATGACTGAACCTCCCCTAGAAGATTTGTCGCTACTCCCCCGCGAGCTTAAGGAAAACATCGAGAAGGAGCTAGAGGTCGAGTTGAGCGAAATTGGAATGGTGAACCAACTCGCGTCTATGCAGTATTCGGAGCAAATAGTAGAGTATAGGGGTCGTTCCGGGAATGTTGCTCTGCTTGAGGAGGAGAGGAGGAAGATACTTGAGATATTGGAGATGCTTGATGCGAAAAAGTTAGAGGTCTTTATGAAGACTTTCAACAGGGTCTCTGAGGGGTTTGGGAGATATTTCACGGCTCTAACTGGTGGCTCGGCGTGGCTCGAGTTCTCAGACCCGGAAAATCCCTTGCAATCAGGGGTTGAGATGGTTGTCGCTTTTCCCGGTAAGTCCCCGAGGCCTTCGAGGAGTATTAGCGGGGGCGAAAAGTCGGTCGCTGCGGTGGCCCTTTTAATGGCCTTCCAGGGTCTAACCCCAGCCGACTTCTTAATAATGGATGAGGTGGACGCCCACATGGATGCGAACTACAGCAAGAATTTGGCGGCCCTCTTGAAGGAGTTCTCCAAGAGGGCACAGGTCATCGCTGTCAGTCTGAAGGATGTTATCGCTGAGAAGGGTGACCAGCTTATAGGAGTCTATAATCAGGATGGTGAGTCTAGGGTTGTTGTCACGAGGCTCGAGGAAAGTCAAGCCTGAGGATATTGACTGGCACATACTTTTAGCAGTTCATCTGCTCAGTAAGCCCATCATACTTCGGCTAAACCTCCTATCACTCCTCTCGCAGTTCAGAGAGGTGGTTTCCTCCGAGCAGCTTACACTCCCGCAGGAGGGTGTAGCCCTTTGGGGGGCCTCATATATCCACCGCCTGAGGTCGGAGCACCTTTTCCAGCCCGCGAGGGAGTCTGAGGAGAGGCCGAAGCCCAACCTGATTGTACCTCCATTAATAGACATACCAGTTAAACCCGGGATGCTCTCCACAACCATCCTAGAGATAGTTAGCGCGTTGAGAGCCGTCATGGAGTCTGCAACACCCACACCTACGACAACTAACATGCTGCAAACCAACATAAACTTGGACAGATATCTAGTCAAGATTGAGGAGGAGGTTGAAGACTTCATAAAATTCCTCGAAAGCCTCCTCTCCGAAGCAGACACCCTCCCACTAGCTGAGCTCTTCCGAGGGGTGAATAGGCTTGAAGCCGCTAGGAGATTTATCTTCCTACTCATCGTCGCTGGTAGGGGTATGGTAGAGCTATACGAGGACGAGAAGACAGGCCGTATACTCTTGAGGTGGAGGGGGACTAATGTCCAAGAAGGCCAAGCGTGAGGTCGAGGGGCGTAGCGAGGCGCTCGCCAAGCCCATAATAGAGGCAGCGCTCTTCTTGAGCGACAGGCCACTAACACTGGAGAGGCTCCGATTGATCTCTGGTTTGAAGAGTAGGAAAAGCGTGGAGATAGTCCTTGAAGAGTTGAGAAGGGAGTATGAGGAGTCTGGAAGGGCTTTCACAATCTCCAAGTTTAGGGGGGAGAGATTCATGATGCATGTTAGGCCTGAATGGCTTGCACTGGTAAAAAGACATGTGGGTAAGACGGTCCTAGGTGTGGGGGTTCTCAGAACGCTCTCATTTATTGCCTACCACCAGCCCGTTGACAAATCTACGGTGGCGGCAGTTAGAGGGGGCCGGGCCTATTCCCAGATAAGAGAGCTGGTTGAGCGCGGGTTAGTCGAGATGGAGAAGAAAGGTCGCACTTCCTTGCTGAAGACTACAAAGCTCTTTGCAGAGCTTTTGGGCGTTGAGGATAACCCCGTCGCCATAAGGCGGAAAATACAAGAGGCCATGCCGCACCCAGTAGAACGGTCGACAGCCGAGGAAGGGAAGGAATCTCTAGAGGCTGGAGAATAAATCTATCAGGCACCGAATACACGGATTCAACGTGGCGGGATAGAGGTTGTCGAGCCCCCAGACTCGGTTCATATCGCGTATACCCTTGGAGAGGGTTGCAGTGCTGGTAGGAACTGGAGGGAGCGTCAAGAAAGAGATTGAGGAAAGGCTAGGCGTGTCGCTGAAAATAGACTCGAAGGAGGGGATCGTGGAGATAACTCCGAAGCCAGAAGACGCTAAAAACTGGGACCCGGTAAACCTCTTCAAGGCGAGGGACATAGTAGAGGCAATAGGATTCGGTTTCAGCCCAGACAGGGCTATGACTCTAGCACAAGACGATATGACCTTAGCAGTTATTGACCTGACAAACTATACCGGTAAAGACAAGGAGGACATTACGAGGATTAAGGCGCGGATAATTGGCTCGGGAGGGAAGACTCGGAGAATAATTGAGGAGACGGCCCACGTCTATGTCTCGATTGGTCAAGACACTGTAGCCATAATCGGGCATATAAGGGACGTAGAGGCCGCCAGAGAAGCGGTCGAGATGCTAATTAACGGAGCCCCGCACAGTTCTGTATACAAGTTCCTAGACGGCTACGCCCAGAAGAGGAAGTTCACGCGCTTTTACTGAGCGGCCCATGCCCCGCCAAAAGGCTGAGACCACCTATAATACTAGGGATGATCTCCGCTCCTCTAATGGGCATGAGTCTATTAGGAGGTCGGAGAAAATAATGATAGATGGTTGAAGTAAAGTTCGAGCAGATCTCGCCTGCCGACTTCTTCTACCGTAACCGAGATATCGCGGGATTCAGCAGTCCTGCAAGATCTCTATACATGAGTATCAGGGAGCTTGTTGAAAACTCTCTCGACGCATGCGAGGTGGGGAAAATACTTCCCGAGATCTCGATCGAGCTAACGGCTGAGGGGGGCGAGGGTGAGAGTGGAAACGAGATATACCGTCTGATTGTCAGGGATAATGGCATAGGTGTGGACGGTGAAAACATTCCCAAGGCCTTTGGAACAATCCTCTACGGAAGTAAATATGGCTTCAAGCAGTCTAGGGGGACCTTCGGGGTTGGAGGGACAATGGCTCTACTATACGGGCAGATAACTACTAACAGGCCCTTCAGGATAGTATCTAGCCGCGGGAAGGGGAAAATATACGAGTACCAGTTAATGATTGACATCGTTTCTAACGAGCCTCGGATAATCAATAAAAAAGTGATCGAAAACAAGGATGGCTGGCGTGGAACAATCGTAGACTTCGCACTGGAGGCAGACTATAGTACGAGTAAGCCCAAGATAGTAGAATATCTCAAGATGACGTCTCTCATCAATCCTCACTCGAACATCTCTTTCATAGACCCTAAAGGCCGCTTCTACTTCTTTAAGCGTGTAACTGAACAGGTCCCCGAGCCACCCAGAGAGGCCAAGCCACACCCACAGGGAGTGGATGCTGAGACGGTAGGCAGGATTGCGGCAGACACCAAGGCTAGGAGCGTGTTAAGAATGCTTATCGAGGAGTTCCAGAGGGTTGGTGAGAAAACCGCGATGGATGTGCTGAAGCTCGCGGGTATAGACCCCCATACGAGGCCTCGGGATCTGACGCATGAGCAGGTTGCCCAACTCGTTAATGTGATGAAGAACTACCAAGGCTTCAGGGCCCCAGACACCTCCTCCCTCTCGCCAGTGGGAGTCTCTTTCCTCGAGGCTGGTGTAAAAGCCCTTTTCAAGCCCGAGTTCTATCATATTGTCCAGAGACCCCCTTCAAGCTATTCAGGGATACCTTTTATCGTGGAGGTTGCTGTGGCGTGGGGCGGCACAATACCGCTCACGGAAGATATACACCTGTACCGCTTCGCAAATAAGATACCATTGCTCTACGATGAGAGGGCGGATGTTTCGTGGAAGGTGATATCTGAGAAGATCGACTGGGCTGCATACAAGGTGCCGAGACAGGCCCCCCTAGCGGTTATAACGAGTATTTGCTCACCCAAAATCCCTTACAAGACGGTGGGGAAGGAGGCAATAGCTGACAGGCCTGAGATTGAGAGAGAGCTGACACTTGCGGTAAGAGAGTGCGCCAGATTCCTTAGAGGCTATCTAAGCAGACTTGAGAAGAGGGAGGCTGTGAAGAAGAGGCTGAACATATACGCCCGATACCTCCCAAAGATAGCGAAATTCTCAGCCGAGCTCGCCGATAGAGAGCCTCCCCAGATAAAGAACCTCTTGAAGAAGATTGGGGTGACTGACGAAATGTTGAAGGAGGCCGAAAGGATCGAGGCTGAGGAGGCGGAGCAGCTTTACGAGTCAACACCGAGCTAAGCAGGACGCTGGAAGGTGGTGGCTTGGGGCAGGATATGGTCCCCAGTGTTGGACTAATCTTAGTGGGGCATGGCGAGCCGCCGAGAGATCTCCCTCGACACATTATTAGGGAGTATTTTGAGCTCTTAGAGAAGAGACGGACGGAGGCTGAAGATGAGCGTTTCCGACTACTGGAGGAGGAGATCGTATCTAGGCCTAGGACGCCTGAGAACGACCCGTACTTCTACGGCCTCTTGGCGATAGCAGAGGAGTTGAAAAGGACGCGAAGATTCAAACAAGTGTGGTTTGCCTTCAACGAATTCTGCAGACCTACACTGCTGGAGGCCCTCAGAGATGCCTGTGCATCAGATGTTGACGTGATAGTCGTGGCTACTGTCATGTTGACGCGAGGAGGACACCACTCTGAGGAAGAAATACCCTCCGCCATTGAGCATGCGAAGACATCCTGTAGGAAGCCCATCATATATGTCTGGCCTATCGACCCGGTAGACTTAGCGCAATTTCTGCTGAGCCAGGTTGAGAAGGCTTTGGCGAGAAAAATGTCGATTTAGAGGGTGTCCAAGTGAACGTGCGCGTGTCTTTCGTGCAGCTCTATGAGGGCGCAGTATCCCTCTTTCGCAGGGCCCGCGTTCACGACAGGTGTTTCACCCAACTGTGATATACCTCTCGCCTCGTGGACGTGGCCGCAGCATACAACAATAGGCTTATAACGCTCAATAAACCTTCTAATGGAGACGCTCCCCAAGTCCACACCTGAGCCGGCCCTAGAGACCTCAACTCCTGTGGGAGGGTTGTGCGAGACGAGAACCCAGTCCACCAAGCCCCCGCCCACTATGCCTGTCAATATCTCCTCAAGCTCCTCCTCGCTAAACTCAATCCAGGTGCCTCTGTGAGGTGTAGTTTTACTTCCACCAACCCCGACGAATGTATATTCTGAAATCTGGGTCTTCTTGGCATGTATGTTGACGAGGTTTTGGGATCTGGGGCTATAGCTGAGCAGCTGTGGGGGGTCGCAGTTGCCGGGCACGAAGAGGACAGGTACACGTGCCCCCTCCACGATCGCTGATAAGATCTTTTCAGCCTCTTCTAGGGAGCCGAAGTTGGTGATGTCGCCGACCGTAAGTACGACGTCAGCACCTACCTCTTTTGCCCTCCTTCCAACCATTACCGCGCTTCTACTTGACCCGTGAATATCGCTGACCTGCAGTATCTTCATGACAATGTGAAATTATCGGGCTTCAGTATATTAATGATGCTTTGCCGCGCTCACGGATAGCCTCGTACTGGAGCAGCGCCTCCAGTGCCAGTTTCTTGAGGGCGGCCTTCAAGTATCTGTACACGGTAGATTTTGAGAGGCCGAGCTCGGCTGCGACTTCTGAGAGGGTACACTCCCTCGGGGTGTTGAAGTACCCCATCTTCATGGCTGTGACAAGTACTAGATACTGCTTCTGCGTAATTACCCTTGGAAGTGTGAGGTTCGACTCCTCCACCACCTCAACATCTTTCCCTGCCGCAGACAGCCTCTCCACAATCCTCTTAGAAACCCTTGGGCTTGGAGTTATCAGATTAAAGATTATTCCGGTCCTAGGTATGTAGATGGCCTGCCTCGGTATGCATGGCGACCTAGAGATTACTTTACAGGCTGAGCAGCTGGGCGACTCGATAAGCAAGAGTCCACCTGAGAGGCGATATACCGAGGAGCCCGGGGCCTTTAAATTCCGTCTCTTCACACCTCTATCACTCCGGGTTAGCTGGATAAGATGGGTGGAGGAGGTCTCTCCGCATTTCAGTTGCTTAAAAACACCCTCAATCAAACCCATCTCGAGAAGGCGGCAAACCTTACAGTCGGTATTACGAACGAGGATTAGGGTGCGAAAGGGGTAGCTGGTCATCTGGACCCCTTATAAGGAGTGAGGTATTTAATCCTCCCCCCATCGACAAGTTTTTGAGGTAGACCGCTCTATAAAGTTCTACGCAAATGCATGTAAAAATATGCAAAAAACTCGGCGAAAGAGGAATCAGTGTTGCATATTGCGGTTAATGCTTTCTCAGCTATATTATTATGCGATGGAAGGTTCTTGGACTAGATTCTGCAGCGTCTGCACCGTCCTATTACTCAGCTTAGCTATTCTAGCAGCGGCAGCCTATGCTCAGCAGCAAATTGTTTACGCTGACGTTCCAGGGAATCCGCCGCCTGGTGCCACTCCTAATAAGCGATTCCTCCTAATCACGTCGGAGAATGACGTCCTTATAGATGATGGCGTTGTCTTCAGGGCTTGGACCTTTAACGGCACTGTTCCGGGCCCTCTCATCTTGGTGGAGGAGGGTGATGTGGTTGAGATAGAGATCAAGAATGAGGGCAAGTACACGCATGGCGCCTCCATACATGCTGCAAACACGCAGACATCCCTCTTCGTCGGCAGCATCCCGCCAGGAGAGTCGCGAAAGCTTGTCTTCAAGGCCGACTTCCCAGGCGTCTACATGTATCACTGCGCGCCGGGAGGCCATGGAATCCTAACCCACACACTTGCCGGGATGTATGGGATGATAGTTGTTGAGCCAAAGACGGTAAAGTATAGGCTGGAGGAAAGGCTTGGAAAAGAGCCGGACATAAAGGTCTTCCTAGTTCAACACGAGGTCTACGCTAATGGAAAAGACTTCACAGATGGTAAGCCTATCTATGTACTGTTCAATGGAAGGGTGTTCCGATATTTGACTGAGCCGATCAAGGCACGTCCAGGAGACTACGTCAGGTTCTATTTCCTAAACGTGGGTCCGAATCTGGTGGCCAGCTTCCACGCAGTGGGCGGGATATGGGAATACGTGTACCACGGCGGCAACCCAAACAACGTTGAGGAGGGGCTGCAGACAGTTACTGTGGGGCCGACAGACTCTTATGTCGTAGAGTGGCGGGTGCCCTCCGAGGGGAACTTCCTACTGGTGACCCACGCCTTCGGGACCCAAACACTCAAGGGCGCCGCAGGCTATCTCTCAGCCAAGGTCGACAACGTGCGGGATAGCCTTATCCTGCCGCAAGGGCCGCAACCGCCCTCGCAAATCCAAGGAGCCAAGAGGGTTGTAGCCCCCTTCGAGCCGACCGGCGAGGACTTAGGGACACCAGTGATATTCTATCCCGGACAGACGATCGTGGTGAGGATTGTGGGCAACAGCTTCTACCCCAAGGTTGCACGGGTACCAGTCGGCTCGGAGGTTGTCTGGGTGAATGAAGACGTCCTGAGCATTGGGTCGGGTGAGGTCACGGGCCAGCACAACGTGGCCACAGTCTCCGGGCCTGAGACCTTCGCATCAGACTTGCTGAAAAACGCTGACAGATTCACATATACGTTCAGTAAGGAGGGAGAGTATAACTACATATGCGGCATACACCCATACATGAAGGGCTCAATAGTTGTGTACAAGGCCGCGGCAATCGCTGGCGCCGGACCTACTGTAGATCTGACAGCATTACTGGCTTTCCTCATAGGTCTGGGGGTCGTCGTATCAGTTCTCAGCCTTGGACGAGGGGGACGAGCACAATTAAGAGTTAAATGAATATGACGCGCCTTTTTGCAGCAGTGATACTCTCGATGTTCGCAATCACTATTTTGTTTATCGCACTGTCAACAAAGCCTATTGAAGAGCCGCACAGTGGGGTTATGGTCAGTGGCAGACCCCTCCCCGACTTCACACTCATAAACCAAGATAATGAGATCTTTAGTCTAGGCAAGGTCGCTGGCAGACCTGTCATACTATTCTTCGGATATACAGGCTGCCCTGACGTCTGCCCCTTGGCCATGAGGAAAATCTCCGAGTCTCTGAGAAGCATGGGCCCCCTGTCGGAAGAATTCGCGGTAATCTTCATATCGGTTGACCCTTTGAGGGATACGCCTGACAGGCTCTCAAGGTGGGTCTCACAGTATTATCCAAGGGCTATAGCACTCACCGGTGATCTTGATGAATTGGGGAGGGTGTGGAGGGCCTATGGTGCCGCGAGGCTTGAGGACTACGAGTCGGCCGTAAGGAGCGGTGACACATACTACGTCAGTCACAGCGCGGTTATCTATGTGGCGGACCGTAACCACGTACTCCGACACATCTTGACTCCCGAAATGGATACGGAGGCTTTCAGACAGGTCCTAGAAGAGGTCTATAGGTCCTAGCAACGACTAGATGGAATCGGATAAGCGGGTTAAAATACTGACACTTAGTGGTCTCTAATGATGCTTGAGGCGTGGCTAATCTGGTTGCTACCGATTACCGCCGCCTTCCTCATTCCCGGCCTTGTTAAGATATCGAGGAGGGCGGGGGAGGCTTTCTCAGTGCTGGTAGTGGCCACCTCAGCGGCTCTAACTATCTCATTATTGCCGAAAGTCTGGGGAGGAAAGAGTGTGCAGACAGATATTGCATGGATAGGCCTACCAGGGGGCGGCTCCGTCCGCCTTGGGATGCTCCTAGACCCGCTCTCAGTCATCATGACCCTCATTGCCACGGGAATAGGAACCCTCATAATGCTATACTCGATAGGCTACATGCACCATGAGGAAGGGGTCGGCCGATACTATTTCTTCATGACACTCTTCATAGGCGGCATGGTGCTTCTAGTCACCTCGTCAAACCTGCTCTGCCTATACATTGGATGGGAGATTGTCGGAATTTGTAGCTACGCCCTTATCGGATACTATGTTCACAGGAAGGAGGCTAGGGAGGCGGCTATCAAAGCCTTCGTAACAACTAGGATCGGCGATGTACTGCTTTTCGCCTCCATTCTCATCACATTTGCCGTTTTTAACACATTAGAATTCACTGAACTCAGACTAGCTATTGAGGAGAGGGCTGCGGCCGGACATCTTGACATGGGGTTCTTAATGCTAATCCTCCTACTAGCCTTCGGGGGAGCCATAGGAAAGTCTGCACAGTTCCCACTCCACGTCTGGCTCCCAGACGCTATGGAAGGGCCCACACCCGTCTCCGCGCTAATACATGCAGCCACTATGGTGAAGGCGGGTGTCTACCTAGTTGCGAGATACAGCTTTACAATAGTTCCTTTCGAGCATTTCACCCCGGCACAGCTCTCAGACTGGTATACCATGATAGCGACGATAGGCGGTTTCACGGCCCTCTTCGCGGCGAGCATGGGGCTCGTCTCCAACGATATTAAGCGCGTTATAGCCTACTCGACGATCAGCCAGCTGGCCCTTATGTTTGCTGCACTTGGGGTTGGGACGGCTGCGGGGTGGTTCGGGGGTGTTTTCCACATAGTCAGCCACTCCATCTTCAAGGCTCTCCTCTTCCTCGCATCCGGAGTCGTAATACACTATCTGGGGACAAACAATATCGATGAAATGGGTGGGCTGAGAAGGGTTATGCCCATTACATTCTACACCTCTACAATTGGCGTGTTAGCTCTCTCAGGCATCCCGCCTTTCAACGGCTTCTTCAGCAAGGATATCATACTCGGGGCACTTCTGGAGAGGGGGGCTTGGATTCCACTCCTGCTTGTGGCCTCGGCTTCAATCCTAACTGTGATCTATAGCTTTAGGTGGCTGAGCAAGGTCTTCCTAGGGGAGATGAAGCACCATGGAGGGCAACACGGCCACGCCGAGTCATTTAGGACTATGACAACCCCACTGATAATTCTAGCGGCACTCACCCTAACGGGTCTACCACCATTTGAGGAAGCCCTACACCACTTTATTGGAATCCACGAGGAAATCAAAATACCCCCAGCAACCTACGCAATCTCAGCAGGAGTGATTGCAACAGGTCTCACCATTGCTTACCTATTCTACATAAGACGCGCTTGGAGTCCAGAGGCTGTACGCCAAGCCCCCCTATTGTCTGCAATACACTCAGTCCTAGTAAATAGATACTACATAGACGTGGCGTACAAGATAATCTTCGTGGACGGGTTTACAAGGCTTGCAGCACTGATAAGAAGGGGGTTAGAGGAAAAGGTGATAGACGGTATAAACTATGCAGCAGCAAGGGGCTTCCAGAAGATAGTGGATGTGATCAGATACATCCAGACGGGAAGCAGCAACCTCAACATTAGTGGTGTAGCTATAGGTTTAGTAATTCTGCTGTTTGTTCTCTTAGTGAGGCTTGCCGGCATCCTCTAAGCGCGTCTAAACATATATAGGCGGACTGGGCTGATAAGGGTTAGATGGGGGTTAAGGAGTTCGCCAGATCAGTCATTACGGTGTTTAGGGTCGCTCAAAAGCCCACCAAAGAGACGTACCTTACTTTTGCGAGAATAACCCTGATCGGGGTGCTATTACTTGGCGTCATATCTTTTCTCGTCAGGTTCCTAATGATAGCCCTCCAAGGTGGAGTGTGATGAGCCAGGCTGAGAAGAAGTTTCAGATCTTTGCAATAAGAACCACCGTGGGGCAGGAAAAGAACGTGGCAAGGCTACTCTCAAACAGGATTGACATCGAGGCAGGGGATATAGCTTCGATATTCATTCTGCCAATGCTAAAGGGTTACGTGTTTATAGAGGGGGTGGATAAGGACCGAATAGCACTCCTCACCCAAGGGATGATGCATGTCAAATCGAGGCCGATCACAGCCGTCTCTATAGAAGAGTTAAAGCAACATATTGTCGAGAGGCCCGTGATTGAGACTATTAACGAGGGAGAGATGGTCGAAGTTATTGCTGGACCACTTAGAGGTGTGACTGGCAAGGTGCTTCGCATCGACAGGCAGAAAAACTCAGTCACGATAGAGTTAACCGAGAGTATCTATCCGCTCCCAATCTCTGTCCCGGCTCGACAACTCAGGCCGATTCGGCAGCAGCAGGAGACCCGCTAACCCTCCCTCGAGATTTTTCAAGTATTTATTGTGGATTCTGAATGGGGATTAAGCGTGGCTGAAAGGACGTATAAGTTCGTAGTAGAGGGCGGTAAAGCGACTGCAGGCCCTCCTATAGGGCCTACACTCACGCCACTCGGAATTAATGTACTACAGCTTATTGAGGAGATAAATCGAAAGACCGCGGAGTTCAAAGGCATGCACGTCACCGTGATCGTGAAAGTAGACTCCGATACTAAGTCTTTCAGCGTTGAGGTAGGCGTACCAACCACCATAGCCCTCATCGCCAAGGAGGCGGGCATTGAGAAAGGGTCGAGCACAGCCCATAAACAGCCTGTAGGAGACCTCTCAGTGGAGGGTCTAATTAAGATCGCGAGGCTGAAGATGGAGCAGCTAAGGGCTACTTCCCTAAAGGCGGCAGTGCTCTCCGTGGCCGGAACATGTGTAAGCATGGGAGTAACAATTGATGGAAAGGATCCAAAGGAGTTTATAGAGGAGGTCAGGATGGGTAAATATGATGAATTGCTCTCCGCTGCTACCTCTTCTTCTCAGGCTTAATCTTAATCGGCGGGCTCATGCTTAACTTCAAGACGATAGACTTGACGTTAGCCCACCCGTTTTCAAGTCTTGAAACAACCCTCTCGATCACAGCCCTAGCATTATCCAATAACTGATCTACACTCATATCCTCTGTACCCACAATGCACATTACCTGCGGAACCTTACGCACCCTAGCTACAACGGTCCTCCTATACCTCGCAGCAAACTCGTCAATATCCACGTTGGCCGGTATTGGTATAGGTGTCTTCCCCACGCCTCCGAGTGCTGCACCGAGTGCGCGCGCAGCCACGGGGACAAGCTGAGGCTCTATTAGGAAGTAGTCGAACTCTCTTACAAGCCTCTTTGCTGCCTTCTTATTCCCCACCAACCCTTCTATTTCCTGTCTTTCAAAGACCCTGTCAACGTTTTGAGACCTAGACGCCCTGAGAGCAAGTTCACCAGTGGCTATAACAGCTATACGCTTGGAGGCAGAGCCAAGCCCGTGGGGCAGCTCTATCATTTCGCTGAAACGCTTCTCGGGCTTACTCACATCAACATCCTTCAAGTTTATCACAAGCTCTACCGCTTGAGTGAAGTTCCGCTTCACCCTCTTCTCCAGCACCTCACGAACTCCTCTTTCCAAGTCTATGACAGTAGACATCCTTAGTAAACGACCTAATTGCTGTCTAATAGGTTTATAATCGAGTGGCGGAACCCCTATATCTCCAGCAGCAACTCAGGATCCTTTAGTGTCTTGATCTTGTCCTCCTCGCCCTCAATTAGCCAGCTCATCCAGCAGAGCTCCGTGGGCCGGAAACCGATCTTCTCACAAATCTCGGTGACGCCCTTGATGAACTCCATATCCTTCTCAAATGGTTTAAGGCCTGAACCCGCTAGTAGCCTGTTTACCACCCTCTTCACCACCCTATCAGGCATCAAAGTGTCGACCCCGCCCATCATCCTGAGATACTGGTACGTAACGAGCCCAACCCCGTTTATGGAGCCTATAGGGTCGCGCCTCCAATTATGAAGGCTTGATTGGGATGCCCAGATTCTCAGGGCCTCTCTATCACCCCGTCCATATCTGGTCAGAGCCGCGGCGATGTCCTTGGCGGCTTGCCAGGACCGCGTATTCCTCCAAAGATATCTAACCCTCCTAATGTCTAGGCGAGCGAGATCTCGTAGATGTTTAACTTCTCCCTTTTCCACGAATCTCTTCGAAAAGAACTTCACTCGCGGAACCACTACATCGAAGTAGCTTAGACCACTTGAGGTCAAGGCGGCGTCAACGACCATGAGGACAACGCTCCCACCCCATCGCTCTGTCCTAAGACACCTATCACACACTTGTTTAAGATTTGGGAGGCTGGATGTGATCCTCAAAATCTTCTCTCTCAGCAGGTCTAGGCTGCCCAATCCATACCTTGACGGGGGCTGGATGGAATTTAAATAGTTGGCTAAATTAGCATTATTCAAAAGTCATGGTCAGGGCTGCTCTGTTGCTGAGGCCGAGGGAGTACAAGGCCAAGCGTGTAGAAGAGTTGAAGAACATGTTCAAGACCTACCGCGTGATAGGTTTTATAGACCTTTTCAGGTCTTCAGCAGATCTTATCCACCTCTTCCGGAGCAAGTTTAGGGGACAGGCCGTCATCAAGGCGGCTAGAAAGACGCTGGTGATAAGGGCGGCTAAGGAGGCTGGGAGAGAAAAAATAGCGGAATATATAGAGAAGGAGAAAAGACCCTTCGCGCTCATCTTCACCAACATCAACCCCTTCATCCTGAAACTCGAGCTCGATAAAGGTAAAGTTCTCACACCACCCAGGCCTGGTGAGACAGCGGATATAGACGTAGTTGTCCCGCCAATCAACACAGGTCTGCAGCCTGGCCCCATACTTTCAGAGTTCGGGAAACTCAAGATACCCACAAGAATAGAGGGTGGGACTATATGGATTGCCAGGGAAACTACCGTTGCCAGAAAGGGTGACGTGATCCAGCCAACCCTGGCATCACTCCTCGCAAAGCTAGAGATAGGCGCTGTTTATCGAAGCATAAACCTCCTTGTAGCTTTTGACGGTGACTTGATCATTCCTTCCGAGCTTTTAACCATTGATGTTGAAGGAACTAGAAGGATGCTCTCTGAGGCCCACTCCACGTCCCTAGCTCTTGCAATAGAGGTTGGATACGCGGCGCCAGAGACAATTGTTCCGATGATAGTGAGGGCATACCGCTCAGCCATTAGCGTCTCTCTTGCAGCGGGCTACACAACCAAGGAAACTATAGAGATCCTGCTCGCAAAGGCCGTCTCAGAGGCAGCTACGCTTCAGAGGGTTGTAGATTCTCGATCAGTCTCTTGAAATCGTTGTAGATTGTTCTGACATCTTTTTCCGCCACCTCGAAGACCACCACCTCGTCGTCGATATATCGTATCTTCCCGGCGCCGAGCCTTTCGGCTACGCTCCTCGGCGATAGGCCGTGTCTGGAGAGCTGGCGGTTAACTCCAGCAGCTATCAGCATGCCTGTCTTTAGCCTACCGCTTATAAGCCCTGCGGCCGGCGAGTTATGCTTAACAGCCTCCCGAGCCATAGACGCGAAGTATGTAACATTTGTAACTGGTCTGAAGTCGAATATTAGCCTCGTACTCCCGAGTAACTCCTCTTTTTGGTAGCTTTTAGAGTAGAACCAGATCCTTGCTGCTAGGTCGGCTACTACGCGCTCAATTCTCTCGAGCTGTTGGGGTGAGGTAGAGGCTTGCTCAAATTCCTTCAATACAGTTTCCTGGTAGTATTCGATGAGCCTGCCGTATCCGAGTTTTAGCTGTCTAATCTCTTCCTCAACAGTCTCTAACCTGCTCTCCAGCTCTATAGTCGATTCACTCACGTAACGGTGGGCTGCTGGACCGGCAGCGTAGACCAGCCGAACCACGCCGTCTTGTATTCTCTCAACCTTCAGAATCTTTACGAATCCCACTTCTGCAGTGTTAGCGCAGTGCGTACCACCACAAGCCTCGGCATCCCACCCCTCTATCTCTACGACGCGTACCTGCCCGAGGGGAGCCTCACCGCCTTGGTAGAGAGTGAAGCCGTATCTGTCTTCAGCCACGCTTCTGGGCAGCCAAGATATCTTGACCGGCCTCCTCTCAGAGACAACTTCATTTGCAAGTCTCTCAATCTTTAAGATCTCATCTCTCGACAGTGGTGCGTGGTGGCTAATATCGAGTCTGGCTGACTCAGCCTCCTTCTTCGCACCCATCTGCCAGGCATGCCTGCCCAACACCCTTCTCGCAGCGCCGATAAGGATGTGAGTAGCAGTGTGGTGTCTCATGACGCTTAGGCGGCGCCCATAGTCTATCTCCCCCCAAACCACCTCTCCCACAGGGGGCTGATCCCCCTCGATGAAATGGACAATCACACCATCCACGATCTGGGTATCTGTGACCCGTGCTTCAAGACCACGCCACCTCAATACTCCGGTATCTCCTACTTGGCCACCACCCTCGGGATAGAATAGTGTCCGGTCAAGGACGACGATCTTGGGAGTGGATGCTAGGACTGTTGCGGTGAACTTAGCGGCGTATGGGTCGGAGTAGTATAGCTTTTCGGTTTTAGGGAGGTCTTTCGTAAGCTGTGCGGCCTCGACTAGTCGCTCATCCTCCTTCTCCTTTGCGGGAGATTCTATGTGTCTACTAATCATCCGCTCCTCAACCTCCTCCATGGCTGGAGCCTTGATTCCCAACTTCTTGGCGGTAGATACTACTAGGTCAGGTGTCAAACCCCTTTCCTCATATATTCTAGCGACGTATTCGGCATCTATTTCCCGCCCACTTTTGCTGACGGCTGCCAGCTCTCTCTCCAGTTGTGCAAGTCCGCGTACAATAGACTCGTTGAACTTTTTGACCTCATAGGTGATGAGCTCGAGTATTTCATCCCTCATCTCCAAGAGTCTTGGAAAGTCTCTTCCCCAATAGTCGATCTGAAGGGCCGCAAGCTCCGGAAGCATATCCTTCCTCCCAAGCAGTTCTAAGATTCTCTGAGTCTTCCTCACCAAGAGTCTGGCTAGGTATCCAACCTTCGAGTTGGAGGGCACAACTCCGTCTGCAAGTATAAATACTATCGACTTGGTGTGGTCCAGTATCTTGTAAAACTGTTCTAGCCTCTCTAAGACTGGTTGAAGCCGCTCCAGATCCACCCCTGCTAAGGCGGCCGCCTTACGCCTCGCATCTGCTAGGCTTAGACTTGATGTGGGCTGAATCCAGGCCGAATATCTGGCATACCTTATGAAGAGCTCCTCATCAGGGTTCGGTATGTCGATCAGTTCAGAAACTCTGTCGAGTATCCCCGAGTAAATTACCTGGAAGGCGGATGGTGTTCCCTGCGCGAGCCAGGTAAACCGCTCTATTCCATATCCGGTATCGACCGTCCTCACTGGGAGCTCCTCCAGCACACCATTTAGAGTCCTATAGTTCATGAAGACCAGCGTGGCAATCTCTAAGCCGCTGTGTATTACCTCGTAGCAGGGGCCTGCGTTCCCACCCCCCGCCCACACACCCTCCTTAAACACAGTATCCTCCTCCCTCAGTCCGAGACCCCCCATAAACTCTACACAAAGCTCCACCGTCCTGTCCTTCCAATACACCTCTCTATCGGGGAAGTTGAAGGCGTGGGCTCCACCCATCTCGAAGATCGTCAGGTGCCTCCCCAGCGTCGCCCCTACCTTATCTATATCAACCATCCTAATGCAGGGCTGGCTGACTACTAGAGGGTTTGCGGGCGGCTCGACTGAGCCGGAAGTCACGTGGGGTTGGAAGTCAACTATGCTTGCCGAGACTAGGTAGAGGTCCTTCCTCCACCTCGGTACAACCGGGTAGGGGGCGATGACCTTATGACCCTTACTCTCAAAAAATCCTAGGAAAGCCCTCCTCATCTCTTGGAGGCTGTAGGGCCTGCTTACCGGAGGCGACCCTATGAAAGTGTAGGGCTCACAGGGGGCCTCTCCGCAGGTCTCCCTCTCAACGATTGTCCAGAAGTATTTGCCGCATGATTTGCAGCGGCGCCTCCTATACCCCCTATTCGCGAAATAATCTATCGCGTAGTGCTCTACGCCGAACTCCAACCCCTACCCGAGAAATTACTCTCTCAGCCTGCCCTATATAGTCATCAGTAGCTTTCAGCCGAACAGCGCGCTGAGCCCTGCAAGCGCCTCTTCTTCCTTCTTCTCCTCAGCCTCCTCCTTCTTAGCCTCTGCGGTAGGCTTTTGCTGCGGCGTCTCAGCCGCGGGCTGAGAGGTGGTTGCGACGGGGGATGCGTAGCTGGCAGACCTAATAGCCTCGTCTATATTGACGCCCTGGAGCGCGGCGACAAGCGACTTAACCCTAACCTCGTCTACAGTGCCTCCCGCAGCCTTTATGACGCTTGCTATGTTCTCCTCGTTAATCTCCTTCCCAAGCCTGTGAAGCAGGAGTGCCGCATAGATGTACTCCATGAATCACTCAGAGAGAGAAATCGGGTCCAAATATTAAACTTGTCTTCTCAGCCCGACTGCCAATACCCTCCAACCCTCTTAAGGGTTATATCAGGGGTGGACGTAAGGTGTTGGAGATGGAGAGGGTGGAGGACGTGCTGAAGATTGTTGAAGAGTTTGAGGAGGGGTTAAGATCGATCGAGGAGAAGGTGGCGAAAGCGAGGACAGAGCTAGTTAGAGAGGTCGAAGTATACCTAGAGGAGGCGAGGACACTTTTCTCAAAAATCGTCGAAGAGGGTAGGAAGAGCATGCTAGAGGATGCGGCCAAAGCTGCACAGGAGGAGGGGGCTAGAATCCGAGAAGAATACAGGAAGAAAGCGGAACAAGTTATGACCCAGCTGAACGCCAAGAAGGAGGAGCTGGTCAGATTCGTACTCCAAAGCCTCCTACCGACTGGGTGAAACTCTCCCTTGCAGCCATACCTACTCGCAAAGGCCTATGCATGGAAAGGAATGCTGCTGCCGAGATCCTTTATTCAGGAATTGGCCGCTTCGCGAACCCTCTCGGAGTTCATCGACGCCATCAAAGCTACACCATACTCTCAGGAGGCGCAGCATATCACACCCCCCTACTCGGCGTTGAAGGTCGAGCACGCTCTCAGAAGACGGCTAATAAAGATCCACCACACTCTGATGACTCTTAGTAGGAAGAATTACGTGCTTAGCGCACTCTATACCCGCCATACCGCCCGAAACTTCAAAACCATAATCCGCGCGCTCCATGTAGGTATCAAGGGTGAGGAGCTTAACAAGTTAATTGACCCCTACGCTGAGGAGTTGATAGGGGCTAGGGACGTAATAGCGAGGGTGCTGGGCGCCGAGAGTATTGAGGAGGCTTTGACCGTGATCAGGCACTACATGGCTGACGAGATCTTAGTGCCCATATTTGAGAAGGTTTTGGACCCCGTGGCAATTGAGGTTGAGATAGATAGGTGGCATGTGAATAGGCTGATGCAGGCTTTGAAAAAGACTCCTAGGAGGTGGAGGAGTAGCCTATCCTATCTAGTAACTCCGATCTATCTTAGATTCATACTCACTGCAATTCTACGGGGTAAGGTTTGGGGGCTGGAGCCTAAGGAAATAGGAGGCATGGTTGAGAGTGTCTTAGACAAGCCCCTCTGGCCTATAGTGTCGGTCGTGATCGAGTCTTCCACGGTTGAAGAGGTGAAAAAAGCATTTTCAGTCATGCCAAGGGGATCCGTACCACCTATCGGTGAGGCTGACACTTTTACAGGTATAATCCAAACACTTGAGAGGGGCTACAGGGGCATGCTCTTCGCACGGGCGCAGAGATGCTTTCTCAGACCATTTGACGAGCCATCACTCGCCCTAGCCACCGTCCTCCTCATCGAGGAGGAGGTGGCCCAGCTGGTTGCTCTGGCCGCTGGGATAGAGCAGGGTGTTGGTCCTGAGATGCTCTTAGACACCTTGGCATCCATAACAACTTAGCATCACGGTTAGTAGGTAATCTTGAAGTCCCGATACTCCCCCTTATACTCCTCACGAATCACCTCGATCTTCTCGACACGCGCCAGCGGAGGCCCCCTCTTCATCCACTTAATCATTTCAGCAACCTTCTCCTCCGGGCCCTCAATCACCGCCTCAACTCTGCCGTCGCTGAGATTCCTAACCCAGCCACGTAGACACAGTGAGTCAGCCACCCTTTTAGCATTCTGCCTAAAAAAGACGCCCTGAACAAGTCCTGAGACAAAAACATGGACCCTGACATTAGTCATGCCGATCTTGTCTCAGGGGGTATGACTATATAATAGTTGAATCCATATTATAATAGCGTGGGCGTTTCAGGGGGCGGCGGTGAAGGGCTATACACAGAGGTTATCTATGACGAGGAGCGGTGGAGTATTCTTTGGGAGAAGAGGGCTGCAGCTCTAAGGATCATGGAGGCCCTCTTGAGGGCTGGGATCGACTCGATAGTTTACGGCAGCGTGGCTCGGGGAGACGTACACAGGTTAAGTGATGTTGAGGTCTACATACCGAGACCTGTCAGCCCTGTCCTCGCCGAGACTATTATTGAACGTGAGTTTGGAGGGTGGATTAAGCGCGAAGTTGTCCAAGCAACCCCTAGCTACGTGCCTAAAGGCTACATCTACATAGACGAGCTATCGATAGTCTCTTTTCCGCTGGCTGAGACGTTGAAGAGTGAGGCGGTTTTCTATGATATAGCGGGGAAGCTCAACCTCGATGGTGTAAGGAGGAGGGATAGGGTTGCGGGCATGAATAAGGCGCTAAAAGTAGTAATCCCCACCAGCTATGGCCACTCAGAATTCCCCGCGGAGAAGGACCCGGAGCTCGCCGCAAATCTGATTGGTGTCGACCCCCTCGACCTCAGAAAGAGGATTAACGTATTGGTGCGGAGGAGGGAGCATGGCAAGACAGGGGTCTATAGTAAAATCGTTTTAGAAGAGGGGGAAAGCTTCTCCAGCGTCCTCAACCAGCTCTTGGACAGGAACCCTCGCATTAGGAGGCGGATACATAGTTGAAGCTTCTAGCGGTGGATAAGCTGAGAGGCTGGGCTAGGCTCGCCATCACAAACAATATGGACCTCGTGAACCTTTATCGCCTCGTAAGGCCCGGCGACGTCGTCTACCAAGAGACAAGCAGGGAGGTCAAGAAGGAGAGGGCGTCAGGAGAGGTTGACAGCCAACGCGTCAGCCTCAAGGTCGGTATAGCTGTTGAGAAGAAGTCGGCAGACCCCTTGATGAAAAGGATAAGGTTTCAGGGAAAGATAGTCTTTACAGACAGGGACCTAGATATTCTGAAGAAATATCATACAATTCAGGTCGGTAGAGGGGATGTTATTGAGATTGAAAGTCGTGAGAGGCTCCCCTATCTTCTAAGGCTTGGGGAGGAGGGGGAGGGGAGGGTGGAGGAGCTGGTCGCTATCTCTGGCGATGACGAGGAGTTGGCAGTAGTGAAGATAGATGTTGATGGTATTAAAGTGTTGAAGACTTGGAAAGTCGATGGGGGGTCGAAGCGTCTCGGCTATGATGTGGAGGCGCATCGCGAGAGTGTGTACGATGAGCTGGTGCAGCAGCTCAAGGAACTGACCTCGAAATCCAAGCCGAAGCTAGTGCTCATGGGGACTGCTATCCATGCCGACATAATAGCGTCTGAAATAAAGAACCGAGATGTCAGGATTTCCAACTTAATTGCTAGAAAGATACCGGTAAACATTGGAGGGGTTGACGGAATCCGGGAAGCTCTTAGGCGTGGCGTCTTAGGGGAGGAGCTGAAGCCTTTAGCCGACGCTATTCAGGTCGAGAAGGCGATGAGAGCGATACTAAAGCATCCTGAACACATTCATTTAGGTTTAGAAGAGGTTGCAAGGGCTTGTAGGACTTCGCGCGGAGCCCTTGTCCTCGCGACCGAGGACTTCGTCTGGGAGAACTTGGATAATGCTCTTTTGGATGAGATTCTATCTAGGGCTGAAAGAGGGGTAATCAAGTTTAGGGCCGTACTCTCGGATACTGAGGCGTCGGACAAGATAAATTCTCTGGGTGGCATAATATGTATTGAAAAGAAAATACTGGAAGTGTGACTGGAGTGTTAAATTAATGGTGTTTCAGCTTCTCCATTGTTAGCACCTTGACTCCTGGTTTGAACGACAAATTTTCTCCTAGCCTCGCCCCGATCAAGTAGACCTCTCCACCAGTCGAGGATGCAATATCGATGAGTCTCTGAGTGACGACCCCGTCGAATAGGACGTATTTATAGTCCCTCGATTCTGAAAGCTGCTGGGCCAACTCGCTAACAGGCTTACGCCATAGCTCGTTGAATCCGTTGTCGAAGGCAACTGACATTAATGTCCCCTCAATCTCCCCGATATACCGAGCCAGCTTGTCTGAGAACTCTGCAGGGATGGGCTCAGCCGCCTGCACAGGCTCCGCCCTAATTCTCCTTAACGCCTCTCCTAGGGGTTGTGCATCCCTCAGTGCGTCTTCAACCTCCTTTGCGTTGAGTTCTTCAACTTCTTTCCCATAAGGGGCTCGAGCCACCAAGTCTATCTTTATTGACTGTGCCAGCTCTCTCAGCACCATATCTCCTCCCCTGTCTCCGTCGAGGAAAGCTATGACCCGCTTCTTCTTTGCTAGGAGGTCTTGTAGGGTCGGGGGTATCTTGACACCCCCAACCGCGATAACATTTCTGTAGCCGTAGCGCATGAGGTTGATTATATCAGCCCGCCCCTCCACCACTATAACCTCTTCAGAGCTCAACGCCTCGGGGCCCGCCTCAATCTTTTCCGGCCCAATTTCAACAACCTTGGCCTTCAGCACCGACTCTTCCAACTCCCTCAATATCTCGTCGTCCTCTGGAATCTTTTTCCGCTCCCACTCGTAGAGAATCGCCCTCGCACGTTCCACTATTTTCTTTCTCTTCTCTGAGCGGAGGTCTTCTATCTTCTCAATAGTGACCTTGGCAGGGTATGGTCCAACCCTGTCCAGAGACTCTATCATTGCTGCTATGAGTGCTGTGTAGAACCTGTCTAGGCCGCTGGGTATGGTGATCTTACCGATGGTCTTACCTCCCTGAACCTGTAGTGAGACATCGATACGTCCTATCCGCCCGGCCCTCTGTAACTCTCTCAAGTCTAATTCTGAGCTGAATATCCCCTCAGTCTGCCCAAATGTTGCGCCAATTACGTCGTTACGGTCGACGATCCCGTCAACCTCAATCTTAACCTCAATCACATATTTAGTAGCAACGGCTGGAGTAGCCATGTTAATACACCCGTCTTTCTCTCTCCATCTATGTTTGGGGGGTTGGTATTTAAATGATACCGAGTCTACAGGGTCATCATTATCTACTCGAGGGCATGGAAGGAGGTGGTGTATGACGCCTCCGATTGATGAGACGAGTGCAGAGTGGGTTGCGACAGTCATTCCGCCAAGACGGTCAGGCTCGCGGAAAGGAGAGAACGGCGTAGTCATTGTTGTGGGTGGAAGTCGGCTGTATCATGGTGCGCCATTCTTGACGGCCATGGCCGCGATGAGGTCGGGTGTCGACCTAGTCTATCTCTTTGTGCCGGAGAAGATTTCGGTTTCTATAAGAGCACTGTCGCCAAGCCTAATCGTAAACCCGCTCACAGACGTTAAACTGACTGCGCGGATCAGCGAGCAAATAGTAAAGAACTCTCCGCAAGCCCACGCAGCGGCGATAGGACCGGGCCTGTCTGTGGCTAGGGAGTCTGCACTGACTAAACTGCTGAACGGGCTCTTGGAGAAAGGAATAAAGCTCGTTCTGGACGCCTCGGCGCTCCAACCTTACGTCCTCAACACAATAGGTGGCCGAGATGTCGTTCTCACCCCTCATGCCGGAGAGTTTGTGAGGCTCTTTGGGACGCCGCCAGGAAACTCTTTAGAGGATAGGTGCAGGACCGCAAAGGAGATGGCCAAGAGGCATGGGGTAGTAATCCTGCTGAAGGGGGAGGTTGACGTCATAACAGACGGCGATAGGGTGATGGCGAATAGGACGGGAACCTGTGCAATGACTGTGGGGGGAACAGGGGACGTATTGACTGGGCTTGTCGCGGGCCTTGTTGCCAAGGGTGTTGCTGGTTTTGAGGCTGCATCGGCTGCAGCATACATCAATGGGTTGTGCGGGGAGATGGCTGCGGCGGAGCTCGGGCTTCACATTCTACCCACAGACCTCATAGAAAAGATTCCACAAGTGATGAAGAAATTCGACAAAATCGTCAGCTAAGCGTCTGCCTCATATTCTTCTTCAGCTCCTCGAGACTTTCTGTGGGTAGGAGGCATTTAAAGCCCCTGCAGAAATAATAGGTGGCGCCTCCTCCCGCTGCCTCTTTCCCGACCCAGAGACTTTTTAACGCCTCCGACCTAGACGGAGAGACGACTACGTAGGGCTCAAAGATCTTTGAGGCGAGTTGGCAGAGATGTTGCCAAGGATCGCCGGTTGTGGCGACTACGAGCTGTCCTCCCAAGTCTAAAACGAATGGGATGGCTGAGATGATCGAGATATGGCTCAGGGGGTCGTCCTGAAGCCTCTGCCAAGCCGCCTTCACCGCTCTTCGCGCAGGCTCAAAAAACCTCTCCTCGCCTGTTAGAAGGTAGAGCTGGGCGAGAAGCTGGACCGCTGCCGCGTATCCGCTTGGATATGCGTGGTCCTCTATAGACATTGGTCTGATGGGCGTGTCTGGGTCTGGGGGTGTGTCATGGAGCCCTCCAGACTGGGAGTCAAACTTTTCCAGAATATCATCTGCTAGGCTCAAGGCGGCGTCGAGATACTTGCCCCCTCCGGTCCACTGGTAAAGGTCTAGAAGGCCGCACCCCAGCAGAGCATAGTCTTCGAGAAGCCCGCGCGCCTCGGCGGGACCTTCTCTCCAATACCTTCTCAGCTCTCCATCAAGGTAGAGCTCCTTCAGGATAAACTCTACAGCGTCTCTCGCCGCGTTAGATAGGACTGTGTCAGCCGTGACTGCCGCGGCGTATGATAGCCCGCTCAAGAGTATGCCGTTCCATGACGCTATGATCTTGTCGTCCACCGCCGGTTTTTGCTTCTTCCTCCTATGCTCTCCAAGCTTCTTGCTGATGTAGTCTAAAGCACTGAAGAGGTCCATGCCTAGGGCTTCTGAGATTTTTTCGGGTTTGGGGGGGAGCCTTATGACATTCAGGCCGTTCCCAAAGTTTCCAACAGGGGTGCAGCCAAGCATCCTGGCTACCTCATCTCCAAGAGCCCCGGCCACCTCGTCCCAACTATACAGGTAATATCCACCCTCAACGCCTCGACTCTCAGCGCTGAGAGCGGAGTAGAAGCCGCCACCAGCCGACTTGAGCTCTGAGAGGAGCCAGCGTGAAGTATCCCTGACAACGTAGAGATATAGGGGGTTTTTGGTAGCGGCCCAAGCCTCAGCATAGAGTTTGAGGAGCATTCCGTTGTCGTAGAGCATCTTTTCGAAGTGGGGTACTGTCCAAGCCCTGTCTACAGCGTATCTGTGGAACCCTCCCCCCACGTGGTCGTATATTCCGCCGAGGAAAATCGCGTTAAGTGTCTTCTCCACCATCCTAAGAGCCATGGGCTCGCCTTTCAGCCTCCAGTAGCGGAGTAGGAATAGCTGGCTGGTGGGCATCGGGAATTTTGGAGCACCCCTTATTCCGCCAAACTCGTCGTCGAAGAGGAGGACTAGTTGGTCATAAGCCATGTCTATGGCATCAATCTTGACCTCCGCCTCGCCTTCAACACGGAGGGTGAGAGACTTGGAGACCAGTTCGAACAGGTTGCTACCGCTGTTCAGAATCTCCGACCTCCTCTTTTCCCAGGCCTCCTTGACAGCTAAAAGCACATCCTTGAGGCTTGGAAGGTTATATCGCGGCTCGGGTGGGAAGTAGGTGCCGCCGAAGAAGGGCTTCAGGTCCGGAGTAAGAAAGACGGTGAGCGGCCAGCCTCCCTGACCCGTCAACAATAATACAGCCCTCATGTAGATGGCGTCGATATCCGGCCTCTCCTCCCTATCCACCTTGACAGGCACGAAATACTTGTTCAGTATATTGCTTATGGTGTGGTTCTTAAACGACTCCCTCTGCATTACATGGCACCAGTGGCAGGAGAGGTATCCTATGCTTAGGAAGATGGGTTTATCCTCCTCCCTCGCCTTCCTAAAGGCCTCCTCTCCCCATGTATACCAGTCAACAGGGTCGTCGGCGTGAAGCTGTAGGTAGGGGCTCCTACTATCGGCCAGCCTGTTGAGCCTACGGCGAACGGCATCTCCAGACAATCTACCGCAGTATCCCCGCCATAACTTATTAAACTCTCCAGAACTAAATACTCTCAGGTAGTCTCGATTGCTGGAGATAAACGGCTACGTTTCAGGGATAAGGCCGAAGAGGGCGGGGAAAACAATCGTAGTCGAGGTCTCCGTATCCACTCTCTCTGGTGAGAGTTATGAGGCGGTGCTCCACAACCCTCCCGACTGGCTGGAGATAGGATCTAAAATTGCTTGTAAGATTGAGCAGATACCCGGAAGACAAGGCGTAACCCAGGTGGTCCTAGAGCTGAGACCCTCCCCAACACTACCAGACATAGCCCAGGTCGAGCTCTCTATAGAATCTGTCAAAGGGACGCCTGACGGCAGCCTGATGGTGGAGGGGAGAAAAGAGGGTGGTGGCCTCTTCAGTTACTTGTTGAAGCCTGAAAACGCCGCCATCGACGAGGCAAGCCTCCCGTGCAGAGCCGTTGCTCTCAAGACTCAACAGATGGGGGCTGACAAGGTGATAGCTATTATACCGGTCAAAAACCTCCAGATCATGAGGAGGGCCAAGGAGCTTATGATGCAGCTTAAAAAGGAGGAAGAGTATAGGCCAGAGCTGGAGTTCCTTCCAGGACCCCTTTAACAGAACCTTGAAGAAGTGATAAATTTTAGTAATACTTGAGGGGGCTAATCTCTCGAGTGTTGTTGCGGGTCTGCAGCTTGAAAGAGGTCCCTGAGGACGGGATGATCAGGGTTGACCTGAAGGGTAAAGAGCTCTTAGTAGCTAGGGTGAGGGAGAGGGTCTACGTGAGTGATGTCTGGTGCACGCATGAGGAGGGCGACCTTAGCCTAGGCCTGCTAGAGGGCGATATTGTTAAGTGTCCACTCCATGGGGCCAGGTTCAGGCTTGCCGACGGCTCAGTGGTTGAAGGGCCAGAGGGTGAGTCGCCAGAAGCGATACCCAGGCTCAAAACCTACAAAGTTCAGGTTCAAGAAGGTGAAATCTATATTGAAGAGCCGTAAGGCGCGTAACTCTCTCCAAATATAAAACAGACATGGCCAAGGAAAAGCTATAATAACAGCAAACTCTATTTTCAATGTGCCGAAATACATCTTCGTCACGGGGGGCGTCATATCCTCCGTCGGGAAGGGAACGGTCGCAGCTTCTATCGGGAAAATACTCCAGTCCCGTGGGTACAGTGTTGATTTTCTGAAGATAGACCCTTACGTTAATGTAGACGCTGGGACGCTGAACCCCTACAGCCACGGCGAAGTATTCGTTACAGATGATGGCGGCGAGACGGACCTAGACCTTGGATGGTATGAGAGGTTTCTTGACGTTCCCATGAGTAGATTAAACAACCTCACCACTGGGCAGGTCTTTCAAGAGGTGATTCGTAGGGAACGTGCCGGTGAGTACCTCGGCCAGTGTGTACAAATCGTTACTCATGTAACTGATGAGATTAAGCGGAGAATAAGACTGGTCGCTGAGAGGAGGGGGGCAGATATAATAATTGTGGAGATTGGAGGGACAGTTGGGGACATTGAGGCTCAGCCGTTCTACGAAGCCGCTAGGCAGATGAAATTGGAGGAAGAGACACTCTTCGTTCATGTCTCACTTGTCATATACCTCAAGACCACCGGTGAGTTTAAGACCAAGGCACTCCAACACAGTGTAAACGAGCTTAGGAGGACTGGAATACAGCCCGACATAATAGTGGCTAGAAGCGAGAGAATCATCGACGAGCCCACTAGGAGGAAAATCGCACTCTTCGGCACGCTCCCCAAGGAGGCGGTATTCTGCTCATACGACACCGATGTAATTTATGAGGTCCCCCTCATATTAGACCAGCAAGGGCTGGGAGATTATATTGCGAAGCACCTATCTCTGAGGAATGTCCAGTCCGATTTGGCTGAGTGGCGCAGAATAGTTGAGACCTTCAAGTCGAACGGCCCGTTAGTGAAGATAGCCGTATGCGGCAAATACACGGCCCTGACCGACTCGTACATCAGCATCAAGGAGGCCCTCAAACACGCATCTGCTTACCAGAATGCGAGGCTGGAGATCCTTTGGGTTGATGCTGAGAAGGTTGAGCGCGACAGTATCGAGGAGTTCTCCAAGCTCGAAGAGGCGCATGGAATACTTGTGCCCGGAGGCTTCGGCAGGCGCGGGTCTGAGGGCAAGATAATTGCTATAAACCTAGCCAGGACTCAGGATAAGCCGTTCCTAGGTATTTGTTTTGGCCTACAGATGGCCGTTGTCGAGTTCTCTAGAAATGTTTTAGGCCTGAAGGGCGCCAACTCGACGGAACATGATCAAGATACACCGCACCCAGTGATTGATCTTATGCCCGAGCAGCGCCAAACGGAGCAGAAGGGCGGGACTATGCGCCTCGGCTCACTTCCAGTGGTTATAAGGAAGGGGACGCTGGCATACAAGCTATACGAGTCGGAGCTAATACATCAGAGGCACCGGCACAGATACGAGGTAAATCCCGCATATCACCAGAAATTAACAGGTGCTGGGCTCGTATTCTCAGGCCTCTCCCCAGATGGTAGGAGGGTTGAGATAATAGAGCTCCCCAGTAAGAAATACTTCATAGCGACGCAATACCATCCAGAGTTTAAGTCGCGGCCAGGGAAACCGGAGCCTGTTTTTCGTGGGCTGATTGCCGCGGCGCTCGCTGAGGTTAAAATTAAGGACGTGCAAGTTAAGGTTTAATGAGTGAGGTAGTGCTCGTCGATGCACACTGCCATGTCCACGAGTATAGTGATGAGGAGATCAAAAGCTTCGGGAATATTAGGATAGCAGGGGTGGCAATGGATTACGAGTCGTCTGGAGCTACCCTCGAGTTAGCGAAAAGGTTTAGAAATATAGACCCTTTCGTGGGGCTGCATCCTTGGAACCTTCACAAGAACTTGGATGAGCTCGAAAACATAAAGAGGCTTGCGGTTTCATGCGGGGCTTCAGGCCTAGGTGAAGTGGGCGTCGACTTAAGGTTCGCCAGAGCACCTTTCAAGGAGCAGTTAAAGGTTTTCAGCGAAATATGCGAGTTAGCCGTTGAGAATGGCCTCCCATTAAACGTCCACGCCCTCGGAGGCTGGGATTCAGTTGTTAAGACTTGCATAAAGCTTGGCGTGAAGTCTCTTCTCCTACACTGGTACACCGGGCCGCTCGAGCTCCTTAAAGAGATTAGGGATGCGAGCTACTTTATCTCGATCAACCCAGCCGTGACGATTCAGCAGAAGCACATGCATATTCTCAGAGAAGCCGATATGGACATCATCCTGACTGAGAGCGACGGCCCCTACAACTATAGAGGGGTGGAGCTGACTCCTAAGAGCTTGCCTGGGCTCCTCAACACGATTGCATCCGTCAAGAGACTAACTGTGGCGGAAGCGTCCCGCCTAATTTATGAGAACTATCTCCGATTCCTAGGCGCCTCCAGATGACCTCGAGACAGTATGCCTTGCCAGGTCCTCCAACACTTTGACAACTGCTTGTGTCCCCAGCGCTCCCTCACCCCTAGCTGCCAGTGATTTGAAGAGCTGGTGGATAAGGGCTGTGCCCGGGAGGGGGAGGTTGAGCTCCTGCCCTATCTCGAGGGCTATGCGGAGGTCTTTCATCAGATGCTCTGCCTTAAAACCTGGTCTAAAATCTCTATTAACAATTGCAGGTCCAAGGTTGGCGAGCTGCCAAGAGGACCCCGCCCCAGACGATATGACCTCTATCACCTTATCAAGGTCTAGGCCCGCTTTTGAGGCAAGCAATAGGGCTTCACAGGCTCCGAATAGGGAGAGTGCTACTGATATCTGGTTGCATATCTTAGTCATCTGCCCTGAGCCGCTTGGACCCATGTAGACAATCCTCTGGCCGAGGACTCTTAATATCGGCTCGGCCTCTTTGAAGACCTCGTAGTCACCTCCGACCATAATAGCGAGTGTTCCCTGCTCCGCGCCTATTGTCCCTCCTGTTACAGGTGCGTCAAGATAACCTACCCCTCTCTGCTTTAAGGACTTGTATATTTCCCTCTCAACCGCTGGGGAGATAGTTGACATGTCTATTACGATCGAGCCGGGCTTTGCGCCGTAAATAACTCCTTTCTCACCCAGCACCACTCCTTGCACGTCCTTAGAGTCTGGGAGCATCAAGATTGTGTAGTCGGACTTATCTGCAGCCTCGCCGGGGGAGCCCGCCGCTTCAGCTCCGTGCCTGACAAGCTCCTCGACCGGTGCCTTACTCCTGTTAAACACCTTCAGCTCATGCCCCGCCGCTAGCAGCCTCTTGGCCATCGGCCTCCCCATCAAGCCGAGGCCGATGAAACCTATTCTGGCCACATGCATCGAGGTGTGGCCAAGACTATTAATATATCGTCGGCTAGAATGTTTCCGTGTCTAGGTTGTGAAGACGTTTGTGCGCTCAATTAGGTCATGGCTTGGCCGTGTAGAGGTCGCGGCTAGTGAGGATCATCTGCTCTTTGTCGGTGTAGGTGGTGGGGAGGCGGTGGGGTTTTTGAGGGCTTGGGGGCTACCGTCCCCAGCGGGTGTGGGTGGCGGATTGATCGACGAGGTTGAGGCGCAGATTATTGAATATTTTGAGGGTAGGCGAAGGTCTTTCAGTCTGCCCGTCAGTTTCTTCGGAACCGATTTCCAACTGAGGGTTTGGGAGAAGACTATGGAGATCCCTTTCGGATCTACGCGGAGCTACTCCTGGGTTGCGAGGGAGATTGGCTGTCCCTCTCCTAGGCCGGTTGGGAGAGCCCTGTCGGCGAACCACCTCTTGCTTGTTGTACCCTGTCACAGGGTTGTGGAGGCTCACGGTGGCCTCGGGGGGTTCTCAGCGGGTCTAGCCTTGAAGAAGAAGCTCTTACAGCATGAGGCGAGGCATGTTGGGAAAGAGCTGCGATAAAACTAAATCGGCCTCGATACACTGAAAGTTAGAGTGTCGAGACGCATTAAGCTCCCGCCCAACGAAGGAGAGCACATCGAGTTTAAGGAGAGGCTCATCCCGCTCGTTCATTTGAAGCCTGAGAGGAGGCAGCAGCTAAGCACTCAGCTAAAATCTCATCTACTGGAAGGGGGTGGGGTAGCGGTCTATCTATTGGGAGTAAACGACGACGGTGTGGTCGTAGGGCTTAGTGAATATGATTTGGAGATGAGCCTCTCGGTTCTTTCAGCAGTGGTGGCGGAGAGCGGCGCTAGGGTTAGGAGGGTTGAGAGGTTTGAGACGGAGAAGGGCTTGATAGCTAGGGTCGTGATAGAGTCCCTCCCCACCGCTGCTAAGCCGCACATCACGGTGGCCGTGGCGGGGCATGTCAACCACGGTAAGTCGACACTTATCGCCTGCCTCCTCACAAATCAGCCAGACGATGGTAAGAAGTGGCTATACCTCGACACACTCCCCCATGAGGTTGAGAGAAACCTCTCCGCCGATATTCACCTCGCAGTCCTAGGCTTCAAGGAAGGAAGGCCGCTAACCATGAGTAACCCCTTAGACAAGATGGAGCGAGTAAGGATAGTGGAAGAGGGTGAGAAGCTCATCAGCTTCGTGGATACTGTGGGGCATGAGCCTTGGCTGAGGACGACAATTAGGGGCCTAGTTGGGCAGGAGGTGGACTACGGAGTACTCGTCGTGGCAGCAGATGACGGAGTCACACACCTCACACGCGAGCACTTAGGGATCATGCTAGGCCTAGGCATTCCAGTGATAGTGTGTATCACGAAGAAGGATAAGGTGTCACAGGGCAGGGTGGCGGAGGTTAGGGAAGGGGTTGCCCAGCTTCTGAAGAGGGTGGGCCGAATACCATTCCTCATACGGGAGCCATCAGACATAGACATAGTATACGACAAGACAGGGCTTGTAGTGCCAATACTAGAGGTCTCTGCGAAGACTCTGGAGGGGTTCGAGAACCTGTATAGACTTTTGGCCCTATTGCCGCAGCGAGAGAAGCCGCTTGACAAGCCATTCCTCCTCTACATCGATAGAATCTACGATATTGAGGGGGTGGGGAGCGTGGTCTCCGGCACCGTCAGGCAGGGGAGGCTGAGAGCAGGCGCTGAACTCCTACTCGGCCCCTACCCAGACGGCGGGTTCAAGAGAGTCAAGGCGCGGAGCATAGAGATCCACAACACTCGAGTAGAGGAGGCAGTCGCAGGCTATGTCGTCGGAGTCGCGATCAGGGGAGTCTCTCACGATGAAATTCGCAGGGGGATGGTACTTTGCGATGAGGAGCTCTCACCCCACGCGGTCTGGAGCTTTTCCGCCGAGGTCCTAGTCCTTAACAATCCTAGCAGGTTCGCCCCGGGCTATGAGCCAGTCATGCAGTGCCACACCATCTCACAGAGCGTGAGAATCGTGGAGCTGGATAGGGAGTATGTGAGGCCAGGGGAGCAGGGGAACGCCGTTCTCGAGTTCAAATACAGTCCCATGCTTGTCTATCCGCAGGACAGGTTTGTCCTGAGGGAGGGACGGACTAAGGGAATAGGAGTAATCAAGAGAATACTCAGATATGCTTAACAACAGGAAGGTAAAGGGGCTGGGGGTCTCGGTTCCAACGATTTATGCCGAGAAGGTGAGAGAGATTTTGAAGAATAGATCCGCGATAGAGCCCTCACTCAAACCTCTGAGGATGGGTGACAAAGTAGTCTTCCCTCTCAAGCAAAATACACCTCTTTTGGAGGGGGTTGTTCCACCCGAGCTGGGGTGTGAGTTGGTGTGGGAAGAGTTTCAGGAGAGGCGTACTACGCCACGAAGCATTAGGGAGGCGCTTTCAGGCATCATAAGTGGCGAACTTCTCGAAAAGCTCCCCTCATCCTACGATGTTGTAGGCGACATAGCGGTAGTGCATATACCCGAGGGCCTTGAGTCATTTGGTAGGCAGATAGGCGAGGCGATAATTCGTGTCAACCCATCAGTAAAAGTTGTCCTCGGAGAGGCAGGCCCCGTAGCAGGAGTCTATAGGACGCGGAGACTCGTGCATCTGGCCGGAGAGGCGCGAACATTTACGATTCACAAGGAGCATGGATGTGTCTTCCAAGTGGATCTGGAGAAGGTCTATTTCAACCCGCGGCTGGCCGGTGAGAGGATGAGAATCGCAGGATTGACGAGGAGTGATGAGGTTGTCGCGGACATGTTCGCCGGTGTTGGGCCCTTTGCGGTCGCGATAGCTAGACATGCAGGAGCTAGGGTTTTTGCCTCGGAGATAAATCCCGACGCCTATGACTTGCTGGTGAAAAACATACAGATCAACAAGCTAGCAGGCCGCGTGGTGCCACTATTCGGCGACTGCAGAGCTACATTCTCTAACAATCAGATAAGCGCTGACAGGGTGGTCATGAACTATCCCTCAGACCCTCTCAGCTTCCTCGACACAGCCTTCAAAATACTTCGCGGAAGAGGAGTGATCCACCTATACGGCTTCGCAGAAGACACTGAAGAGTGGCGCTCAAAAATAGTGGAGAGGGTCAGAGAGCTTGGGGCCTCCTGCGACTTAGTGGTAAAAAGGCTCAAACCTGTCTCGCCGAGTAGAAACCTCGTAGTAGCTGATATCGGGGTCCGTTTCTCCTAGCCTGTGCAGGCCGGTTATTCCAGCAGATGGGGAAAGGTTTATCCATCTAGAAGGACCGCTAATACCTAGAAGCGGCTTGGGCGTAAAGCTTGGAGACCTGATACCGCAGGAGGCCGTCCAGACAATCCAGCTTAGCGATTTATCTGGGAAAGTAATAGCCATTGACGGTTACAATATCCTATACCAGTTTCTCTCGATAATAAGGGGGCCTGACGGAAGGCCACTCCAGGACAGGAAGGGGCGCGTAACCAGCCACCTCAGCGGCCTCTTCTTCAGGACAGCGAACTTCATTAAAAACGGCATAAAAGTCGTCTATGTCTTTGACGGCCAGCCACCACAGCTCAAGAGGGAGACCATAAGGAAGAGGATTGAGCTGAGAGAGAAGGCTAAAAAGATGTATGAGGCAGCCCTAGCTGCGGGCGAGGTGGAGGAGGCGCGGAAATACGCCACCCAGGCAGCCACCTTGGAAAAATACATGGTTGAAACCTCCATACAACTCTTACACGCGATGGGCATCCCCTCGGTGATAGCGCCCTCTGAAGGAGAGGCTCAGGCGGCGTATATGGCTATGCGCGGAGACGCCTGGGCTTCAGCCTCACAGGACTATGACTCCATACTCTTCGGAACACCCCGGCTTGTGAGAAACCTCTCCATTGTTGGGAAGAGAAAGCTCCCGCGGAAAGACGAATACGTGAGTGTTGAGCCCGAGGTTGTTTACTCCGACAAGCTCTTCAGCTCCCTGGGTATAGGTAGGAGGGAGCTAGTCGAGATGGCCATACTGATAGGCACCGACTACTTCGAGGGGGTGAAGGGCATCGGGCCAAAAAAGGCCTATGAGCTCGTAAAGGAGCACGGCTCAGTAGAAAAGGTCTTGGCTGCGCTCAACAAGTCTATCGAAATCGACGTCGACGCGGTCAGACAGCTCTTCCTCGAGCCCGAAGTAAAGAAGGACTACGAGCTGGTTTGGCGTGACGTCGACAAGGAGGCCGTACTCAAGATGCTGTGCGACGAGCACGACTTCTCCCCCGAGAGGGTTGAGAAGGAGCTCAGCGAAGTCGAGACGGCAGTGTCCGAGAAAAAGAAGGTAACCTCGCTTGACCGCTGGCTACTCTGAATAATTATTCGAGGAGTATGACGAGCCTCCTCTCCTCGTCGAGGCTATGGACTCTTACCAGCCCCCGCACCTCAAGCACGATTAGCGCCTCTCTAAGCTCCTTAGCGCTAATCACCCTCCCCCGAGTATTCAAAGCCTCTAGGAGCGCGGACTCCATCATCTTCTTATTGTTGCGCCTCAAAACCTCGACTACGTCTTGGGGGTCCATAATAGCGATTATCCAAACATTGGAAGGGCCTTTTCTGTTCCACGCAGGTGTTCAGAGACCTTCTCATACTCTTTGAGCATGTTTGGAGTTATGCTCGGCTTCACGATCTTTAGAGCCTCTTGGAAGTCGCTCCACGACACCTGCTGGACATCCTTGTCCCTCCTCAAAGCGGACATGGCAGCCTCTCTGCAGAGAGACTCCAAATCAGCCCCTGAATATCCCTCAGTCATAGCTGCGAGTTTCTTAAGGTCAACATCCGCCGCCAAGGGCATGGACCGTGTATATATTCTGAGTATCTCGTACCTCCCCTTATCGTCGGGTGGTGGTACATAGATCAGCCTGTCGAACCTTCCAGGCCGCAGGATTGAGGGGTCCATAAGGTCTGGCCTGTTCGTGGCCCCAATCACCACGACTTCGCGCAGCTCCTCTATTCCGTCCATCTCCGCCAGCAGCTGGCTAGCCACCCTGTGGGTCACGCCGGAGCTGTCGTCTAAGATATCTTTCCGCGGCGCGATGGTCTCTATCTCGTCCAAGAAGACAATGCAGGGCGCCGCCTGCCTAGCCTTTCTAAAGACCTCTCTTATCGCCTTCTCGGACTCGCCCACCCACTTCGAATATATCTCGGGGCCCTTGATGGTGACGAAGTTCGCTTCCGCCTCAGTAGCTATAGCCTTCGCCAAGAGTGTCTTGCCACAGCCCGGCGGGCCGTAGAGAAGTATCCCCTTGGGAGGCCTGATACCGAGCCTCTCGAACCTTTCAGGATACTTTAACGGCCACTCAATCGCCTCAACCAGCCGCTGCTTCACCTCAGACAAGCCTCCCACATCCTCCCAGCGTACTGTAGGCGTCTCGATCTCAACTTCCCTCAAGGCAGTCGGAGTAATCTCCCTATAAGCCTCGTGGAAATCCCTCATCGTCACTTCCAGCGAGTTAAGTATCTCTGGCGATATCCTCTCCTCGTTGAAGTCGATGCTCGGGAGTATTCTTCTGATACACTTCATGGCTGCCTCCCTGCATAGGGCGGCGATATCTGCGCCAGTATACCCCTTCGTCATCTCGGCGAGCTTGTCGAGGTCAACATCAGAGGCTAGGGGCATACCCCTTGTGTGGATCTGGAGTATCTCTCTCCTACCCCGCTTATCAGGTATACCAATCTCGATTTCCCTGTCAAATCGTCCAGGCCTCCTCAGAGCCGGGTCGAGAGCGTTGGGGCGGTTAGTAGCGCCGATGACTATCACTTGGCCCCTGCTTTCAAGACCATCCATCAGGGCCAGAAGCTGGGCAACAACCCTCTTCTCCACCTCACCAGTAACCTCGCTCCTCTTGGGCGCGATTGCGTCTATCTCGTCGATGAATATTATGCTGGGGGCCTCCTCCTCAGCCCTCCTGAAAATCTCCCTCAACTTAGCCTCTGTCTCACCATAATATTTGTTCATTATCTCGGGGCCGTTGATCAGGATGAAGTTAGCTTCAGCTTCTGTGGCCACAGCCTTAGCTAGAAGTGTCTTACCACAGCCAGGCGGACCATACAGCAACACACCCTTGGGAGGCTCAATACCGAGCCGCTGGAATAGCTCAGGGAACCTGAGCGGGAGCTCAATCATCTCTCTAATCCTCTGTATCTCCTCATCAAGTCCTCCAATGTCCTCGTACGTCACATGGGTGCTGAGCGACTTCTCCTGCACAGCCCTACTCTGAATCACGATTCTAGTGTTAGGTGTGATCTTAACAACTCCAGTAGGCCTTGTCTGTATTACTGCGAAGTTGAAGAGGTTTCCAAAGAAGAGCACGGGGACAATGTTTTTCTGCACGACGGGATACTCTATCAGGCGGCTTTTAACAAGCTTTGTGAAATTTTCATCAGGCTTGATGGTGCTGTTAACAGGTGCGAGCGTGACTAGCTTAGCCTCCCTAACCTGCGCCTTCCTAACCAGCACGTAGTCATTGAGGGACACACCTGCATTGTTTCTTATATAGCCGTCAATCCTGATAATGTCCTTCTCCTCCTCAAGATACCCAAGCCAGAGCGTGGCAACGGCCAACTTCTTTCCACGAATCTCGATAACATCTCCTGTGGCTAATCCGGCAGAAGCCCCAACCTCCCTGTCAATCCTCGCTATACCGTATCCGACATCCCTCTGCCTCGCCTCGGCTACTCTCAACCTTAACTCATGAACCGGTTGGATCGAACTACTCATCGACTCAACCCCAAAATGTAGAGGGGTTTATTTAAGTTGTCCTTCAAGACAAGCTAGAGATTATCAGGTTGAGGCCACTCTTTTAAAAGACCAGCATCTCAGGCTCAATCTTCCTTTCCTTGATCCCTAGGAGGGTCGAAGGCACCTTCACACCACCGTAAAGCTCGACCTCGCTCCGCTCAAGAGCCAGTGCAGCCGCAATCCTTCCTAAGGAGTCCGCCTTCATGACGCCGCTCCCACTCCCGCCCGTCGCTACAACCAGATTCATAACCCGGAAAGCCACCGGGTTCTCGTCGATCGTGTTGATAGAATAGCAGCCAGCCCACTTTGACTGCGGTCTCACACCCTCAATTACGGGGAAAATCTTCCTTAAAAGCGGGTAAACATTGTCGTAGAAGAAGAGGTCCTCCGCCTCGAAGTCCAGACCCCATCTACGGCCAATATCGTCGCTCAGCCCCATCCAGAGGCTCCTATCCCTCACCCGGGGCGCGACAAATGGCCCCCTCGGAATAAAAGTCATTGGGAGCGTGTTAGAATCGTTGAACCCCTCGACGTTGAAGAAGGACTCGAGTCTTCCGCGGGCAGGGGAGGCGAAGACCTGCCTCTTTTTCGGTTTGATGTACGAGTCAATCCCTATTGGGTCCAATAGTTCTTGGCTCCAAGCCCCGGCGGCGAGTATGAACCTATCAGCCTCAAACAAGCCCTTTGATGTCTCTACCGACTCTATCCGCTTCTCCTGCCAAGCAAGAGGTTCCCTCGGGTGTCCAATCCTGTTCACTGGAGCCAGCTTGAGCCTCTCCACTCTAGTGTTGAAGAGGAACTCTACCCCCGCATCCACTAGCTTCTCATAATAGAACTGAGCCAGCTTCTCCACATCCAGGTATCCGCTTTGGGGGGAGAATATGGCGCCCTTAATCGGCTTCAACTCTAGGAGCCTGGACTCTTCGTCATCCAGGTCAAGCTCGATAAAACCTATCTTTTTCTTCAGATCTTCTTTGGAGAGTAGCATCGCTGTCCCGGCTTGGAGGAGCTCCCGGACATGCTGAACATAGTGGTCATATTTAGAAACGTCTAACAGGATTAGATAGCCTAGCTGATGGACCCCCAAGTCATAGCCACTCTTCTGAACATCCAAGTAGAATTTGACGGTGGTCTCTGAGATAAGCCTGTTAACACGAGAGGTGAACAGCCCCATGCGGAATCCACCAACGCTCCTCGCAGTATTCCCCTGAGCAGGGCCACCATTGGCGTC
>CAKZUF010000008.1 GCA_937921685.1 uncultured archaeon
TGGGGCCTCCCGGGAAGGCCATGTCACAGGACATGGCTTCTAGACCTCAGCCCCTTGGGGGTGGGTTGGAGGCTGGGGGTATTGAATGGGGGCGAAATGCTCCCTCCACAAACCCCACGGCACCTCCTGGTCCCGGGAGGAGGGCCGCCAAGAATGGGACGGGGGAGGGTGGGAGAAACAATCAGCGGCGACTAGCACAGGAAGTGAGGGAAAAACTCTTAGAAGCAATTAAAGTTGGTGTCGAGAGGGGATATGGCTATGTCAGGATCTGGAGGGTGTTGAGGGAAAGTGGGGTAGAGGTATCGAGGTCTACTGTTAGAAGATACTACTACAAGGGCTTCCGAGAGAGGGTGAGAAGGCGTAGACAATACCTGGATAGAGCTGTCAGGATCAGGCTGTTCAACGTGGTCAAAAGGCTGCGGAGACGGGGACTATCATACAGCAAGATCATCGAGAGGGTGGAGAGAACCTATGGTGTCCGGCTAAGCAAGTCGGTGGTCAGCGACTGGCTCAGAAGAGTCCACTCACCTTATAACGAGTGCAGGATACCATCCATAGACCTCTTAGAGCCATCCCCGGAGCTAGCCTATGTGATAGGCGTTGTCTCTGGTGATGGTTCTGCGTACAAGACAAGGAGTGGACAATATAGGGTCGGAGCTAAGGTTAAGGACAGGGAGTTCGTAGAGGAGTTCTCGAGATGCTTGGGGCGGGTCCTCGGTAGAGAGCCTCCGAAGCCAATACCAGTAGAAGACGGAAAGTTTCAGGTGCGTGTCCGATCAAAGACACTATGCCAGTTCTTACAGAAACCCATAGATATTGAGGGGATAGGAAGATTTGTAGAGTACTCTGAAGACTGTGTGAGAAGCTTTCTTAGACAGTGAGGGAAATGTGGAGAAAAATAAGGGAAAGGTTCGCTGCTTCAATACAGATATCAGGCTTCTAAAATATGTCCAGTGGCTTCTGAGGGTTTTAGAAATTAAGACGACAGGCCGAGAATCAGAGCGAGGAAGGGAGTCCTCTAATTTGATAAAAAGGAGGAAGACATACAGAACGAGAAAGGACGTATACTCCATCTATGTTAAAGCGAGGGACAGGCTGAGATTCTACAAACTGGTAGGGTTCACAATCCAAAGGAAAAGCAAAGACTAGAAGAACACTCAGAAGACGCGGACTGCTAGAAACACCACCCTCCAGCCCTCCCCCTAATTCCCCCAACCCTCACACTAATAATACGCACCTATGAGGTATTCAAACCCCAGTTGTATCCTCTCCACACCGCCCTCCGACCACTATCGAGCTGAGCGGACCTGGCTTCAAGCCTCTACAAATATGTGTCACTCCCTCAACATCGACTCCAGAGGCGGCAGCCCATGCAGGCTATTTGTCTCTCCGGAGTATTCGGGGGAGAGAGGCGAAGACTAGCAGCCATGCAAGAGTTATCATGAGGCCGTGGCCCAGTCTAAACTCGACGCTCCTCGAGGCATCCGTCGCGGGGTCCCACATCCTGTATGTGACGTAGGCTGCGACCGCTAGGGCGTATGCCGCGATAATTGTTGGGCGTGTATTGGCGAGGGATAGCGCCAGGGCTACTGAGAATAGGGCTGTGTTCAGGAGGTTGGAGAGGACGAGGGGAGTGAATCCAGATTCAACCCCTAATACAGCGCCCTGGGCTGCGTATAGGAGCATGTTTACGGCGCCTATCACCGCGTATATTTTACTCGCCTGGTTCATGAGCTCATCCTGGGGCCTTGTTGTGGCCGGTTCAAGCAGGGCTTCCCTGCGCTATTTTCTGCTTAACATCCTCGAAGTGTTTGGGGAGGTTCTCGACATATTCTGGGTCTAGAGCGTGGAATTGGATGGTGCTTCCTGACCCTCTAACAACCTTGAGGAAGTCTGCTATGTGCTGGCCCCTCACCCGCTCCTCGGAGGGGAGAACCTCCTCACCTACAGGTATTGACAGTCCAGCGTCCAGCGCACCCTTGACAGCCGCATATAGCCTCGAGCCGGGATGGGATGGGTGTAACCCCAAGTCTACTATCGCATCGGAATACCCTTTCTGGAGGGCCAGCTTCCCCGCCATGAATCCCGCTAGATAGGCCGCTGGTATGGATTTTGTCCCGCCCTTCCAGCCATACCGTCTCAGGGCCCTTGTGGTGACGGTGAGTGCGGTATAGTCTCCCCCACGCCTCGACTCGATTATCTGCACGATCACATACTTGTTTGTCCTCCTAACAACGAGTCGCGGCTTGCCCGACTTCACCATCTTCAGCCTTTTCCTATAGTTTGTCTTCCCACTCAGAGCTCTTCGCGGAGGCCTCCTTTCCAGAATATTTCTCGGCGACAATTCTACGCACCAGCCAGTAATAGACCATTCTCTTTAAGGTAGGATTTGAGCTCTGCGACCGATTTGAAGCGGCCAGCCTTTATCTGGAGGTAGATGTGCCGATAAGAGCCCTCTTTAAGTAATTTCGCGGCCTTTAATCGCCTCAAATACCTTCTCTGAGCCCTCACCTTCATCAACCATCTCTCCTTTCTCGAGACGATAGAGTATTTTCCCCCCTTTCTCCTACCTGGCCCCCTCTTACCAGCCTCCACCCTCCGCGTATTTCCCCGTTTAGGTGCAGCATAGATTGCGCCCTCGGCAATCAACTGTCTTACATCAGCCCTTGTTATTGCGTCCTCTATGTCCTCAAGCCTCTCCGGGTCGAATCTAACCCTACTCTCACCGCACTTGAGTATCTCGGCCGCCAGCCTCCGCTGTATTGTTAGGCTCATTCCGCCACACCTCTCGGCGGGTTAAGAACCCTAAGACCCATAGACGTTGCCTTTTCATAAATTCTGAGCTTGCTCCTTGCACCCAGCGAGCCTGAGAGTCTAACCGCGTGAATCTTTGGGTCAAGACCCTCTAGCTCTGAGAGACTGTGCACCAATACTTCGCGGAAGCCTGATGGGTGCAGCCCCCTGAATCTGCGTGGCGACCGGTAGCCAACCTTGACCAGTGGCGGCCACCCCCTCTTCTGAAGCCTCATCTTACTATCCTTCCCCCGCGGCCTCCTCCACTTCTCTCCAAGACGCTTATACCTCCAAGCCTCCTGCCTCACAAACTCGGGCCTCTTTTTTCTCATCCTGAGTACAGTCCGCGGGATCTTGACGGCCGCCTTCCTCTTGGCCTCTCCGCTTTCCTCAGACATCTACTCTTCTCCATCGCACCGTCTATAAAAACCCGACACGGATATAGCCCCCCAATCACACTTCTATCTGGCAGTTGCCCAGCGTCTGCCTCTCATTCGAGGTCCACCAGCCCTACAGGCTAAACACTAGGCTGAGTAGTGAGGACATCTCTAAGATCAGGGCAGGAGACCTACCTGAGGCATTCCTCGACAACACCTTCAACAGGGAGGTTTTCCTCAGGGTTGCTAGGAAATGCTACCTCCCCGCCAACGAGATTATCTTGAGGGCGATAGAGGAGGCCAAGTCTTGGGGGAGGGAGTTTAAGGTTAACTTCAGCATGTCGGGAGTCTTTTTAGAGCAGGCTGAGAAGTGGGCGCCAGAGGTCATAGACCAGTTCAGGATGATGGTGGAGAGTGGGAATGTTGAGATACTTGAGCAGACGTATTATCACTCCCTCGCCAGCCTGTATGGGGGTGATAGCGGCGAGTTCAGGGAACAGGTTGCTATGCATCGCGAGGCGATCAGATCTCTTTTCGGATACGAGCCGATGGTCTTTGAGAATACGGAGCTACTCTACAACAACTCGGTGGCTAAGGCTGTCTGGGAGATGGGATATAAGGGAATTATAATTGAGGGCGTGGAGAGGGTCTTGCAGGGCCGCTCGCCCAACCGTCTCTACCTAGCCACCGGGACAGGCCTCAAGGTCATGACTAGGAACTATAGGCTCTCAGACGACATAGCCTTCAGGTTTTCGGAGAAGTCTTGGCCCGGCTACCCCCTCACCGCCGAGAAATACGCGGCATGGCTAGCCTCCACCCCAGGAGACTACATACTGATATTCATAGACTATGAGACGTTCGGCGAGCACCACTGGCCCGAGTCGGGGATACACGACTTCCTGAGACACCTACCCCGCGAGGTCTTCAAGCATGAGGGCTTATCCTTCAACACGGCTTCAGAGGTCTTGGAAAAGTTTGAGGCTTTAGACATCATATCAGTAGGGGAGCTGGAGACAATATCTTGGGCCGATGTGGAGAAGAGCACAGACGCTTGGCTCGGCAACGACATGCAGATGACATGCTTCAACGCTCTGAAGAGGATGGAGGCGGCTGTTAAAAGGGCTGGGTCTCATAATATACTCCGGGCGTGGAGGACCTTGCAGATAAGCGACCACCTCTACTACATGTATACCAAGCGCGGCCCATCCGGTGTGGTCCACGCATACTTCGGCTACACGGATCAGATGAATATGTACTACGCCATGTTGAGGGCTCTCTCACACCTTCAACTCCTAGTCTCGGAGGCAATAGGGGGTTCGGAGGGCGAGGCTGTCAGGCTCCTCAGACCCGTCCCACCAGACAGAGCCTTCCACTATCATGAAGATGGGAGGTACATCGGGCTCTCCGCCCACTCACTCTACGAGCTCCTACAGACAATCCCCCTTGCGACTAGGGGTTCCATACTCTTTCACATGGCTTGCAGGCATTTGGAGAGGTGGGTTAGGTGGACGATCGGTGACAGGGAGCTGGCAGACAGGATTAGAGAGGTTGAGGCCGACACGAGCCAAGAATTGGTCGAGAAGCTGACTAAGATTGTACAGGAGAGGGTTACGGAGCTAGAGTCCCGCATGAAATCCTAGGATTCAATATCTCTAAGCCAGTTCCTCGAACGGGACACGGCCGCCCTCCAAGCCCGCAGCCCACTCATCCTTCGCTCAACCGACCAGCGGGGTTGGAATATTGCGGATGCACGCCACATCCTCCTCAACTCGTCTATATTCTGCCAGACAGCCGCTGCAAGTCCCGCTGCATAGGCAGCCCCAAGAGAAGTAGTCTCAGTAAACTCCGGCCTAACCACCTCGCACCCCAAAACATCCGCCTGCAACTGCATCAGCATGTCGTTCATGGACGCACCCCCATCAACACGTAGCGTCGACAACTTCACCCCGGTATCCCTGTTAATGGAATCGACAACGTCGTAGGTCTGCCAGCAGATGCTCTCAAGGGCCGCATAGACTATATGCTCCCTCCTCGTGTATGCTGATAGGCCTATTATGAGGCCGCGGGCCGAGAGGTCCCAGTAGGGTGCGAAGAGGCCGCTGAATGCCGGAACGAAATACACACCTGCGGAGCCCTCCTCCCCTGCCCGAGCAGCGACCTCACCACTCTCCCTCGGAGAGCTTATGATCCCAATATTCTCCGCCAACCACTTGAGAAGTGAGCCGGCAATAGCTATCGACCCCTCCATAGCGTAGACCGCTCTGCCCCGCTCCATGCTGTAGGCCACGGTCGTTAAGAGCCCGTGCCGCGAAAGGGCTGGTCTATTACCTATGTTCTGTAGGAGGAAGCATCCTGTCCCGTACGTGTTCTTCGCATCTCCCACGGAGTAGCATGTCTGGCCGAAAAGGGCTGCCTGCTGGTCGCCGAGGTCTCCACACACTGGGACAACACCATCAACCATCCCCCATAAATCTGTGTAGCCATAATAATCCTTGAAGATGCTTGGGAGGGGTTGGGGCATTATCTCGACCGGCACCCCGAAGAGCTCTAGCAGCTCCACAGACCAGTCCAGCTTCTCGATGTCGAACAGCATGGTTCTGGAGGCGTTTGTATAGTCTGTAACATGGGCTCCACTCCTATTTTCCCTGACACCCCTGGTCAGGTTCCAGATCAGCCAAGTGTCCATGGTCCCGAAGGCTAGTTCGCCTGTCTTAGCTAGCTCCGCCGCCTTTGGGACGTTCTTGAGTATCCACTCTATCTTTGTTGCTGAGAAGTAGGTTGATGCGTAGAGGCCTGTGAGCCTGTGGATTAGGTCCGTTTCCAGCCCTTCCGCCCTGAGTTGGTCGCACCGCTCCCTCGTCCTAGTGTCCTGCCACACGATTGCGTTATAGACCGGTATCCCTGTCCTCCTATTCCAAATAACCGTCGTCTCCCGCTGGTTTGTCACGCCCACTGCTACAATGTGTCTCTCACCCGCGGGCAGGCTCCTCAAAGCCTCACTAACCACATATTTCGCCGCGTCAAGTATCTCCAGAGGGTTATGCTCAACCCAGCCCGGCCTAGGATAGATGTTGGCGTGCTCCTTGTACGACCACGAGAGCGGCCTCCCCGCCTCATCAACGATTAGACACCTGGTTCCCGTCGTCCCCTGATCAATGGAGACAACGTATCTCAAATCCTAGGCCTAATGTAGTGGGTGCGGTAATATTCTTTACGGACAACAGGCAGCCACTCTCCTAAGAGTAAATATTTGTAGAAGACCCCCCAAACAACGTTATAAACACGGCCTAGACATTGGTGAACCTTTTTTATTCACGTCTCAAAAGCATTGGGGGGTTGAAGTTTAGGTGTAAATACTGTGGCAGAGAGTTCACCTCAGAGACAGCCCTCAAGCGGCACACCAAGGACATCCACAAATCGCGGCACTATGCGCCGAGAATAGTCTTGACATTGGCTGTCGCTCTATTGCTAGTGGCAGCTGGAGCCTTTCTCCTAACGAGGCAGGGTTTGGGAGCCCCAATCTCGGGAGTTGAGTGTCAGAGCGGCGAACAGGTGGCCTATCACGTCCATACACTACTCGAGATATACATGAGGGGTGAGAAGATTAAGATCCCCGCTAATATTGGGATTATACCGCGCCACTGCATGTACTGGCTCCACACCCACGACGAGACGGGACTAATACATGTCGAGGCTCCCCGTCAGATGCGCCTTACTCTTGGCCAATTCTTCGACATCTGGGGGCAGCGGCTATCAAGCCATAGCGTACTTGGGATAGATCTTGCATCCTCTAATCTCGAGATGAGAATTTATGTCAATGGGGAGAGGTATTCGGGCGACCCGCGCGAGATCGAATTAATGGATAATAGCTCCATCGTCCTAGACATCGGCCCACCTTTCGCCAAATAGGTCTATACCAACTAACCCGCCGCATCCTTGACAGATGGGCGACAATCGTTAAAAGAGGCAGCTTATGGAGCATGTTGACGATGCAGGACCTGCTGACGGCTGTAGTCTACGTGCTTCCCGCATATATCGCTAACGGGACACCGGTAGTAGTTCTAAGATTCGCTAGGCGCGGCCATCCCCTCGATATGGGGATGATTATGCGGGATGGTAGGAGGCTATTGGGAGACGGCAAGACGGTGGAGGGACTGATCTCAGGCGTGTCTGCGGGCCTAGCGGCTGCTGTTCTGCTCTATGTCCTTTTGCCCGGAGTCTATAGGGGATTCCTCGAGTGCGGGCTCATGCCAGTAGGCGCGATGGCAGGCGACATATTTGGATCCTTTCTCAAGAGGAGACTGGGGGTGGAGCGGGGCGGGAGCGCACCAGTCTTGGATCAGCTCGGCTTTCTGCTGATGGCGTTGTTTCTTGCGTGGCTACCCTATGGACCGCCCGACTGGGCGAACCCCCCGACAATCCTCCTACTACTCTTAGTCACTGCCTTCCTCCACATCTCCACTAACACCCTAGCCTATCTTTTGGGGCTAAAAGAGAAATGGTATTGAGAATACATAATCAGTATATAGTGGCAGACGCCTGGATACTAGAGTAGATGAGAAGATATAGAGTCAAGGTGAGGGCGATATGCGGACCAACTGAGTCAGAGTCGAAAGTAAGGAAGGCGATACTCAACATCCTCTCGCTAGAGCGTGAGCCGCAGTTCGCGGTTCACCGGCTGACAGGAATATTCGGTGAGCCGCTCATCATCTTAGAGGCAGGCGTCTCGGAGGATGAGGCTGAACGCGCGGCGCGCCACCTCATAGAAAACCTCTCGAAGGACTATATCTCTGAGAGGGTTGAGAGTAGCGGATCGGTTGAGACGATCCATTTAAGGCTGAATAAGCAGTTGGCCTATCTTGGAATAATCCAGCCATCAGAGGTAGATGCCATCAAGGTGGAGATAATCTCGCAGGGTTGAGGTATTGAGCGGTGCTGGCTCTTGGCTAGGAGGTTCGTGGACGCCTGGCTTAGGCCGGAAAGCCGAGGCACTCTTGAGGAAGTGTTGAGGTCTTGCCACGAGCTAGGCTACTGGGGTGTAGCCCTCGAGGTAAGTGATGATTCTTGGGGGGAGGCCAGAAGTCTAGCAAATGCTTACGGCCTCGAGGCTTTCCGAAGGGTCACGATCGAGGCAGGGTCGAGGGAAGAGTTGTATAGAAGGTTAAGGGCTGCTCGCTGGAGATATGACCTAGTTGCCGTCTCGACACGTGATAGGGATGTTTTGATGGCTGCGGTTAGGGATATGAGGGTGGACACGGTCATCGTCAGCAACCCCGGCTCGCCACCCATAGACAGGCATGTGGTCCAAGTAGTTAGTAACTCGCTTGAGCTGGTCCTCCTCGACATGCTTGAGGGTGGTTACGAGGCTTTCAGAACAGCTGCTAGGGTTGTGAGGACGACCTATAAGAGGGGCCTCAGGCTTGTGGTCTCCTCGGGCGCTAGGGACGGGTACGGACTTAGGTCTCCGAGGCAGATGGCCTCGATAGCATGGTCGCTGGGCACTTCTCCTGACTATGCCCTCAAAACGGTCTCAACCTTTCCATCAGAAATGCTTTTAGAGAATCGTGGGCGGCTTGAAGGGCGTATCAGTGTGGAGGGGGTGTGGAGGATTGCTGAGGGCGAAGAGGAGGTATCTGATGGTTAGGGTTGTTCCACCCAGTGTCCAAGTTACAGCCGATGAGCTTAGACAGGCTGTTGCGGGCGAGCTCGCCAGGCTTGGCGGATGGCTCGCATTAGCGGAGGCGGGCATCTCGGTTAGGAGAGCCGGGAAGGAAGGCGACGGGTTCATACTCAGGTGCAGTTTAAAGTCTGTCCCCTTGGTCCTCCACGCACTCACCTTTGTTAAGAGCCTTAAGGGAGAGCGTGTGAGGCTAGATGTAACCGGGATGAGTGGGACTATAAAGTGTCTAAGGAGATAGTCCGGAAGGGCGTCACGACCTATTCCTGACTCCTACCACACTTTGGACAGAATACGGTTTCTTCAGATATTGCTGCGCCACAGAACTTGCATCGAGGTGTAGAGTAGACCCCAGCCTCACGCTTCTTCTCAATCCTCTTAGCTATCAGCAAGGCGACCTCCATCATTACTACAATTGGGAGGAATAGGACGGTGTTTCCGACAAGCCAGCCGTCAGGCGTTATAAATGCGATGATTATGTATAGTATGCCGTAGAAGTAGACCCTGTTCCTCGAGAGTATGCTTGAGCTGAGTATGCCGAGTCTTACGAGGAGTACGAAGATTGCGGGGGCAGTGAATAAAAGTCCCATGGAGCCTACGGTTGAGAAGACGAACATATAGTAGTCTCCAGCCTCTATCAGCCGTAGCTCAGGCGAGATTCCGATAATATCGGCGAATATGGCCATAAACCTGATGATAAGTGGGACAACTATGAGGTAGCTGAAAAGCGCACCCATCGCGAATAGGCCGATAAAAGCCGTGAGAAATGGCCATATGAGCCTTCTTTCTTGAGGGTATAGCGCGGGGTTGACGTAGGCGTAAATCTCGTAGCCAATTACCGGGATAACTGTGATGAATGCGACCAGTGCTGCCGCTATGAAGTATATCTCGAGGGGTGAGACGAGGCGGCCCGGAATTATCCTAAAATATCCACCAGCCAGCGACACTGTATGCTCTAAGACGAGACTGATTGCTGGCTTGTACTCGCCCGTCAGGAGTGTGCTAATTCCTGTGAGCGAGATGTTTGAGGGAAAGGCAAGCCAGAAGATGAGGGCGACCATGTAGCTGATCGCGACCATCTTCAGCCTATCCCTAAGCTCTAGTAGGTGCTCCGTGAATGTCATCTCGTTCGGGTTCTTCCTCTCCCTCTTCCTCCCCATTCCAATAGCCAAATGCTAGCTGGGGCACGATGGATATAAATTAGTCGCGGCGCACGAATATATATTGATGGACGCTGCACGACGACTCTTCCAATCCAACATAATGGCAGCCGCAGCGGTCATCATAATGAACGTCATCGGGAGCTACGTCTCTTCGATAGGCGCTGGAATGGCTTGTCCAGACTGGCCTCTCTGCCCATTCCCACCATATAGTTACCATGTCTTGATGGAGTTTCTCCACCGTGTCTGGGGACTTGTCGTGGTAGCCGCCATCATTCTATCAGTCTTGCGGGCTAGGCGAGTCAAAGCTGTTGGGGAACTGAGGGTTGCCAAGACGCTGGTCTACACCAGCCTCGTGGTGGTGATGGTTCAAGTAGGCCTAGGGGCGATTGTTGTCTTCACTGCCCTTCTGCCTGAGCTAGTGGCTCTACACCAGCTGCTAGCCCAGACGATACTCTCGCTACAGGTGGCTGCGGCGGGGATTAGCTGGGCTGCGACGACTAGGCATGTTGAGAAGGAGCAGATAACAGCGAGGGGCTGAGGCCTATACTATTCTTTCTTCTCCGCCTCTTTCTCGCCCTTCTTCATCTCTCGGCGGAGCTCGCCAAGGCTACGCGCAAACCTGAGAACCGTGTCAGGCTTGAAGAAGATTATCAGTAGGAAAATGACGACAATTATTATGAACGCCTCTAGCGGTGATATCATGCCTAAGCGGCCGCTAGCTTAGCTTTAATCTCTTGAACCAAGGCTTCACGGCTCTTACCTTCAGTGGAGATGCCTAGAGTCTTAGCAACTTCGAGCAGCTTCTCGTCGGAAAGGGATCCCACATCACTAGGCTGCGCTGTTTTTCCCTGCTCCTCCAAGGATGTCGCCTCTTTACTGGCCTTCTCGAACTCCTTCTTCGCCTGGCCGAAAGCCCTCGCTATCTTCGGAAGCCTCTCAGGGCCCCAAAGGAATAATACTAGAAGTACCGCGACGACTATTAACCACTCAAAACCCTGAAATGCCAAGCCTACTTCACCCCTAGTCTTCAAACCCCATATTTAAGTGTTCGTGAACCTACTCAGTTACCCATGCGTGAGAATCGTCAATGTAGACCTCTTTCTTGAAGAGTGCTGGCTCCTTCTTGTATCTCTCGACGGCTTCGCGGAGTGCGTTGAAGGCTGCGGCTCTCTGTCTAGCTGCGACGACTACTAGCACCACGGGCTCGCCCGGGTTGAATCTGCCATATAGGTGCCAGATGCCAACGTAGGATGCGCCATGTTTCTCGGATACCTCGCGGCATATCTTGTTGATCTCTAGGTTTGCGTTCTCCTCATAGGCCTCTATCTCAAGATACTTCACCTCTTTTCCCGTCCTGCTTTCACGTCTCGCTACACCAAGGAAAACAACGACTGCGCCAGAGCTGCCTGACCCGTAAATCCGCGACAAGTTTGATAGAAGTTCACCTATTCTGAGCTCGTGTTCAGCATAGACCCCGGGGCTAGGCAGGCTCTTCAGCCCCTCCTCCTCCACACTCACTGCGCCCCCCTCCTGACTGCCAGGACGCTCAATGCCGCGGCTACGCGTCTAGCTAGGCTCCTGAAGCTCTCAGCAGCCTCAGATGTTGGATGCGAGATTATGATTGGGGTGCCTTCGTCGCTATTTTCGCGAAGTATGGGCATTAGCGGTATCTCGGCCAATAGGGGGACGCCTATTTCTCCAGCCGACCTTGACCCTCCTCCCCTGCCAAAGATGTACTCCTTCCTACCGCAGCCCGGGCAGACGTAGTAGGACATATTCTCGACTATCCCCAGAATCTCAACACCCAGCTTCTGGAACATTCTGAGGGCTTTGATAGCTATGTCTAGAGAGGCCGGCTGGGGTGTTGTCACGATTATGGCCCCTGTTATGGGTATTGTTTGGGCGAGTGTCAGGGGTGCATCCCCTGTTCCGGGTGGAAGGTCTACGATGAGATAGTCTAGTTTACCCCAGTCAACCTCTAACAGCATCTGCCTCACAGCGCCACCCACAAGCGGTCCCCTCCAGATGATAGGCGTGTCGTCAGTGACTACTAGACCCATAGACATCATCTTCAGGCCTAAGGGCCCTTCAGCTGGTGAGATCTTCTCTCCCCCCTTGGCCTCAAACCGGTAGGAGCGTATAAAGCGTGTGAGACTTGAGCCATAAATGTCGGCGTCAAGTATTCCGACGGCGGCTCCCGCCTCTGAGAGAGCAATGGCAAGGTTGGCGGCTACAGTAGTCTTACCCACACCACCCTTCCCGCTACCCACCGCGACGACATTCTTTATACCGGGAATCTCCGTCGAGACAGGTCTTACCCCCCAGCCCTGCCTAACCCTCGAAGTAACCTTCATGTTCACAGACCTAACCCCGGGCACCCCCTCGACAGCGCTCTTCGCCATCTTCTCTATCTGGGTGTTGTAGGGGCAGGCGGGCGTCGTCAGCTCCAGCGTGAATGAAACCTCACCATCCTTTACGCTCAAATCCTTTATCATCCCCATGCTTACAATATCCATGCCGAGCTCAGGATCTCTAACCCCCCTAAGAGCCTCGAGAACCTCCCTTTCAGACGGCTTCCTCAACCAAATTACATGAGGCATTGCTTATTTAAAAAACGAATCCCAAAAACTCAACCGTGAGAGTTTATACAAACGGTATATAAAGCAGGAATCAGGTAGGTATGCACTTGAATACAGGTCATGGCGGTGCTTGAGTCTAGCCAGCTCGGCAAGCCCAGTCTAAGGCTTAGCAGCTACTTCGACGATCTCTACCACCTTAACGAGGAGGGGGTCCCAGTCTTTAAGATGTTTATAAATGGGGAGTGGGTGGAGAGCCGGACTGGAGAGACATTCCCAGTAGATACCCCCATCGACGATAGTGTTGTGGCGTATGCCCAGAAGGGTGGTGACCTCGACGTAGATGCCGCCGTTAGCGCTTCCCGCGATGCGAGGCCGAAGATACGGTCCATAGCTGCGATCGATAGGATAGAGATTTTCCACGACACGGCTAGGATAATTGAAGAGCACCTTGAAGACTTTGTCAAAGTGCTTATGCTTGAGGCTGGTAAGCCCCGCGCCGACGCGGTCGGCGAGATAACAGCCGTTATCGAGCGTATGAAGATGACGATGGAGGATGTCTCTAAGGTTGGTGGCGAGTATAGGCCCGGAGACTGGTCCGCCGACACGATGGGTAAAGTCGCAATTGTCCTCCGCGAGCCTATCGGGACAGTAGGTGCTATAGGCCCCTTCAACTACCCCCTATACATACCGGCAGCCAAGATCATACCAGCCCTCCTATCAGGAAACACGGTCGTCGTCAAGCCGGCAAGCGATACGCCTTTAAGCCAGCTCCTACTCGCCAAGGCTCTTGAGGAGGCTGGGGTTCCGCGAGGAGCGCTTAACGTCGTTACGGGGCCAGGGCGTGTTGGTGCTAGGATAGCGGCGCACGAGGATGTCGGTATGATATCATTCACGGGGAGCACAGAGGTTGGCAGAGAGATAGCGAGGATAGCGGCCAATAAGCGTCTCCACCTTGAGCTCGGAGGCAAGGCATATGCAATCGTTCTGGACGACGCGGACATAGCTTTGGCGGCTAATAGGTGTGTGGCAGGCTCTCTGAGGAATGCGGGGCAGAGGTGCGATGCTGTGAGTGCAATACTGGTGGTCGAGTCGGTGGCTGATGAGTTCGTGGAGAAGGTGTTAGCCGAGGTTGACAAGATAAAGTTTGGAGACCCGAGGGTTGAAGGTGTTAACATGGGTCCGCTCATAAACAGGGCTGCTGCTGAGAGGGTCAACGCCCTAGTGAGGGACGCGGTGGCTAAAGGTGCAAAGCTTCTTAGGGGAGGGAGTTACAGGGGCTGCTATCATGAACCGACGGTTCTCGACAGGGTTCCGCTGGAAGCTAGGATATTGTGGGAGGAGACATTCGGCCCAGTAGTGACAATAGCTAGGGTCAGGGATGAGAACGAGGCAATAGCTATAGCCTCTAAGAGTAGATACGGCTTGGACAGCTGCGTATTCACGAACAACTTCTACAGGATGTGGAGGGTGGCGAAGTCACTCCAGACTGGTGCTGTGACGATAAACGATTTCCCACGCCACGGAGTCGGCTACTTCCCATTCGGAGGAGTTAAGGACTCAGGGTTGGGGAGAGAGGGAATCGGATACTCGATCGAGGAGATGATGGTTCTCAAAACCATCGTATTCAACTTGGAGCCTGCTCAGCTCGGCAAGGTAAGGAGGCCGAAGCAAAAGCATCACTAGACATCGTCAAGAAATATACTCATCAGTAGTGCGGCTATACTTTTCAAGTCTCTAATACCCCCACTTCGAACAGCATCCAAGACCTGTTCACGCGTTAGTCTAACGACCCTGATATTCTCATCCACATCATGTCTCAATACGCCGGCTGTAGATGCCCGTCCTACGAATATGTATAGCCTCTCGGTTGTGTATCCAGGAGTGGTGTAGGTCTCGGCGAGGAGCCTTAGACTGTCTGCCTTGAACCCTGTCTCCTCTTCAAACTCTCTCTCAGCACACCTCCTAGGCTCCTCACCCTCCTCCAGCGTACCCGCAGGTATCTCGAGAGTCTCCTCACCCACACCTATCCTGTATTGAGACACTAGGAAGAACTTTCCCTCAGAATCGGTCGCCACTATCGCCACAGACCCTGGATGCTCTACAACCTCTCTCACAACCTCCCTATCATAATATTTCGCCCGGACACGCCTTACTGAGACGAGCCTACCACTATAGACAAGCTCTCTGGAGATGATCTCGGGTGGACGCTTCATCACTGTGTCACGAATTTCGCGTAGGGAGATGTTTTTATAAATTAGCTGCAACTTGATAATCCCGTGAAGATCTTATTCGTTCTCTTGGACGGCGTGGGTGATAGGCCTTCACGCATCTTGAATGGCCTGACACCTCTTCAGGCTGCACGTATCCCATTTCTGAATGGCTTAGCCAGAGATGGTATAAACGGCATCATGGACCCAGTCTCGCCTGGAATTCCCGTAGGAAGTGATACAGGCCATCTCTCCATTTTAGGCTACGACCCGTACAAGTATTATCCAGGCAGGGGGCCCTTCGAGGCTCTTGGAGCCGGAATTAAGCTCAAGCCCGGTGATGTCGCCTTTAGATGCAATTTCGCCACGGTCTCTGATGATGGGAGGGTTGTGGATAGGAGGGCGGGCCGTATAGGCAGCCAGGATGCTGCCCAGCTTGTCGAGAGCCTCAGAGAGGTTGTAGAGGTCGACGGGGTAGAGGTCTTGCTGAAGCACACTGTAGAGCACAGGTCTGTCCTTGTGCTCAGGGGGGAAGTCTCTGACAAGGTCTCGGATGTCGACCCGCATAAGGATGGTGCAGAGCTACTCTGGCCGAGGCCCCTCGACAATTCCCGTGAGGCGGAGAGGACCGCGGAGGTGTTGACCAAGCTCCTCAAAAAATATAGGCAGATACTTGAGGGGCACCCGGTAAATGTTAGGAGGCGCGAGGCCGGCTTACCTATCGCCAACATGCTACTACCGCGTGGGGCGGGGAGGATGCCGAACCTCCCATCTCTCGCCGAGCGATTCGGTGTAAGGGCCGCAGTGATAGCCGGTGGGGCTCTCTATAAGGGAGTGTGCAGCTCTGTGGGCATGGACGTAGTCGAGGTGCCGGGCGCCACAGGCACACTAAACACCGATCTAGACGCTAAGTTCAGAACGGCGTTCAAAGCCATGGGCGAATACGACTTCGTCTTCCTCCACATCAAGGGGACAGACACAGCGGCCCATGACAAGGACCCAGCAACAAAGGCCACATTCATAGAGAAGATCGATGCAGCATTTGCAGAAAACTACAACCCGCCGCGCGACGAGTTCATCGTCTGTGTCACAGGTGACCATACAACCAGCTCCCTCACAGGCGAGCATAGGGGAGATCCGGTACCGGTGCTGATTTGGGGCCATGGAGTTAGGGTGGACCAAGTGAACAGGTTTAACGAGGTTGACTCAGCCCGCGGTGCTCTTGGACGGATAAGGGGCATAGACTTGATGAATATTCTGATGGACCTGGCAAACAGGATTGAGAAGTTCGGCGAATAGCCAACCTACCCTCTCCGCAAGACTCTCCTGCGGAGAAGCCCTTCCGCCTCATCCCTGTACACGGACTCAAGCCCGAATCTTAGGTGGAAATACTCCTCCAACTCCAGCTCCCCCTCTTGAAACCCTTTTTTGGCGCTGCAGATCCTTTCTGAGAGATCCTTCAATTGGTTTTCGACTCTTAAGGGTGGCGGTCTCAAGCCTTGCCTGCCTGTCTCCTGACTATGCTCTCGCTGATCTCTTCTAGTAGCTGTCTACCCTTTTTTGTCAGTACCCTACCCTTCTTAGACTTCTCCACCAGCCCAGCACTCTCCAGCTGCTGGAGGGCTTTTCTAATGACACTACCACTGCCCGGCGCGAAGTGGGGGTTTCTATGACCCATCCTATGTCTTCCACCGTACATCCTCCTCAGCCTCGAGACCCCCAATCCCTTATCGTGGATGTACAGCTTCCGCAATATCGCTGCGCACCTCACATACCACCAGTCAGGGTCGGATGGAGGCCTATCCTTAGAGACACCCGTCTTTACATATAGCGCCCATTTAGGCATAGATACTATCCTGTTCTCCTTGAGGTAGCGGGCTGTCGTCCTGATGAGCTGTAGCGGCTCAACCAGCCTCACACTCATTTCCACCTATTTCTGACATGCTTTTAATTTAAGCCGTATTTAACGCTGCCTCAGAGCAGCCCCCGCCAGGACTACGGCTTCAAGGATTAGTCCTTATTAGATGCCCTGAAATTTTGACAAACCAATGGATTGGTCTCAGCTAATCGTCACCGTTGTCCTCGTTTCCGCTTCAGGGGCGCTAGCCCCGGGCCCACTACTAATTGCAACCCTGAGCGAGAGCGTCAAAAGAGGGGCTCGCGTAGGACTCCTCTCCGCCACCGGACACATGATTGTAGAACTCCCTCTAGTACTTCTTATAGCCCAGGGCATTGCCTTCTTCCTCACAAGCGAGACAGCAGCTAGGCTAGCTATAACCGCCGCAGGAGTAGCAGCCCTCACATTCTTCGGCCTCAACCAGCTCCGCGAATCAATCCTAGCACCAACCACTCCAACCAACGGTCTGGACGCTAAAACACCTAAGAACGGCGTCGCGATAGGCATAATATTCACGGGTCTAAACCCATACTTTATCACTTGGTGGCTGACCATCGGTGCGAGGCTAGTCTACGACGCACTAGAGCTCGCCGCCTGGCTGGGTATCGCCGCGATGTATGCTTCGCATATCTGGATCGACTACGCTTGGCTCTATTTTACTAGCAGTCTGGCGTGGAGGGGGGGCAAAATACTCGGGTCGCGGCTGTTGAGAGTCATAAACATTGTTCTCGGAGCCTTTCTCATAGCCCTTGCACTGCTGATGAGTCTAGAACTTGTGTCCGCCATATTCTCTTAGAGATACATTGGGAATGTCCTTTCGCTCAGGCAACGACCCCGGTATAAATGTGAATCTGTCAGTTGTACCCGGCATGCGCTTCTTATGGTCGAGAGAGTCAAAGCTCTGGTCGAAAATCGAGGAAGTATCTCTAAGCCTCTCAGTCCTAAACAAAAAGCTCTCAGCGAGAATAGACCAGATGAGCAGAAGGAACAGAGAACTCTTCGAGGCATGCGTTAAGGCCTATCAGGAAGGAGATACGGAGAGGGCCGCAGTCTACGCCTCTGAGCTATCCCAGCTCCGAAAAACATTCAATAACACCCTACGATGCCAGCTCTCATTGGAGGCAGTAATATACAGGCTTGCCACAGTAAAGGACCTCGGCGACGTGAGAATTGCTCTACAGCCGATTAAAGGGATCGTGTCTAAGATTGGCGAAGATCTTCAAGGCGCCCTGCCAGAGGTTAGCGGGCGAGTATTACGGGTTCAGGAACTCATCGACGACGTTGCGCTCGAGATCGGCTCGGCTGATGATATAGGCTATTCAAAGTTTGAGGCCACAGATGACGAGGCAAAGCGGATTTTGGCCGAGGCCGCTGCCATAGCTAGTCGAAGAGGGGAGCGGAACATAGCCTGAGAATGCAAAGATTTATTCGGAAGAGACGCTAACAGGCATGTGGAGATGAAAATAAAGCGATCATCAGGTGCAGTAGTGTTCAACGACTCCATCGGCGAGAACTACTATCTCGTGCTATTGTATGGTGGCGGTCACTGGGATTTTCCCAAAGGCGGCATAGAGGAAGGAGAGTCAGAAGTAGAGACAGCGTTAAGGGAAATTAGAGAGGAGACAAGCCTGCAAAATGTTCAGATAATCGAGGGGTTCAAGCGGATAATAAGCTACACCTATAAAAGTGACGACGACACAGTGTATAAGACTGTTACATTTTTTCTGGGAAGGACCAACGAGTTCCGAGTCACTCTCAGCAAGGAGCATAAGGCTTATGCCTGGCTAAAATATCCGGACGCACTGACGCAGCTCACGTTTAGGACGGCTAAGCAGGTATTAATGGACGCCGAGGACTTCCTTAAGAAGAACCACTTAATCCACAGTGGTGGGAGATCATCAATCCGTAATTTGGGTCGATGAAAAGATGAGACTAGCCATACTACTAGTAGCTCTAATACTTGTTTTATCACAGCTAGCTTTAGGTCAGGGGCAGGGAGAAAGCCTCACTGTCAGAGTATTTGACATTTCTGGGAGCCCTCGAGGAGGGATAGAGCTCAGACTATCAAACTCCACGTTTACGCGGATGTTTGAGACAACTGCGCAGGGGGTTGCGGAGTTCAGGCTCATTGCACCCGGAGTATACAATCTTTCAGCCCTCGTAGACGGTGTCGAGGTGGCTCAAACGACTGTCTCCTTCCCAGCGCAGACCCGCGTCAATCTAACACTCATGATACAGAGCATAGAGCTGTTTGTCCAGGATCTGGATGGGAGACCGGCAAGTGGTGTCTCTATTGAGCTGAGATCGGAGAATGGCCCAGTCATACGCCGCGGCTCAACTGACCCTAACGGCAAAATCTCGATACGTGACCTACCCTTCTCAAACCTATCCCAAGTCGGCCCATACAAGGTTTTAGGCAGGTTGGGGGAGGTCGTTGTCCTCAACTCAACCATAAACGTGTCCCCGCAGGCTTCCGAGTATAGTCTATCCGCCGAGATCATCAGGGTGGGTGTAACTCTTCTCGACTATAGAGGCGGGACCGTGAATGCAACCCTTAAACTAAGCTCAGAGAGCCTAAACTTCTCCACATCGCTTGCGGCTGGGAAGACATACAGTATCCCCTCCTCAAGGGTTGCCGGCCCATACATTATCGAAGCCTCCAAGCGATATTCCCCCCAAACACCAGAGATACTACTTCTCAAGGAAACGGCTTTGCTGGACAGGAGCCAGAACCTAACATACGTGCTTGACCTCTCAGACATAGTAGTTGTTGTGAGAGATGACGCAGGGTCGGCCGTTCGGGGTCTAAGAGTCCTCATAGAGTCCGAGAAGCTTGGCGTTCTGGGCTCATCGACAACGGGGACCGGAGGAGAGGTTACATTCTCTGCTATACCCTTTAGCAAGGGTCGGCCCGGCGCAGGGGTCTACCGCATAATCGTGTACAAAGACGGTATCCAGCTCAGTGCAATGGATGTAAGCTTGGTTCCTGGAGCTGAGAGGATTACCGTAACCGTGAATCGCGTTGAGACCTTGTTCTATGTCCTGAACCCGAGAGGCCTGCCTCTTCCAAACGCAACCATCACACTAGTGGACCCAATAACAAGAAGGATATACACCGCGACAAGTGATGCTGAGGGGAGAGCGACTCTACACCTGATCCAAGGGATGCATCAGTTCTCTGTATCCTACATGGGTGTAGAGGTGGCCAGTGGGGCTTTGAACGCCACGGAGCCACAGATATTGATACAAGCCACTAAAGTGGATATAGAGTTTAGGGTACGGGTCCGTGACTGGGCTGGAAATGTCTTGAGAGACGCCAGTGTCTCTATAGTTTGGAGGGGCCGGGAGCTCGAGAGTGTGAGGCAGGATGATGGCTCTGTACAAGTAAGAGTCCCCGTAGCGGGTGAGGTCCAAGTTAACATCTATCTCGATGGCGACCTTGTAGAGCGGAGGCTGGTCTGGGTGAGCTCTCCTATGCTTTTTGAGGCTAGGCTGAGGGGTGTGCTTATAGGCGGTAGGCTGGTCGACATTGAGACTGTTTCCTCCATCGTAGCCGGTGTCCTTCTGGCCCTCTCCGCAGCGTCAATAATTATCCTGTGGAGGCATAGGGCGTCTAGGGTTACAGCTCGCTAGGTTATCTGTGTCGGACTCGAGGGTCGATGAGGGGAGTTAAGAGGTCTAGTATAAAGACAGATAATGTTATCACAATACATGAGAGTAGAGCTACTGCCGCTAGCAAGTTATAGTCGAAAGCTGTGATGGCTCTGTAGATAAGGTATCCCATGCCGGGGTAGGTGAAGAGAATCTCAGTTATAAGGGCTCCACCGAGTATCTGACCCATCTGGAGCGTCAGGAGCGTCATCTGTGTAAGGCTGACCTCACCCAAAAGATGCCTCCTCCTAATCTCGCTCTCCCTCACACCCATCAACCTAGTAAATTGGACGTGGTCTTCAGTTATTTTCGCTCTGGTGGCGGAATAGGCGCTGAGGAAAAACCAGCCGAGGCTTGCGGGTATTATGAGTGAGAGGGCTGGCAGGGTGGCGTGGTAGAGTATATTGAGGGCCAGTGCTAGGTTGTGTAAGGGGTCAGCAGTTAGGCGCGGGGGAACCACGCTAACCCCTCCGCCTAGAGGAAAGATAGGCACCAAGTATGCGAAGATAAAGATCAGCACGAGGCCGAATAGATAGTATGGAATGGGGTATAGCACGGAGGATAGCCCTAAAAGGAGCTTGGAGAGGCTTTTCGAGGGGGCAGAGCCTGAGAAAATGCCCATCAGAGTTCCGGCAAACCAGGAGATGACTATGCATAGAGAAAGTAGACCTATTGTCCATGGAAGAGACCTCAGAATCAGCACCGAGACAGGGGTTGGGAAGCTAACTAGGGATGGCCCAAAGTCGAAGGTGAAAAGCCTCCTCCACATCTCAAGATAATGCGACCATAAATCGCCCTCAAGTCCGTAAAAACTTAGCCAAGCACTCCTAAGCCTCTCAGCCTCCTCCGGGTAGCGCACGATACCGACCTGAAATGCCTGTTGAAGACGGGCATTGACTGCGCCTAACGGGGCAAGCCGCAGAATAACGAAGATCACATTGACTCCTAGAAAGAGATTAAGCCAAGCCGCGAAAGCTCTCTGCCCAACATACCTCCAACTTAACGGCGCCATGACCTCACATACTTCACTATACTTCCAGATCTCAACTCTTATATTTTACATGGGATTCTTAACCACTGCGGTGTTTCGTCTTGGAGGATGTTAGGGTTGGAGTAATAGGTGTGGGCGGGCATGGCAGGGGACGACACCTCATACCTTTGACCCGGACGCCCGGCGCAAAAGTCGTAGCGGTCTGTGACACCAACCCCGCCACGCTCGAGAATGTGTGCAGGGAATTTCACTTGGCAGGATACTCGGACTTTAGGGAGATGATTGAGAGGGAGGGATTGGAGGCCGTAAGTATAGCCACTCCCTCTGGACTCCACCACAGGATTGCTCTGGAATGTCTTAATAGGGGGGTCCACGTATTGGTCGATAAGCCCCTCGGAGCAAACCTCCAAGAGGTTGTTGAAGTAGTGAGGGCAGCGAAGCATCATAACAGAGTGCTTATGGTTGGGTTCTGGTCAAGGTTCTCTCCAGCTCTCAAGTACGGTGTCGAGCTTTACGAGTCAGGCAGCCTCGGCGAGCCCTACTACGCGTATGGATACCTCGTGAGGCGGAGGGGGATACCAGGCAAGCCAACCTTCATCGACAAGGAGCTCTCAGGTGGTAGAGGAGTACTCTTAGACATAGGCTGCTACATGCTCGACAACCTACTGGCATTAACAGGCTTCAGAAAACCGGTGGCCGCTAGCGGAGCGACCTACACAAAGTTTGGTAGAAATCCCGAGGAGGTAAAGTTTAACTGGGGGTCTTGGAATCCCGACGAATTCGAGCTCGAGGACTTCGCCGCCGGGTTCGTGAGGTTTGAGGGAGGTTTAACCCTATGTATAGAGACGGCCTGGGCTGCTAACGTCTCACACAGGGGCGAGGTGGGGAGGCTTAGGGTCTTAGGCGATAAGGGCGGTGTAGAGGCTGAAGGGCACGAAGCCCTCCAAGACATAGGGTTCCACTCTAGGACGACAAGCTTCTTAACCGACTCTAAACCCGTCCTCCCTAGCGTCGACCTCCCCCTCGAGATGACGAAGGCCTTCATAAGGGCTATCCAGGAGAGGGCCGAGCCGCCGGTAACAGGATGGCAAAGCATTATACTCCACGCCATAATAGACGCCATCTACGAGTCATCCAGCACGGGGAAGGAAGTAAGAATATCTCTCCCAACCGTCTAGTGCTTCTCAGCAGAGTAGAGCCAGCAGGCCACTTCCACTCCACCACTTGTTCTTATCAGCGGCGGCGCCCTCTTCTTACAAATCTCCATAACATAGGGACACCTGTCCGCAAACTTGCAGCCCGGGAGGAGATACTCCTCAACCTCCGTTACTGCCACCTTGACCTTTCCGGCCCACTTCCTGTCAACGCGGGGTATCGAGTCGATTAGGAGCTGGGTGTAGGGATGAAGCGGCTCCCTGAAGATGGCCTCGGCCTCTCCAACCTCAGCGAATGACCCCTTATACATAACCGCTATCCTGTCACTAATGTAGTAGGCCGTGGCTAGGTCGTGTGTAATGTAGATAAAATTAATCCCAAGCTCTTCCTTGAGCTGCTTAAATATGTTTAAGATCCCCATTCTGAGGGAGGCGTCAATCATTGAGACAGGCTCATCCGCCACAATTAGCTTCGGCCTCGGAATGATGGCCCTCGCTATCGATAGTCTCTGGACCTGGCCGCCCGATAGCTCGTAGGGCGACCTATCCGCGATATCCGGTGAGAGACGCACAGACTCGAGAGCTTGGTTCACCAGTTCCACGGCCTCGCCCCTGTCCTCGACTCCTGCCACCTTCACCGCTGTGTGAATTAGATATGGATACACCTTCCTAAGGGGGTTGAAGCTCTCAAAAGGGTTCTGGAAAACAGGCTGGACAACCCTAGGGAGCCATCTACTCCTCTCCTTTGACGAGAGTTCAAACACTTGCCTACCTAGAATCTCGATACTCCCTGATGTTGGTTCTATGAGGCTCAGAATCATTCTAGCTAGCGTTGTCTTGCCGCAACCGCTCTCGCCAACTATCGTGAATATTTTGGCGGAGTCGCCTCCAAGTGTAAAGGAGACGCTGTCAACTGCCCTGAACTTTTTCCCGAAAAATATACCACCCGTCTTGAATACCTTTGTAAGATTCTCGACTTTAAGGATGCTGTTCTCTCCCATCTACTTCTTCCCCTCTAAGAGCCAGCAAGCCACCTCTCGGTCGCCAAACTTGAGGAGGGGCGGCTCCTCCCTTGCGCACTTCTCCATCCTGTAGGGGCATCGCGGATGGAATCTACAGCCGGGGGGTGGGTTGGCGAGGCTGGGAGGGAGGCCTGAAAGCCCTTCAAGCCTCTTAGATCCGCCTATGCGAGGGAGGGAGTTGATAAGGCCCTCAGTGTATGGGTGGAGGGGTTCGCTGAACACGTCATCAGTCTTTCCAACCTCTATTATCTTTCCCGCATACATGAGGGCTATTCTATCCGTCACTTGGTAGTGAAGCCCCATATCGTGTGAAACGAGAATAAATGAGGTCCCGTACATCTCTCTGATTTTCTGTATCATCTCCACAACCCCCCTCTGATATACTACGTCGAGGGCAGACGTTGGCTCATCAGCAAGCACTATGCGCGGGTTCATTATGGTTGCGAGGGCGATAACTGTCCTCTGACGCATTCCCCCGCTGAGCTGGTGGGGATAGGAGTTCAGTATGCTCTCGCGGAGACCAAGCTCTCGCAGCCTATCCTTCACTTGCCGAAGCGCCTCATCCTTCCTAACCCCCCCATACTTCTGGAAAATCTCGATGAACTGGCTCCTAATCCTTGAAGTTGGATTAAGGACGGACATCGAGCCCTGGGGGATATAAGAGATGACCTTAGCCCTCATTTCTCTCAGCCTGGCCTCGCTTAGACTGTAGAGGTCGACCATCTCCCCGTCTGTTGCTTGAAGCCGCACCACCCCAGATAACACTCTTAGGGGCGGGGTCACGTCTCTGTATATCGTCCTCATAAGTGTGGTTTTACCGCACCCCGACTCGCCGGCCAGCCCAACAATCTCACCCCTCCTCACAGATAGGCTGACATTGTCCACCGCCCTCACCCTAACACCATATCCGAGCTCATAGTGGGCGGTAACATTCCTGCAATCAAGTACAAGAGTGTTCACCGACATTCTAGGTCTTTCACCCCCTCGCCTGCCACCTTAGACGTGGGTTAGAGTAGTCCGAGATGCCTTTGGAGATTAGGAAGAGGGAGACGAATATTAGTATTATCGTTATAACTGGTGAGATAAGCCACCACCAGAGACCCCTGAATAGGGCTGAGTAGTTGAGGGCCCAGTATATCATTACTCCGAGCGTCGCCTCGCTAAGTATTGAGACGCCTATGACGGCTAGCGCCGCCTCGCTTGATATGGCGAAGAGAACTGTGTTCGTCAGGTTTACTAGGTGCCAGGGGAGGATGAAGGGTAGATAATCCCTGAAGACTCGCCCCATGACCCCGTAGCCTGAAAAGATTGATGTCGCTATAAACTCCCGCTCCCGTAGGGATAGGACCATAGCCCTCACCTGTCTAGACGGCCAAGGCCATGAGAAGATACTAATTATTAGGCCCATGAGAGGGATGGTCATAACATCCCTCAGTAAGACAGCTAGCAGAATTAGTGTGGGGAGCGAGGGTATAACCACGAACGAGTCTGTCATGATCATGAGTATTCGGTCGGCCAGCCCACCTCTTGCCCCTGCAAGCATACCGAGTATAAGGCCGAAGTGTGAGGCAACCATCGCAGTTATGAGTCCTATGATCAGCGAGTTCTTTATGCTCCACGTTAGAAGCCAGAATACGTCCTGCCCATTCGTCGTCGTGCCTAGGGGGAATTCGGGGCTGGGCGGCCTGTTAGGTGGCACTAGATACCAGCGCCGGGGGTCGAAGGGTGAGAATGAACTGACCGCAACACCTAGAACAATCATCACGGCGAATATTACCAGCCCAACCCTGAAGGCGCGGCTTGTCCTGAAAACTTCGAGGAATATGTTCGAGAACCTTGCGAGACCTATTCCTAAAAATTTTAATGCATCAACCCCAGTGCGGGGGATTAGGGTCAACTCTCCGCCTCACCTATACCTTACAGTGGGGTCTATTAAGGGATATAGCAGATCAAGGAGAAGAGTAGCGAGAGAGACACCGAGGATTGAAAGCAGAGATATTCCCATTATCATGTTGTAGTCGTTATTGATGATTGCTTGGTATAATAGACGGCCTAGGCCCGGGTATGCGTAGACAACCTCGGTTAACAGTGCGCCGCTGAAGATTCCTCCAAGAGCCAGTCCCAAGGCGGTTGTTTGGGGCATGAGAATATTCCTGATCAGGTACCGCCTTAACACGACACCGTTGGGCAGCCCTTTCAGCTCCGCGTATCTCACAAAGTCTTCAGTTTTCTTCTGGCTTGTAAGTGTGAATGATGAGAGGAACCACCAGCCCAGCGCCCCTGGGATTATGATGGATATTGCTGGAAGTGCCGCATGCTTTGCCAAGTTTAGTACGAGGTCCAGGCTAAACCCCACCCCCACAATAGTTATTCCACCACCAAGCGGGAAGATAGGTATCAGAAAAGCGAACGTGAACATTAGGACTAGGGCTAGGATGAAGTAGGGTACTGGATAAAGGACAACCGCAACGCCCGTCAGGAGTTTCGAGAATTTCTTGTGGTTGAAGAAGCCTGAAATTGTTCCAATAACGTTTCCAAGCGTCCAAGAGATGAGCACAGAGAATGTCAGTAGGCCGAGGGTCCAAGGAAGCGCGATACCTATCAACGTGGCTACAGGTGTTGGAAAGCTCATTATTGAGGGACCCAAGTCGAGTGTAAGCAACCGGCGCCAGACACCAAGATATTGCTCCACCGGGTTTCCCTTCAGACCATAAAGCTCGTACAAAGTCTGTCTAAGACTCTCTATTGCAGTTGGGTCATAAAACTGTCCAATCGAGTAGATGAAACCTATCTGTGCTTCAACGGGATTATAGGGGAGGAGCCTCGGTATGATGAAGACTACCGTTACACCTATAACGACGGTAAGTACGAAGGCCACGATTCTTGAAGCAATAAATATAAGCAGCTTGCTCAATTGTCCCCGCTAATTTAAGAATGACAGCTTGAATATATATCTTGCATAAATAATCAGAAATTATAAAAAATTCTCAGATGTTTACTGGGCTGGTCTCCGCCGACCTAGTGCTCTGCCAACGACTATCCCTACTACGAGCAATACAATTCCAACAGCAGCTGCAACGCCAGACAGCACTCCCCAATCGACAGTAGTCACGGTCTGCGTCTGCACTTGTGTGACCACTTGTGTCCTAAGCTCGGTTACACGCTGGGTTACCGTCTCTCTCAGCGTGACTGTCGTCACACCAACAGCTGGCGGAGGACCACCTACTAGACTCTCCCACTCGGCCGCCGAGGCGATTTTGACTAGAGGAGTGTTAGCAACCCGCAGTGGCTTCGGATCCATGATCGCATCTTTTGTCGGCGCTCTGCCCGTCGGCTTAACCTTTAGTATGACGAAGAGGTGCTGGCTCCACCATGAGACTGGGTCCATGTAGTAGTTTTCTGGGAATGTTGGCCAGTTCTCCCAAGCATAGCCGTCCTGGAAAGTGTAGAAAGGTGTTGGGAAGAAGCCGAGCCAAGGTAGGTCTCTAACCCATATCTTCAATGCCTCCCGGTAAAGCTCAAAGGCTCTCGGAGAGTCTGGAGCGGTCCTCTCAAGCTCATCAACTATCCTGTCGAGCTCCGGGATTGGGGCCTCTTTAGTGTTCCAGCCAGTTCCGTGACCGCCTTCACCCTTCTTCTGAACCCAATACTTGCTACTCCATCTGTTGAACCAGTTGGCGTATAGGTCGAGTATCTGGCTGCAGCCTGGCCAGAAGGTGCCTACTTGAAAGTCGCCTATGCTGTATGAGGTGGAGAAGGGTCCTGATTCAAGTGGCGTCACCTTCACATCGATCCCGAACGCTCTCCACTGGTCTGCTACTAGGAACGCTATTCTCTGGCTCTCCATCTCGAAGCCTGAGGTAGTCTTAATCTCTATTGTCCATGGAGTTCCGTCTGGTAATAGCCACTTGCCGTCAGGGCCTCTTCTGAATCCTTGGGCTGTTAGAAGCTGTTCAGCCTTAGCTAGGTCCTGCTTCCACCACCCTAATACAGGATACTTCTCGACCCACCATGCATTGTTCTCCCTAGCAATGTCGAGGACTAGTTCGGGGTCGTAGCCATGGTCTTTCAGATAATTCAACAGCGGAATATAGTATGTCTCGATGTCTGCTGCGTGGGGTATGACTGGAAGAGCAGCCGGTGTTGGTGTGGACCTGTCGATACCTACGAATGCGCGGTATACTGTTCTGTAGTCGATTGCGTAGGCTAGGGCCCATCTCACCTCCCTCTTATCGAAGGGCGGTGTCTTTGTCTGGAAAGCGATGCCTTTCACGCAGGGGTCAAGCGGCCATGCGAAGGGCGGGCTGGCTCTCCAGCCCTTCAGATATGGGTTATTCTTTATGACCAGCTCTGCCTGCTCGGGAAGCAAAGTCCTCAAGGCGTCTAATTCGTGCTTAGTCATGGCTAGGGCCTTGGCCTCGTCTGGGCCGTGGTTAATGTAGAGGACATATTTCGCAGCCGGGACAACGCCGAAGACCTTTGAACCCCACCAGTTATCAAACCTCTCCCATAGGAACCAGTTTCCTGCCGGGTCAACAGCCCTCAGGTTGTATGGGCCGGCACACATGGGGGGATTGTTCTCAAACTTCTGTGGGTCCTTCCCTTGCCAGACATGCTTCGGCAGAATCCCGCCGGCACCATAAATTATCACTGCATAGAAGTAGTGCCATCTCGGGTTGGGCGAGACAAGCTCTATGAGAACGGTTAGCCTGTCTAACGCCCTCGCATCCTTTACTGAAGCCTTCTCGTTTACACCTATTGGAGCTGGCGCCTCTTTAAGATATTTTAGCGTGAACACGACGTCCTCTGCAGTCAAAGGTGTACCATCATTCCAGTACACACCATCCCGCAGCTTCACAACTAGACTGGTGAAGTCTGGCGAATAGATCGGCGGCTCAGCCGCGATCCAAGGTATCAACATACTGTTCGACGTGTTAATGTACCATAGGAAGGCCTTGCAGAGCTGCTGGTATCCGCTCCCACCCGGCGCAATCGATGCAGGACCAACACCGGGTGAAGCTATTGGATTCCAATTATTGGGATTGGCATAGGTGCCCCAGTGGTTTTCAATAACTAAGACGTCTCCACGTGGAACACCGGCTGGAAGTGGCAGCTGGCCATAGCTCACTGGCACAGCCGAGAGAGCTAGAGCAGCAACAAGCACCAGCGCGGTGGATATGGCAATATAGGATGTTTTTCTGTTCATGCGATTAGAATTGAAGATTGGTGGCATATAAATCTTTTCCAACGCACCATAAATTTTACCCTTGATTCAGCCGAGTACTATGCTGTTTTATGCATCTCTATAGCTGTAATTCTCAAAAAAATTATTAATAAGCACTATAATCTAGAATTTTTGCGTGAGAAGGGTGCGCGTATTTGCTCAGGCGTGATTTCATGTGGGGTTTTTCCGAGGCGGGATTCCAGTTTGAGATGGGCTATAGTGATGCAGCGATTGATAAGGGGACGGACTGGTATGTCTGGGTTACAGACCCGTTTAACATAATGAATAGAGTTGTCAGCGGTGATAGGCCGGAGGATGGGCCGGGATACTGGGACCTATTCAAACAGGACCACCAGCTGATAGCAGAGCTCGGGGCAAACACGATGAGAATTGGGGTAGAGTGGAGCAGAATCTTTCCAAAACCCACCCACGAAGCCAAGGCTAAAGCAACCATCGAGAACGGAATAGTGAAGGATGTCGAGATACCCGCAGAAGGTGAGAGAGAGCTTGAAAGGCTAGCTAACATGGATGCGCTCAACCACTATCGCGAGATGATAAGAGACATGAAGGATAGAGGGTTCAGGGTAATAGTCAATCTAAACCACTTCACACTCCCGATTTGGGTTCATGACCCGCTTCGAGCGAGGGCCTCAGCTCTCCGTGAAGGACCTCTTGGATGGGTTGAAACCACTAATGTCGTGGAGTTTGTAAAGTATGCACACTTCGTAGGCTCTAAGCTCGCTGACCTTGTTGACATGTGGAGCACCTTCAACGAGCCATATGTCGTCTCAGACATTGGCTATGGTCGTTACCCATCCGAGTATGCCTTCCCGCCCGGTTTCTTCAGCGTCGAAGGGGTTACCAAGGCGCGGCTCAATCTAATCATGGCACATGCCCGCGGATATGACGAGTTGAAAAAGGTCCTCGGGAAAAACTCGCAAGTAGGAATAATCTATGCGACCTCCGCCGTCGAGCCATATGACAAGGAAAGCGAAGCAGATAAGACGGCTGCTGAGAAGATGAACTATTTCTCCAACCTCTGGTTCTTCGAGACACTGAGTAGGGGAGAGTTAGACCGCTCTATGCTCGGTCTACAGCCTGCAGAGAGGGTTCCCGAGCTTAGAGACAAGTTTGACTGGATAGGAGTAAACTACTACTCGAGACTAGTTGTGAGGGCCTCAGCGATACCGGGTTTTCCCCTGCCTTGGACCATTGTTCCCGGGTACGGGTTTGCCTGTGAGCCGGCGTCATTCTCGCTGGCTGGGAGGCCTACTTCAGAGTTCGGCTGGGAAATCTACCCTGAGGGGCTGAGGAATGTCCTACTTATGCTGCAGAGATATGGAAGACCCATGATAGTCACCGAGAACGGCACAGCTGATAAATATGACAGGATTAGGCCACAGTTCCTGTTCTCCCACATCGCTGCGGTCGAAGACGCCGTCAAGGGTGGAGCGGATGTCAGAGGATATCTTCACTGGAGCTACATAGACAACTTTGAGTGGGCACGCGGGTTCGCTATGAGGTTCGGCATAATCACCTATGACCCCTCAACTAAAAAGAGGAGACCGCGACCATCATACTACATCCTACGCGACATAATACAGCAAAATGGCTTGGACGAGAAGATGCGAGACACAGCCGAGCTACTCTATACGCCGCGCTGACCAAGAACCCAATCAATGGTATTTTTACAAGACCCCTATTTCCTAAATGGCCGCCTTTTGCTAAACAGATGTTAGTGGCGCTTATCGACGTAGGTCAGAAGTATCAATATTCACCGACTAGGTAGATAGCCGTTGTCGGATAGTTGACTTTTTATGACTATCCGTTCCCTCTCGGCTTTAGCCTCATTGAGGGCTTTCGGGGGCAACGGAGCTCCCCTCATCCTGAGTAGATTCAGACATGCGGTTACGTCTCTATCATCTTCATATCCGCATCTGCACTTTAATAGCCTATGCCCTTTCGGTGCTAGTCTTCCACCACATGTTGGGCATAGGCTTGAAGTATTCTTTGGGTTGACGTATTCTACCGGTAGACTGTTAAGCTTGGCCTTGTATTCGATGTAGGATTGTAGCTTTCTGAAGTTCCATGAGTGTAGTCTGCGGTTTAGCATTCTGCCGTAGTGTATGTTTTTCCTTACTCCCTTTAAGTCCTCCATTATTATGCCCATGTTGTGCTTTTTTGCGAACTCCACTATCTTCTTTGATATCTTATGGCACTCATCCATAACCCTCCTCTTTCTTCTACCTGAGTACTTCTTGAGGAGCTTTTGAGCTGTTTTCGGCTTATGCCTCTTCAACCTCTGTATCCTCCTGATGATGTTGAAGTATGCTGTGTGGATGGTTCTTAAGTTGTTATCAACTCTTAGGATGTGGGGGTTTGAGCTCACGGCAGTAATGTTCGACTCGTTAATGTCTATAGCTATCCAGTCTCTTGGATTGGATAGATCCACTTCCTTCTTGAATGGCACAATTATTTTCGTCTTATTCATAGTTATTTCTCCAGTCCTTAGACTTCCCTCCCTCCACGCGTCTATGAACCTTCTCTGATATTCTCCATACTTCAAGTCTATGAATAGGAACTTTCTGGGTTTAACAGATATTCTTATCCTTCCACCGTAAAACCTGTAGAGTTGGGGGTCTAGTTGCATGAAGAGCTTTCTGGCAACTGGTTTCTCGCTTTTAGCCTCCCCTCTACGTATCCTCCTCCTCCAGCTTTTTAGAATTGCCAACGCTATCTTGCAGGCTGAGTGGCAGAAGTGTGTAGAGTAGTCCCACCTCTTCTTCCACTCCCCATAGACACCCTTCCTGAGCCTAGCATAAGACGTTATCCGTCTCTCGAGGGCGAAGCTTATGCAGAAGTTAACCATATCCCTAAAATCCTCTAAGAGCCTCCTAACCTCACCGCCTGCATCATAGCTAAATGGAACACTAAGTATTACCTCCACAAGCAGAGTATACACTAAAATGTTACATAAAGTTAATTATTCAGGAACTGCTGACAAACCCTAGCCTCGCCTTAATCTCGGCTATATCCCGCTCCAGCCTCGCCAGTCTCTCATCTAGGAGCGCCCGGAGGTCCTGCCGCATCCCCCTAACCTCCTCTATTGTCTCTTGAGACAGTTTAATTGACAGATCCCTAAATTCCCTGAACTCTTTTCTAAAATCCCTAAACTCCTCCCTGAAATCCTTAAACTCGCCTCTGTAATCCCTGAATTCAGTCCTGAAGTCTCTAAACTCAGATCTAAAGTCTCTAAACTCGGTTTTGAAGTCTCTAAACTCAGTTCTGAAATCCCTGAACTCGTCCCAGTAGGACGTGAATATCGTCTGCATAGCTCCAAGGCCTTCTTGTAGCTCGTCTGCGAGCCGACCGTATCTTATCTTGAATATTTTTAATCCACGTTTAGGTGTCGTAGGGGTTATTCTTACCTCTCTGATAATTGCTGGTGGTGGAGGGTTTTTTATCTTATCGAGGAAGGTCTCCAGTACCCCCTCTTCGCCCTGGATGTGAATGGACACTGTTCCGTCCTCTTCATTCTTCACGAAGCCGGATACACCCAGCTCCTGGGCAACCTCGAGTACATATCTTCTATAACCGACACGCTGTACTCGGCCGATGACACTGACGGCGTATGCCTTCAAACTCCTAATCACCTTGCTCTACCCTCTAATATAGCCGTTTTGTACCCGGCCGTCGGTTTACCCCGCTAAGTGTGCGGACATTATATCGCATTTACAGAGTGGCATGGTGGGGATGGATTCTGTGACCGACTCTGAGTCTCCACATGGAGGAATGCTTCCTGCGAACTATCTGTAGCTCTTTTGCTTGAAGCGTCGTGCGGACCGCCTGTTGGGTTTTTTCGGCTCCGTCCTTCTGGGGTCGCCTACGAGCAGGTGCCTATCAAGTGATAGGATCTTCTCCTTTAGGGATGCACTGGCCGCGGCCATTGCGCGGGCGATAGCCATTGCGCAGGCCTCGGCCTGACCCATGACCCCACCTCCCCTGACCTTTATCAGGAAGTCGTGTTTCTTCGCGAATTTCTCGTCAAGCCTCAGGGGGGCGAGGATCTTCTCCCTGGCTAGAGAGTTGGGTAAGTGGTCTAGGAGTGTGCCGTTAATAAATATCCTCCCGGTCCCCGGCCTAAGCAGTAGCTTTGCTCTAGCTTCTTTCCTGAAGCCTGTGAATATTGTCTCGGCCTTGACCATTCCCTGCTAAGACGATTCTTTAGGGTTCTAATTTATATAGGTTCGTGGTTTATGGTCTGTTGGTTTTGGCTGAGTCTGGTTGGGGTGAACGGGTGGAGGCATGGCTCTCCAAACAGATCCGCATTTTCCAAGACATTTTCCCTGCGCGAAGGGCCTCGATAAGAGATCTCCTCAACCAGTCGAGGCCCTTTGTGGAGACTAGGGGTGGGGGGCGGCACTATTTTTCTAAGCGGGATCTGGAGGAGGCGGCGTTGAAGCTGCCTCCCGAGCTCCTAGAGGCCCCCATCTTTCCAATAGTCTTCGCTAGGGGCGAGGTTGAGGATTTATACATCGTAAGGGGTGAGGAGGCGGCGGCTGCGTTTGCGAGACTCTCGGATCTTAGGGGTCTGGACCGCCTACCCACAGGCGAGTTCTACACGTATAAGTCGTTGGTCCTTCACTTTTTGTCAAGATATCCGTCATTGGGCATAATCACTGGATAGGTTGGTCTGGTCTATTCTTCAGCGGTAGTCCTCGTGCCTGACTATGTTGAGTGGCTTCTCGCCTCTAAGATATCTCACAACATTCTTGACCGCTAGTCGCAGCATCTCTTCATAGGTCTCCCTTGAGCTGGCAGCCCCCGCTATCCATGGTGTGGAGAGGGTGTTGGGGAGCGAATATACGTCAGAATCCTCGGCCGGGCTCCGAATATTCCACCAGACATCGTTTGCATAGATGAATGACGGGTTCTCCCTGAGGAATCTCACCAGATCCTCCTTGACCACTATATGCGCTCTCCCCACGTTCACGAGGATGCCTTCACGCTTCATGAGACACAGCTTCTCATACGTGATGAGGCCGCGGGTATGCTTGGTGAGGGGTAGAGCTATTACGGCGTAGTCGCAGCCCCTCAACGCATCGTCGATCCTCTCAGGGGGATAGAACTCGTCAACAGTCACATCACTCCTAAGAGACCTACTATAGCCAACAACATGCATCTTGAACGCCTTAGCAATCTCTGCTACCCTAGAGCCGATCGCGCCAAGCCCGAGAACGCAGATTCTCCGCCCGTGAAGCATCCTCGACTCACCTACAATCTCAAAGTTGCCACTTCTAACCCGCGGGTCAAAGAAGGCGATGCGCTTCGCGGCCGCTAACAGGAGTGCAAAGGCATGCTCTGCGACTGCATCGGCATTTGATCCCACATTGCTCGCCACAGTCACATCATCCCGTATATGGCTCCACGGAAGGGAGTCAACACCTGCGTAGACACATTGTATGAAGCGCAGGCTCCTCATAGCGTCGAGCTCCTGCCCGATGATGGGTCCGCAAAGGAGGACGGTCACACGGCCCAAGTCTGGCGGGCCACCCGACTCCCCCTCTTCATACACCTCGGCATACTCTTCAATCATTCTTCTGAGCTCAGGCCTCAGCTTAACTGTGCTGTACACCACCTGTCTCAATCCGCGAGACTAGGAATGGCCGGTAATGATATATTTAACCTTGGAACAGGGTGGCGGAGTTTTTCCTCGAATCCTTCAGCCTCTCTCAACGACCTCTTAGATGTCTCCTTAACTACTACAATAGAGGCGTACTTCGCAGGATCCCTACGCGGCCTCCTCCCCCTCCTAGAGTAGAGAAGCTTGGAGAACCTCCTGACTATCGGTTCAACTATCTGCATCAGCTCCATAGGATCCCAAATACCGTTAGACCATCTAGGTAGAATCAGCATCCAACCATAACAAGTATAAAAGCGTTAATTTTTAGACACGCTCCTCCACGAGAGGTCGGTGGGCGCCCCCTATGCCAGCCGTGGAGCCGTCCCACTCTGCTTCTTTCAAGCTTAACTGATGAAGGTGTTGGTGTTGAGGGGTTTGTAACTGTGTGGCCTTCAGTCCTCAAACCCTATAGTCCGATGAGATACGTGTAGTTTGGTGGCTATAGCCTCTACCGCCCCATCTTGTTTCACCACCTCCCAGTCATAATGGTTGAGGTATATCCATTATCCCGTGATTCTAGTTATGAGTTGTTCATGTCTCTGAGAGAGGCTGTCTAGGGTCTTATAGAGCCCGTCTGCTGTAGTATTTGTCTCGCCGTCCACAGATATAGTAACTGCCCGCTCACCATAGGGAGCTCTCACACACCCACCCCCGACCGCCCTCGATACAATATCCTGCTGTATTATCTCGAGGTAGTAGTCCATCATCCCCTCAATCTATTGGAGATGTTCAGGCCTGATGAAATCCACCACCACTGGGTAACTCTCCTCTATCTTCTTCAAGCGGCGGTCTTCATGGTGATGGTGTAGGTACTTTACCAGCTTTTACAAAAACTGTAAGAGGAGCTTTCTGCGAGGAGTCTTCGATAGCGAAGGATATGTAGATAAAAAGGGAGTTATTCTCTGCTTCAATACGGATACCAAGCTTCTCGAATATGTCCAGAGGCTTCTGAATCGTCTAGGCATCGAGACATCAGGGCCGAGAATCTATACTAGGATAGGAGCCCCCTTCTTCGATAAAAAACAGGGGAAGACATACAAAACGAGAAAGGATGTATACTACATCTATGTTAAAGCGAGGGACAGGCTGAAATTCTACAAACTCGTAGGATTCACCATAAAACGAAAACAGAAAACCCTTGAAGAATACCTCAGAAGATGAAGATCACTAGAAAAACCCACCCAACCAATCCTCCCCAATCCTCTCCCCCACCACCAACTTCTTATTACAATAATTAAAAAT
>CAKZUF010000009.1 GCA_937921685.1 uncultured archaeon
GGGGCTTGGATTCTATGCCGCTGAGCTTGAAGATTCTTCTGGAGAATGTTGCGCGGAGTGCCGGCGCGGGTATAGCCTCTATAGAGGATGTGAAGGTTGTCGGCGAGGGTAGGGCGGGGAGCGATTCGGAGATACCGTTTATGCCCTCCCGCGTCCTGCTGCAAGACTTTACCGGAGTCCCCTTGATCGTTGATCTCGCCGCGATGCGGGAGGTGGTTCATAGTCTCGGTGGAGACGCTTCACGGGTTAATCCAACAATCCCGACCCACCTAGTCGTCGACCACTCCATCCAAGTTGACTACTTCGGGGTGAAGGACGCCTACTGGAAAAACCTAGCACTGGAGTTCGCGAGGAACAGGGAGAGATATGTGCTCCTGAAGTGGGCTCAAAACGCGTTCAAGAACTTCTATGTTGTTCCTCCCGGTCGAGGGATTGTCCACCAAGTCAACCTCGAGAGCCTGGCTAGGGTGGTGGAGGTTAGAAAGGAGGTGGACGGCTTGGCGGCTTACCCCGACACACTACTAGGAACAGACTCGCACACGCCCATGGTTAATGGTCTCGGGGTTTTGGGCTGGGGGGTTGGGGGGATTGAGGCGGAGGCAGTTATGCTGGGCCAGCCCTACTACATGAGCGTCCCGGAGGTCGTTGGAGTCCGGCTGGTCGGGGAGCTGCAGCCGCCGGCCACAGCGACAGACCTCGTGCTGACTGTGACGGAGACGCTTAGGCGGAAGGGCGTGGTTGGCAAGTTTGTCGAGTTTTTCGGCCCAGGAGTGGCTAAGCTTAGCGTCCCGGACAGGGCTACGGTCTCCAACATGGCACCAGAGTACGGAGCAACCGTGGGCCTCTTTCCCATAGACGAGCACACCCTCAACTATCTCGGGATGACTGGGAGGGATGAGGCACACATCCAGCTAGTCAGACGCTACGCTGAGCTTCAAGGCCTCTTCACAACAGACTACGAACACGAGGCTAGATATAGCGACGTTGTTGAGATTGACTTGAGCGCTATTGAGCCTTCCATAGCGGGCCCGGCAAACCCTGAGGACAGGATAAGGCTTAGGGAGGCGAAGAAGGCTGTGCTAGATATTTTGAGAAGGGCTAAACCAGTTGTGGGTGCTTCTGAGAATCGGCTGGGGGTCTGGCATAGCGAGGGAGGGTCGAGCGGCACCCAGCCAGTAGTTGGTGGTGTTGCCGGGAAGATTAGGATTGGTAGCGAGGAGATAGAGATCTCGGATGGGGCGGTGGTGATAGCCGCGATCACCAGCTGCACCAACACCTCCAACCCCGAGGTCATGATAGGCGCGGGCCTCCTCGCCAGGAACGCTGCCCAGAAGGGGCTGAGGCGGAAGCCCTACGTGAAGACCAGTCTCGCACCAGGCTCCGCCGTTGTCACTGATTATCTTAAGGCGGCAGGCCTTCTTCCATACCTAGCTGAGCTCGGGTTCGAGGTTGTGGGCTATGGCTGCACCACATGCATTGGAAACAGCGGACCCCTACTCCCCGAAGTAGAGGCGGAGATAAAGAAGAGAGACCTCTTCACGGTGGCGGTGCTGAGTGGTAATAGGAATTTTGAGGGAAGGATACACCCCTTGGTCAAGGCAAGCTTCTTGGCCTCGCCCATACTGGTCGTGGCATACGCTCTGGCCGGCCGGATAGATGTTGACTTTTACTCGGAGCCGCTCGGAGTGGGCAGCGACGGCAGGCCAGTATTTCTCAGAGATATCTGGCCTGACAGACAGGAGATTAGGAGAATAATGGAGTCAAGCATTAGGACTGAGATGTTTAGGAAAAGATATGGCGAGATATTTAGCGGCGTGGGTGAGTGGGAAGAGCTTGAGGCGCCGCAGAGCCCCATCTACAACTGGGACCCCACCTCCACATACATTAGGAAACCCCCATACTTCGAGGGCTTCCAAAGGGAGCCCATACCACCCAGCGAAATAATGGGTGCGCGCGTCCTAGTGCTCCTCGGCGACCGCGTAACGACAGACCACATCTCTCCAGCAGGAGCAATACCACCCAACAGCCCTGCTGGGCTCTACCTAAGGAGCCTCGGAGTAGACCCCGCAGAGTTCAACACCTATGGCTCGAGGCGGGGGAACCACGAGGTCATGATCCGAGGGACCCTCGCAAACCACCGCCTAAGAAACTATCTACTCCAGGATGGTGAGGGGTGGTGGACGATACACTACCCCGACGGTGCTAGGATGACTGTCTACGATGCGGCTATGAAGTATAGGGAGGAGGGGGTTCCGCTGATCATTATTGCTGGGAAGCAGTATGGAGCGGGGAGCTCGAGGGACTGGGCCGCAAAAGGTGTTAGGCTTCTCGGCGTTAGGGCGGTGATAGCCGAGAGTTTTGAGAGGATCCATCGGAGCAATCTTGTGGGTATGGGGGTCCTGCCCCTCCAATTCTTAGAGGGTGTCAGCTGGAGGAGCCTCGGCCTCACAGGCTCGGAGGTCTACGATATTGAGATAGGCCAGCTGCAGCCTCGAAAACGTGTTAGAGTGACGGCGAGGCGGGGAGACGGGACATCCATCACATTCGAGACAATACTTAGACTCGACACGCCTATAGAGATAGAATATTATAGGCATGGAGGTATCCTCCCCTACGTTGTCAGGAAGATTCTTGACGAGAGAGCTGCAGCCTAGCCCGGGTATCAGAGACGTTCTTTTAAGCTTTTCAGCCACCTATAACTCCGCCACTTCTTCGTAGCTCCAAACCCGCAGTGCCCACACCGCCCACGCCTATAGTTGAAGGAGCGTCTACCGCACCTCCTGCAACGCCCATGCGTCGGTGTCTTGAACTTTCCCATCGAAGGTGTTCCCTTCATGCGCTGCTAACCTCCTCCTGTTTTATCTGCGAGGGGGAGATCATAACTATGTTGTCGCCCCTCACGACTATGAGTCCCAGCTTGACTGAGTTGTTCTCACCCCTGATCTCCTCTGCGCCCTCTAGGACGAGGTTCATGTGCTGGTCATATCCTCTGAGCTGTCCGCGTATTGCCCGGCCGTTCCGCAGCTTAACCAGCACTGTACCTCCCAGTGATCTTGCCAGCATCTTCAGCGATATATCCGTGGACAAGGTTACCACTATACTTCTGGGGGCTCTGCTTTTAAAGTTTCTCGCTCGACGATGAGATTTTAGCGATTATCACTGTTATACCCCGATGGGGCCCTTAAACTCTATATACCTATCAAGTGACTCGCTGCTGGAGGGTCATGGTCGTAACCCTCAGTGATGGCGAGGTTGAGGCTCTCGTATCGGTGGAGGAGCTGTTGAGCTCTGTCGCCGAGGCTTTTAAGGCGCTCAGCCTAGGGGAGGTCGTTATGCCGCTTAGGAGCCGGATTAGCGTTCAAGGGGTGGGGGACATACTCTTGATGCCGTGTCTAGCTCCGAGTTTGAATGTCTTCTCCCTCAAGGTTGTCTCCGTCTATCCGGGAAATCTTGAAAAAGGGTTGCCAACCACAAATGCCGTTGTCGTAGCAGTTGACCCTGAGGACGGCATTCCCAAGCTGGTTGCGGAGGCGAGGGTGCTAACAGGCTTAAGGACTGCGGCCGCCACAGCCCTCTCCGTGAAACACTTAGCCAGGAGCGATGCCTCGAGCCTAGGAATCATAGGATGCGGATACCAAGCCCGCTGGCAGCTATCTGTAACCCACCACGTCATGAGACCGGAAAAAATCTACGCCTTCGATATGTATAGGGATAGGGCTGAGAGGTTCGCCGAGGAGATGCAGGGGAAGATCGGGGTAGAGGTGGAGGTATGTGGCTCTGCCGAGACCCTAGTCAGGTCCTGCGACGTCGTCATAACCGCGACCACGAGCAAGACCCCCGTAGTCTTGAAGGAGTGGGTGACACCTGGAACCCACATCTCGGCTATAGGGGCCTACACCCCGGAGATGGTCGAGATTGACCCGCGACTTCTAGCGTCAAGCAAGGTTGTTGTCGACTCGCTCAACGCGGCCAAGGAGGAGGCTGGGGAGATAATTCAGGCAGTTAGGTCGGGCCTGATGAGGTGGGAGGACGTTTACGCCGAGATTGGAGAGATAATAGCCGGGAGAAAGACTGGCCGTGTCAGCAGGGATGAGGTTACTGTCTTTAAGACGGTGGGTACGGCGGCACAGGACGCGGCTGTCGCATCAATACTGCTAGCCAAGCTCTCGCAGGGTAGGGCTACTCGCGATGTCTCAGGGCGCCCGTGACAATGTACTCGACTGCGTCGCAAATATAGGTGGCGTGGTCTGCAATCCTCTCAAGGTTTCTAAGCGTCAGGACAATCGCCACGTCACATTCACGCGAGCCATTCCTCTCCAGCGTTATTGCCCTAATCCTTTCCCGGTAAATCTCGTCTATCCTCTCATCCATTTCCCTAACCTTCCTAGCCACCTCCACATTCAGCTCATGAAGTGCTTGGAGAGCGTTCCTAAGCATCTGGCCTATAACCTCGCTAGCCTCTGAGATTGGTGTGAGGTCGCATTCGAGGAGGGAGCCCAGCATCCGGCTACTCCTTGTGATCTCTAGGGCGTATCTCCCCATCCTCAGAATGTCGTACGAGATATTGAGGCAGGAGCGGATGTATCTTAGATCTTTGGCAACAGGCTGATACCTAGCTATAAGCTCCGTAACAATTTCACTAATCTCTTCATGCAGGTCTCTCAGCTTTCTCGCAGACTCAAAGACTTCGTTCTCGACGTCTCTATACTGCAGTAGCCCGTCGATGCTCTTGTAGAAAGAGTTTATGCCTATGTTGAACATCTCCTCTAGGCGCCGAGTTAGTAGCTGAAGACCCATGTCGAGTATCCTGCTCAAAACCCCTTCTCACCCTATACGCCCGCTGATGTAGTCCTCCGTCCTCTTGTCCCTCGGGTTTGTGAAGATCTGCCTAGTCTCGCCGAACTCTATTATCCGGCCCACCATATTTTCATCGGGCATCATGACGGCCGTGTAGTCTGAGACACGCGCAGCCTGGAGCATGTTGTGTGTGACTATTATTATCGTGTACTCGTCCTTTATTGAGCGGAGTAGAGACTCTATGCGCGCAGTGGAGATAGGGTCGAGCGAGACTGTGGGCTCGTCAAGCAGCAACACTTCAGGGTCTACTGCCAATGCGCGCGCAATACAGAGCCTCTGCTGCTGCCCACCCGAAAGGCTATATGCGTGCTTGTCTAGCCTATCCTTCACCTCATCCCATAGAGCCGCCTTAACCAACGCATCCTTCACTTTCTCATAAAGCTCGGACTTCGAGAGCTTGAAGCCATTAACCCTCAACCCGAAGGCTACGTTGTCGAATATGCTGAAGGGGAACGGGTTCGGGCGCTGGAAGACCATACCGATCCTTGAGCGGATATAGACCGGATCCACATCTCGGGAGTAGATATCTATTCCATTAAAGTAGACTTTGCCGCTAACCTTAGCGCCCGGAATGAGGTCGTTCATCCGGTTTATTGATCTTAGGAGGGTGGATTTGCCGCAGCCCGACGGCCCTATGATCGCGGTTATGTTGTTACGTTTGAATGATATGTTTATTGCGTCAATGGCTATTTTGTCTCCGTAGAAAACTCTAAGATTCTCCACCCTCACGACCTCAGGCCCAGATATATCGACCATTGCTTCCTTACCCTGCTCCATATAGTTCTTGAGTAACTGATTATATGACTCTATCTCCAATTCTGTCCCATCCTCCTTATCAAATACTGTCTCAACCCGATGGCGGCACCGTTGAGCGCTAAAAGTATCAGTAACAGGACGATAATTCCCGCGGAGGAGAGTTCTATGAAGGCTGGCTGGGGCCTACTTATCCAGTTGTAGAGCTGGAGCGGCATGACGGTAAACTTGCTAAAGAGGGATGTCGGGTCCTCCCTAATGAAGAGAAGGCCGCTAACAACGAGTATTGGAGCCGCCTCACCTAGGGCCCTACTTATGCCCAATATTCCGCCCGTCAGCATCATGGGTAGAGCCCTAGGGAGGGTGACGCGCCGAACAACTTGAAGAGTCGTTGCTCCGAGAGCATATGCACCAAATCGCAGGTCGTCAGGAACAGCCTTCAATGCCTCGACACTCGTAACTGTTACTAGGGGTAGCGTCAAGATGGCAAGCGTGAAGGCGCCGGTGATCACTGTCCGCCCCATTCCTAACCAGTAGGCTAGGAAGCCTAGAGCTACGACGCCAAAGATTACGGATGGGACGCCCGCCAGATTAGCTATGTTATAGCTGAGAATCGAGGAAAGCCTCCCTCCCCTCGAATACTCCACGAGATAGATCGCGGTGGCTATGCTGAGGGGGATGCAGATAAGCGCAGACAGGCCTACAGTGAATATGCTGCCCAGAATGGCAGACCTCATACCGGCATCCTCAGGGTTGGCCGACGGATAGTTTAGGATAAGGTTCCATGATAGCCTGTGGCCGCCGGTAATTATCACGGTGAGGAGAAGGGAGGCTACCGTGGCAACCGCGACGAAAACTGCTACGCTGAGGATTATCGGTAGTACGCGGTCAAAGATCTTTCTCAGCCCTACATGGCGGCGCTCGGCGCCAGTCAATACTTGATGGCCCATCTCTTCACCACCTTGATGCCAATATAGTTTAGGGCAGCCGTAATTAGCAATAGGAACAACCCGACCGCGAAGAGGGACTGGTATTCTATTGTTCCGTGTGGGGCGTCACCGGTTGCAACCTGCGCGATATATGCCGTCATAGTCTCCATGCTCTCGCCTATGTTGAAGGTTAGGATGCTCCTGAACCCGCCTGCGATGGCGGCGATCATTGTCTCACCCATCGCCCTAGCGAATGCAAGTATTATAGAGGCGGACACACCGGAGAGGGCTGCGGGCAGAACGACTCTAAGCGCGACGTCAGACTTCCTGGAACCTACAGCATATGCCGCTAGCCTGAGGTCGGCCGGGACAGCTGACATGGCGTCGTCGCTAATTGACGCCACTATCGGTATTATTAAGACGCCTATCATAAGCCCGACAGCTAGAGCGTTGTGAAGCTGTAACCCCTCCCATAAGGGCCTGAGCAGATTAGGTGTGACGAAGTAGAGGGCAAAATAGCCGTAGACCACAGTGGGTATGCCGGCGAGAGTCTCCACTACTGGCTTAATCACGGACCGAATATTCACTGAGGCATACTCGCTTAACAACAACGCTATCATGACGCCGAGAGGTGCGGCCACCGCTATGGCTATCAGCGAGGTCAGTATAGTCGCGTTAAGGAGTGGGAGGACTCCGAAATGCTTTTCCGCGAAGAGAACAGTCCACCTTGTGCTCGTCAGGAACTCCGCCATTGAAACGTGTGTGAAGAACTCGAAGGACTCGAGACTCAATGTTGCGAAGATGATTATGAGTGCGGCTGTGGAGACAAGGGTTGATAAAAGAAAGACTGTATAAAAAGTCCTATCTGTGTATCTTCTCCTATCTGTCGATTTTTTTAACCTCTCTACATTGGTTGTTACGGTTACCATTAAGCATCAATCCCCTCGAACTAGTGAGGACCTGCGTTTTTCCACACGACTACCTGTGTTAGCGAGAATAGGCCATCAGTTATGCCGGCCCTTAGCAGGGCTGCGGCCGCCTTATAGTACTGCGACGTGAACGGTGTATAGCTTACCTGCCTCACAAAATTCTCTCCATTCTCGAGGTAGAAGATCACGAACTCTCTTAGCCAGGGCTTCTCATTCCAAGACTTCTTGTTGACGTAAATGAATATGGGTCTCGCGAGCGGGTAAACGTATGTGCTTACAGTCTCGTCGGTCGGCGTGATGCACTCAGAACCCTCTTTTGCATCGTCACGGATCGGTACTACTCTTATCTTGTCAGCCGCATGTGGGTAGTATGCGTATCCGAAGTATCCAAGGGCGTATTTTTCCCCTTCCACTCCTGCTACTAGCACGTTGTCGTCCTCAGAGGCGATGTAATCCGTTCTACTTGCCTTAAGCTTTCCTACAACCCTCTCTGTGAAGTAGTCGAAGGTGCCGGAATCTGGACCAGCTCCGTAGAGCACTATACGTTCATTGGGCCACTCAGGTCTTACGTCACTCCACTTGGTCACCTTGCTGTCGGGTTCCCAGATCTTCTTGAGCTCCGAGATCGTGAGACAGTTCACCCAGTCGTTCTGCCTATTCACCACGACTACGAGGCCGTCTATAGCTACGGGAATCTCGATCCACTCGACGCCACTGGATAGTGCTTTCTCGGCCTCACTCTTCAGAATAGGCCTAGAGGCGTCGTTGATGTCTGTCTCACCCACTACGAATCTCTTGAAGCCGCCCCCCGTCCCCGATATTCCGACTGATATCTTCACAGCAGGATGTAATTTCATGAAGGCCTCTGCAGCCGCCTCTGTTAGAGGATACACTGTACTGGAGCCGTCTATCTCGATCTCGCCAGCCAGTTGCCCGCTGGTCTGAGTCTGGCCTGGAGCAGTCACGGTGATCCTCTCCGTGACTGTTACTGCACCGCCAGTCGGAGCAGTCACGGTGATCTTCTCCGTGACTGTTACTGCACCGCCAGTCGTCGAGGCGCCACTAACATACCAGCCTCCCACATACCCGACCACTCCGCCTACCAGCAGAAACGTCAAGATTAGCCCAACCATTTTGGGGTTAGCCATCATCTCGCCTTTAACCCGCTATATTGACTATTTAAGCCAAACCTATATTCAATATTTTATCTCCTGTCCTCTATATAGAATTGTATAGAAGAATATACCTATATATTCATCCACCACACTAAATTGCTGAGGCGAAATGCCTGTCTACTCACGCCGAGTACAGAAAACGGGGGGGTCAACACTGATAGTCTCGCTGCCGCAGGAGTGGGTTAGAAGGGTCGGGCTGAAGCCCCATGACGAGCTTTATCTTATGGAGGAGCCAGGAGGAGGGCTTGTAATATGGCCGGTTGCGCTCGATGGGCAGGAGACTGTTGAGGAGGCTGTGGTCAGTGTTCCGGTTGATGCGGGGCCCGAGGATGTGCTGCGTCTCTACCTCTCGATGTACATTGCAGGGTTTAATGTCATTAGGCTTGAGTTCGGGGAAATGGGGTATAGGCACACGAAGGAGTTGAAGGAGATGATGAGGAGGTGGCTTGTGGGTGTTGAGATAGTTGGTGAGACCTTCCATGGAATAGTCACGCAGTGCCTGCCCACTCATGACAGCCTACAACCGATCAAGGTTATCGAGAGAATGGCCGACCTCGCAGCAAGCATGCAGAGGGACGCCCTATACGCTGTTGAGAACAGTGATGAAGGGCTTGCCCAAGACATAATACAGAGGGACTACGACGTGGACAGGTTCTACCACTTCGCTGTAAGACAGCTCAACATAGGCATTTCAAGCCCCCGAAGACTAGCGGCCCTCGGCCTCAAAAACCCGCAAGAATGCCTGTCCTACATCATAGCCGCTAAAACAATCGAGAGGGCTGCAGACCACGCAACATCTATCGCCAACTTTCTAATCGGTGAGAGGCAGACAAAGACCCCGCCACCGGAGCTAATAAGGGCCGGCTACGAGGCTAGCAGCCTCTTCACCGAGGCTAAGACTGCGCTACTGGAGAGAAGCATCTCGAAAGCCCGCCAAGTCATGAAAAAGATCGAGGCGTTTGAGCTTCTGCTTATGGACATTACAAGGAAAAAGGGGGCGAGATGGGAGACGGATGTCGGGGTCATCATGCTGGCCCAAGACATCCGTCGAATAGCGGAGTATAGCTCCGACATCTGCGAGGTCACATTAAACCTAGGTGCGCGAGAGAGGGTAGGCATATATCAGGGCGCGTCAGCGGCCAAAACATGAGCAGGCACGCCATAGTTCGGGTGGATGCCAGCTCAGTGGTTGGGCCCCTAGATAGGAGGGTTTTCGGACAGTTCATTGAGCATCTGGGACGCTGCATTTACGGGGGGATTTGGGTGGGGGAGGGGTCGCCGATCCCCAACGTGAGGGGCTTCAGGTCTGACGTCCTCGAGGCTGTAAAAAGAATAGCGCCGCCAGTTACTAGGTGGCCTGGTGGAAACTTCTCCTCCGCCTACCACTGGATGGATGGGATTGGGCCGAGGGCCTCACGTCCACGGAAGCTTGAGCTGGCTTGGGAGGTGGTTGAACCCAACGAGTTTGGGACAGTGGAGTTTATCGAGTGGTGTAGGCTTGTGGGCACTGAGCCATTTATCGTCGTTAACGCCGGTAGTGGGACGCCAGAGGAGGCTGCAGCTTGGGTGGAGTACTGCAACTCGAGAGGCAATACATACTATGCGTCTCTCAGGAAGAGGGATGGGTGGTCTGAGCCCTTCAACGTTAAGCTCTGGGGAGTTGGGAACGAGCTGTATGGCCGCTGGCAGGTGGGCTTCTGCATCGACGGCGCTGAGTGTGCTCGGAGGACAATAGAGTTTGTAAACCTGATGAGGAGAGTTGATAAAAATATCGAGATCGTTGGATGTGGAGTCGATAATGACCCAGAGTGGAACATAGACATGATTAAGATTGCCGGCAACTATATCGACTATCTATCTGTACACACCTATATCTTCTGCCCCAAAAAGCATGAAGATCTTATAGCCGCCTCGCTACAGATTGAGCGTAACCTGACTTCAATATACGAAACCGTAAAGGCTGCCTGCAGAAAGTTTGGCGTTTGGAAGAGGATTAGACTGGCGTTTGATGAGTGGAACATCTGGTATAAGGAGGCGGTACCCCCTATGCATGTTCAGTTCACGTCGATGAGGGATGCAGTGTTTACGGGCCTAGTTTTGATTAAGCTCCAGAAGATATCAAGAATGGTTCCGATAGCTTGTTTCGCACAGACTGTGAACGTCCTACCCCTCATCTCTACCAAGGATGATGGAGGGATGGTCTTGAGCCCTCAATACCACGTCTACGAGCTCTTCGCACCCAATGTTGGGGGGCAGGTTGCTTGGACGACCGTTTCCGGGCCAACACTATACTCGGAGGAGGCCGAAGAGCAGGTCCAGGCAGTCGATGCTGTAGCCAGCTTTGATGGCGATAAAATGCACGTACACTTGGTGAATGGGTTGCAGGATGAGGCTGTTGAGTGTAGTATCCGCGTTGCTGGCTTCGACTTTAAGGGTGTGAAGCACAGATACTTGGCTAGCTCCTCTCCCGATGACAGAAACACGTTTGAAGAGCCTAGCAGAGTCGTTCCGAGGAATGGGGCAAAAGTGGAGGGTCGGGATGGGGAGATTGTATTGAGTTTGCCGCCTTGCTCTGTTCACCTACTAACCCTTACGCGCTGAGGCTCTTTCACCCAACCGCAGCCCTTAGTAGCGGGGCGATTGGCGCCTTCCACCTGCCGATTCCCACCAGATAGACCTCCGAGCTATGCTTCCTCAAGCTTGGTGGGGTCGTGACTCTCTTGTAATTTTTAAAGCAGCCGCGGAGAACCCTGTCGAGCCGGGCGAGCTCTGGGCACTCGAAGGCCTTGAGCATGATGTTGCCATCATCTTTCAAAACCTCATCCGCAATCTCGCAGCACCTTATTACCAAGTCCAGCTGCCTAAGCGTATCTATCTCGGGGACACCTATTAGGTTTGGAGAGGCGTCGGATATGAGAACGTCGCATCCAGCACCCTCTAAGAGCCTTAATATCTCTCTAGGGGCTAGGGGGTCGTAGATGTCGATCTTTAGATGCCTGATGTTCTCGCCAGTGCAGCTTATCGGCCTAACATCAACACCTAAAACAAGCCCCTTCTCACCCACTAGCTGGGAAGCCACTTTCAACATCCCGCCGGGCGCGGCCCCAAGCTCGACTACAACATCGCCGGGCCCTATTATTGAGTATTGTCGCTGGATGTGTTTGAGCTTGTATGCCGCCCTAGAGGGGTAGCCCTCCTTCTTGGCCATCCTGATCCAAGGATCGGCACGCCTCTCCGAGAGCCACCTCCCCCGCGTCACTTCCCTCCCAGCTGATATTTAGGAGGGGTGCCGATTAAACCCTCCCCAATTGCCCTCGATACAATATCCTGCGGTATTATCTCGAGGTAGTAGTCCGTCCTCTCCTCAATCTCATGGAGATGTTCAGGACTGATGAAGTCCACCATCGCCCGGTAACTCTCCTCTATCTTCTTCTTCAAGCGGCGGCCTTCATGGTGATGGTGCAGGTAGATGTATAGGTCGTCGTCGTAGGCCTTGGCTATTCGCAAAACCCTAACCCCGAACACCCGCCCTATCTCCATTGCGATCTGGTTAAGCTCAGAGACAGCCCCGACAAGGCACTCCTGCGGATGCTCCGAGAACACGTGGTCGTAGTCCGCCCTGACAACAACACGGTCTGGATAGTAGAGTATGGATATGGAGCCTGGATGGTATTTCAGCCTCCTACCCCACCTATCAAACCTAGAACACCCACCCTCTACAACACTCTCATTCGGTGAATCCGCTGATACGACTCCAGCCTCCTCAGCCCGCTCCGCCTCCAAACCCTCAAAAAACGAGTCAAGCCTAACCTGACCCTGCATGCGAAAAGAATCTACATTGGAGAATATATTCGGAAAAGGCCTTAAGGTTGTCTGTAGAGGGGGTG
>CAKZUF010000010.1 GCA_937921685.1 uncultured archaeon
CTGCTTGACCCCCTGATTGATCAAGGAGGCGGAGAAGCAGGTAGGATGTCGAAATGGCCACACCTCCCGCAGCCGCCGAGATCAATAATAGCATGGTTCTCCGATTCACGTCTAGCCAGCACCGTTTTATACTTCGATTAAAGCATATATATCCTGTAATTCTAGACTCAACACCAAGTCCCTTATTGAGGGCTATCCGTCAACCTAGTTGACCCACTACATAGGGATAAATGGTATCATCTGGGCCTCCCCCGTCGAGGCCGGCGAGGTTATACCGAACATGAGCTTTGTCAAGAATAAGGAGCGATGGCCCGCCTACCTGCAGGGATCCCTCCACCCAATATCTTCCGAGGACTATGAATACGTCCTAAGATACCAGTTGGAGAGGAGCGCTACTACATGAGTAGGTAGGGTTTGACGAATTGGTCGTAGAGTGGCGCCTTCTCGTGGATTGTCAACTCCCTGTACATTGTCGCTGGGGAGATATATGCGACGTCTATGCTGTCTCCTGATCCTATGTCGCGTCTAATTGCAGCTGCCACGGCCTTGAATGCCAGTTTGATCGCCTCATCGAGGCTCAAGTCTGGCCTATACTCAGACTCTAAGACGCCGAGGGCGACGGGTGACCCGGAGCCCGATACAACCATCTTCTCTTCGGTGAAGCCGCCTAGGGGGTCGACGCTGAAGATGTGTGCTCCAGTATCGTCAACCCCTCCCAGCAGAATCTGGGCCTGGAATGGAAGCCACCTGTAGCTGAACATGAGGTTGGCTAAAAGACTAGTCAGCGCTCTGATCTGTATGGGTCTCCCGTGAGTGACTTCGTAGTGCCGTGCGTTCGCCCTCATAAGGTCTATGAGGCTCTGGGCGTCGGCAACTCTTCCGGCTATCGTCATGGCGGCGTGCTCGGCGATTTTGTAGACCTTTTTCGCCTTTCTATGAGCCACGAAGAAACCTGCAGTCGCCCTACTATCCGTAGCGAAGACGACAATGTCACCAGCAGTGAAACCCACCGTTGTTGTTCCTGTCGATAGAGGAGATGGGCTGTTACCCCTCTCGGTCAGCCATCCGGTAAAGCCGGGCAATCCGTTCCTAACCCTCCGCAAAGTATAGGGGGTCAGCCATGCTATTTACCTTCCCATCAGCCAACAGCCTTTACACCCGCCAAGTTCTCTAACCTCCTGGGGTGTAGCGCCCCCGCGTTATCGCTGGCCTGAACTTGTATCCGTAGACGATGAGGCCGGATTCTCCGTCCTCTGCTATTTTTCTGACTACTCTCTCAAGCTCGATCCCGGGTTTGAGCTCTTCGAGGTCGCAGTCCGTGATGCCGGCCACCAACCTAGTCCCATCCTCGAACTCTACTAGGCCTACGATGTACGGGGCCTGTTTCTCAAAGGCGACGGGTGGGTTCTTGACAACCGTGTAGGTGATGAGCCGTGCGCGGTCAGGGAGCTTATCCTCAGCAACCCTGTTCGACCTGCACCTCCTACATATGCTTGTGGCGTAGTGGTGGACTGCTCCACAGTTTTGGCACCTCCAGACGACCAGCCTATACCTGAATCTTCTGTGCCTCCAGTTTACGGGTGGACGGAAAACAGCGTGCAACCCTATCACCCCTCCTTCATGACAAGTGCGTAGGCGGAGCTCCCCAGCCCTGAGAGGCTGATCATCGCGCCGTACTTTACGCCATCCACTTGGCAGGCCCCGGCCCTGCCGGTCAGCTGGAGGAATATCTCCGCGGCCTGATAAACGCCCGTAGCCCCGAGAGGATGCCCCCGCGCCTTTAGCCCGCCGAATGTATTGATGACGACTTTGCCGCCGTAGTCAAACATGCCGTTCTTAGCGTCAACACCGCTGGCCCCCTCAGCCGAATAGCCTATCGACTCTAGAATGAGGTTCGCAAGGATTGAGTATGAGTCGTGAATCTCTAATACCTTGACCTGCTCTCGGCTTAGGCCCGGCCTAGCTAGCGCCTCGTAGAAGGCGCGGGCCGCGGCGCTGAGTTTTAATGGGTCTTCCCTGTCGAATGGGAAGACTATGTCGGTGGATGATGCGGCTCCAGCGAGCTCGACCACCTGTTCATGCTGGATGGTGGGTAGTGCGTCTGAGCTGCAGAGTATTACTGCTGCCGCACCGTCGGCTGGGGCTGTTGTCTCGAGCCTTCTGAGGGGCGGCGAGACTACGGGGGATGAGAGGACATTCTCTAGCGTTGTCTTGAACTGGTACTGGGCGTGGGGGGCCTTTGATGCGTGCTCATGCATGAGCACGGGAAACTGGGCCACCATCTCCTGCGGCAGCTCATACCTCTCGAGATACATTCTATACATCATAGCGGCTAGCGCGGCCTCCGTCACACCCTGAAAACCCACCAAGTCGTATCTCTCTGAGAGGGATGGGAGGAAGACAGACTCCTCAGGTGTCGCGTCCGATAACTTCTCAACCCCGATGACTAGGACCGTGTCTGCTAGGCCAGAGAGTATGGCTTGGTAGCCCGAGAGGAGGGCTGCGGCCCCACTAGCCCCGCCAGCCTCGACTCTTAGGGCTGGGACTCCTGTCAAGCCTACGTCCTCTGCGACAATCGCGCCCAAGTTGGCTTGGTTCTGGAGGATCTCGCCAAGGGCGTTGGCGACGTAGATGGAGTCTAACTTCCAAGGCCTAACCTCAGCGAGGCCGTCGACCACCTGGGTGACTAGGCTGTCAATCGACTGGCCCCACTGCTCGTCAACCTTTAATAGGCTGGCGCCTACGATGTACACTTTCCTCATACGCCTCTACTCCCTGATCTTGCCCCGCGCCTTCAGGTACAGCGCATAGTCTATGTATCTTCTCCTCTCTATCAGCTCACTCACGAGTGGCGCTCTACCCCTCTTCTCCTGAATCCCTTCCCTAACCCTGAAGACGAATGCGTCACTCCCCGCGCCTGAGCCGTACGAGACCATTAGTATTCTTTCTCCGGGTTTTGATTGGTCGAGTACCTTCGCCAGCCCCATCATCGATGAGGCTGCATACGTGTTTCCTATGACGTTACAGACTACCCCGGGCTCTACTTTCTTTGCAGGTATGCCCAGCATCTTTGCGGCGGCGTAGGGGAATTTTGTGTTTGGCTGGTGGAATACGACGTAGTCGAACTCGTCGAAGGAGTAGCCGTCGTCCAGCACCATCTTTGCAGCAGAGATGATGTGATGGAAGTAGGCCGGGGCGCCGGTAAACCTTGAGCCATGCATTGGGTATCTTTCATGGTTTCTTCTCCAGAAGTCGGGCGTGTCGGTGACGTAGCTGGCCGCGTATTCTAGGTCTGCGATAGCTCCTTCGCCGCTCCTTCCAATCAGCAGGGCCACACCCCCTGCCGCCGCTGTGTACTCCAATGCGTCTCTTGGCCTACCTTGAGCAGTGTCAGCGCCGATCGCAAGCCCATATTCTATCATGCCAGACGCCACGAGCCCCGAGACCAGCTCCACCGCCTCAGTACCCGCCTTACACGCGAACTCTAAGTCGGCACTGAGAAGCTTACTATTAACACCTAGCACATCAGCCACTATTGTTCCAGTCGGCTTCACTGCATAGGGGTGCGACTCGGAGCCAACATATACTGCGCCGATCCTGTCCGGATCTATTCCCGCCCTAGCGATGGCGTAGCTTGCAGCCTCTGCCGCTATAGTGACGGTATCCTCGTCGAGGCTGTTGACCGATTTCTCGAGAACCGGGAGCTCGGAGTCCGGCACACCCCAAATCCTAGCGATCTCAGAGGCCTTTATCCTAAACATGGGGATGTAGGCGCCGTAACCGTGGACTGCGACACCTGAGAGTCGAGACAACTCGTCACCTATTGCACCTACCCGTATAAAAGTGTTGAACCGATAGTCTACAACTGTCGATTGACAGCAGCGGACAGGATTTTCAGCGACGGCCTCCGCTAAAATCACCGCCACCCTGCCGGCATATTGGTGGTTTCGGACGTTTAAGCTTATATAACCTGCAGTCATATAGACATTGCAATGGTGGAGACGGCTCTAGACGAGAAAGACCTTGAGATTATCCGGGCATTGATGAAGGATGCTAAGAAGAGCTTCACAGAGCTCTCCAGGGAATTGGGGGTTCCAAGGACAACTCTACAGGAGCGGTTTAGAAGAATCACCGCGAAGGGGATAATTAAGCGGATAGCAGCGATTCCAGATTACTCGCGCCTAGGCCTGCCAACCACCGCCTTTCTCCTAGTCTCGTTCTCCCCCGTGATGGACATTTCACAGAGAGACCTTGCGGCCATGATTGCGGAGATGGAGCATGTCTATGAGGTCCACCTGATAAGTGGGCAGTGGGATATGCTGATCAAAGTTAGAGCACCCTCCACCGAAGATGTTGGAAGACTGGTAATAGATAAGATACGAAGTATAAAGAACGTCGCCAAGACTGAGACATGCTTCGTCTTCCACACGGCTAAAGAAGTTCCTTGAAGAATTCCCAGATATTTTTGGGGTATTTCCTATAGCCTCACCTGCCCCGCTACAGGTGGAAACCTCTTAAAACAAAATTAAGGGTTAGAGCACGCCTCGAGGCTTGAGCGAGCTGGAGAGAATAGCTATAGAAAAGGCTAAGGAGGCGGTGAAGCTTGACAGGCAGGGGTCTAGAGAGGCGGCCATAGCCCGGTATAAAGAAGCTATACAGATTCTGAGCAGACTCATCAGCCTGACGCAGAGCCCCGTTCTACACGAGGTTTACCGGGAGAGGATGAGGCAATACCTCGATAGGCTGAACGAGCTGAGCGACGAGACACCGGCCAAGACAGTGGTTAGGCAGGCCGCTTCTAGGGAAGAGCCACGGATGGATCCTGTGGAGAGCAATGTCAAATGGAGTGACGTTATCGGCCTAGAAGACGCCAAGAGAGTTATTCGCGAGGCCATAGTGTATCCGTGGATGAGGCCTGACCTCTTCCCACTGGGCTGGCCGACCGGGATACTTCTCTTCGGGCCCCCAGGCTGTGGAAAAACCCTTCTCGTGGCCGCCACGGCGAGCGAAGTAAATGCAACCCTCTACACACTTGATGCAGCGACAGTCTTGTCCAAGTGGCTTGGAGAGAGCGAGAAAAATATAGCAGCACTCTTCTCAAAAGCGAGGCAGGATGTCTCGAAGGGTAAGCCCGTTATCATCTTCATAGACGAGGCCGACTCGCTTACCGCGCAGAGATATTTGGAGGTAGGGGGTGAGGCACGTGCCCGAAATCAGCTTCTTAAAGAGATGGACGGGTTGGCGAATAAGAATAAGAGGGAATACCTCTACGTGATAGCGGCTACAAACAAGCCCTGGCTCCTCGACGAGGCGTTCATAAGGCGGTTTCAGAAAAGGATCTACGTCGGCCCTCCCGACCGCGAGACTAGGCTAAACATTCTGAGACACTACACAGCACACCTCAGGCTAGCAGAGGACGTTGACCTAGAGGCTCTGGCCGAGATGACTGGCAACTACTCGCCAGCCGACCTCTACAACATCTGCCTCGATGCACATTTGACAACTATAAGAGAGATGTTTGAGAACAAGCTGGAGGAGCCGCGAAAAATATCGATGAGGGATTTCATCGCGGCGATTGAGAAGAGGAAGCCCTCCATTAGTGAGGAGATGGTGATGAGACTTCTTGAGTGGGCTAGGAAACACGAGGCCGTTTGAATAGGTTTAATATACCCGGCGGGTAACTCCTTCACAGGATTGGCTAATGTAGTAGCTGAAAATCTTACAAGAGTTTTTGAGACGAAGTCCGGGAGGCTCTTAGCCCTCGACAGTGTGAGTTTTGAGGTTCAGACAGGTGAGGTGTTTGGGCTGTTGGGCCCTAACGGCGCTGGCAAAACCACCCTCATCAGGATACTTACAACACTTCTACTCCCCACCTACGGCCGCGCCCTAGTAGGGGGGTTTGATGTCGTTAAAGAGGCTAAGAAGGTCCGGTCCATAATAGGGTTTAGCAGCAGCTCTGAGCGAGTGGGGTTTGACTTTGTGACGGCGAGGCGGAATCTATGGTTCTTTTCCCAGCTATACGGAACCCCAACAGGCGAGGCGAATAGACGGATCGAAGAGCTCGCTGCATTACTCGAGTTCCAAGATCAGCTTGACCGCAAGCTATACACGCTAACCACTGGCTATAGACAGAGGCTTAACATTGCACGAGCCTTCATCAACGACCCACAAGTAGTCTTTTTTGACGAGCCTACAAACGGCATGGACGTCTTCTCAGCAAAAAAGGTCCGTGAGCTATTTGTCAAGGAGGCAAAGACCAACTCCCGCACCATTTTTCTAGCCACCCACAACATGTTCGAGGCAGAGGAGGTCTGCGACCGGGTAGCGATCATAGATAGGGGAAGGATCCTAGCCATCGATTCCCCCGAGAATCTGAAGTCATCGCTGAGTAAGCCTGTAGTCCTGTTTGAGACTGATATTGCCGGCGCCTCGATTAGTGATCCGACGCGGCTAGATGGCGTTGTGGGCGGCACCATAAAAGTGGATAATGAGAATGAGACCGCGAAGATACGTGTGATCCTTAGGGACGAGGATTTTCTGGAGAGGGTTCTACAATTGCTAGAAAAGCGGGGAATAAGGGTTTTCAATTATCAGAGGATTGAGCCTACCTTGGAGGATGTCTTCATTAGCCTTGTGGGGGCGGGCTTCGCGGAGAGGGAGAGGGGTATTGAGGCGTAGTTTCGTGATCTGGGTTAAGGTGGCCGTCTCCCGAGCACTTATCAGGGTTATTGCGATGTATGGTGACCCGCTATGGATAGTGGTGAATGTGGGAGGCCCCATGCTGACCTCCCTCGCCCTAGCCTTCCTCTACATGTTGGCAGGCCTCTCAAGTCTAACCGGATTCGCAATACTGGGTGGAGGGATGGTTGCGTATTGGGGGAACGTCTTGTGGTCTATGGCCTCCCAGCTCAACTGGGATAAGAGGTCTGGGATGCTCTATCTATACATCGCCTCGCCGGCACCTCTCACCGCACTCCTCATAGGCATGTCGCTGGGCGGAATACTCGGGACCCTGCCAAGCTCGATAGCCGTCCTAATAATCGGAGCACTCCTCTTCAAGCCGCCCTTCACCCCTCCAACAATAACCGTAGCACTGGTCTTCATGCTCACGCTGGTAGCCCTATACGGCATGGGTATAGCCCTCTCATCACTGTATCTCATTTTGGGGAGGGAGTCGGAAGAGATTAACGAGGCACTCTACGAGCCCATCTCATTCCTCTCAGGCATCTACTTCCCGTCCATAGGAAGGTTCTCGCCCCTGCCACTTGCCATTCAGGCAATAGCTTCCCTCATACCGTTAACCCTAGGCATGGACGCCCTGCGGAGAACTCTATTCTATGCTGAGGGGCTGGCGGAGCTGTGGCCCAACATATCAGCTCTGGCAGCTATGGCTGCCGCCTCGATCCTCATTGGGTTAAGAACGCTGAGCTTTATTGAGAGGAGGGGGCGAGAGACTGGAGACATACTGGTGGGGATGAAATGATTAGGAAGCTCGCAGCCTCTATTATGCTCGGGCTTGAGAGAGAGTTTGGATGGACCTTTCCCCCGCTCGTAATCCTGCTTAGCATGATTCCGGCGACTGCGGGTGTATTGACGGCGGTGATGGTTTACTGGGTGGGTGCTAGCGCGGCTGATAGGGCGGACCCCCGCTGGGTGGCCTTTCTCATAGTGGGTGCATCACTCTACACACACTTCGCCTCCTACATCTGGGCACCTCTCTCCGCTGTTTCTGAGGGGAAGGCATCCTACACCTATCCACTCGTCTTCATCTCACACTCCTCCCTCTCCTATATCGCCGGTAGGGTGGTTGCATCATTTATCGAGTCTTCCTTCACAGCAGTCCTAGCCTTGGGGGCCGCCACCCTCGCTGTAAAGGCATTACTAGGGGTTACGCTAGAACTCAGCTTCACCCCCCTCAGCATAGCCCTCTTCTCCATAGGCATGATTGTGGGCCTCCTCGCAGCTCTGGGACTCGGACTGATGCTGGCGGCCTATGCAATATTCGTGACTAGGCTTGAGTGGGGCTTGCCCGTCTACATCTCGGGTATCCTGATGATATTCTCCGAGGCGATCTTCCCATCCTCAGCCCTACCAGCCCCACTCCCAATCATCGCCGAGTCACTGCCATTCACACACATAATAAGGGCAGCAAGAGCCGCACTTATCGGGCCTCTAAGCCTATACCCAGCCGAGATACTGGCTGCAGCTCTGCTGGGCTTTGCATGGTTTCTGACAGGCCTTGCGGTCTACACATATTCAGAAGGGATTGGCAGGCGGCGAGGATACATTGACTATAGAGTCGTGTAATATGAATTGCCGAGGGTCTAGGAGTAGATGCAGCTACTCTACCACCTCTAGCAAGTCACGCTCAAGCTTCCAGGCCACCTCGTTCAGAAACCAAGCAGAGATCTCAACAACCCTTCCACGGCTGACGGATAAGATGACGTAGCTCAGGAAAGGTACAGCGTTGAGGTGGTCAAAGTTGCTCGGGATGGCCGGCGCATCAGGGTGGCTGTGATAAACCCCCACCACTATCTCACCCCGCGACGCAGCCTCATCCTCAACCCGCATATACTCGAGCGGGTCGATCAGGTACCGCCTATTCCTCTCACCAACATACGAGTTTTTCACAGGCACGTGGTATCCGACCACCCTTATCCCTGAGTCGAGTTTTCCTACCAAGAGCCCGCATGCCTCCTCAGGATAGCGTCTCGAGACATCATTAGACAGCTCATCAACTACTCTGCGCGGTATCCTTATCATCTCCACACCAATCAATGTCCTACTAGTATCTATACATTGGCGGTCCTCCACTGATTAAGAATTAACACGTGGTTCAACCCTTTTATCCCAGCTGGTTCTTCTTATCGACATGAAGTTCAGAGTCACGCAAATTCCAACAAGGGTCGGCAAGCTAGTGGCAGGTCTGCCCGACATGGGTAACGTAGCAGGAATAGCTATGGAGCATCTGATACGTGAGATGCGTCTCGAGCCGTTCGCTACATGTATCGACACCTGGCCACCCTTCGTCACCCATAGGAGGGGAATCATAGAGTTTGAGAGGGGAAAATACACACTCTTTTTTAGGGATGGGCTAAACTTCATCGCTATGACAGGGACGCATCAGCCCTCAGAGCCGAGCCTGCTGTATGAGCTCTGTGAGAATGTGCTGGATATTGCCCAGCAAGCGGGTGTCGAGGAGGTCTATACTATTGGTGCAGCACATTATGAAGACACACTAACCGAGCCTCCGAGAGTATTTCATGCCGCACTGTCTGATGCGATGGATGAGAGGCTGAGAAGCTATGGCTCCGCGCCGCTGGAGTCTGAGGGATACATTACAGGCTTTAACGGACTATTGTTGGGTATTGCGCGAGAACGCGGTCTGACCGGCGCCTGCCTACTCGGCGAGATTGGTGACCCTCATGTCAGACAGCCAGCGGCTGCTAAGGCCGTGCTTGAGGTGTTGTCAAAGATACTTGGCATCACAATGGACTTTGCGCAGCTTGACGAGGAGATAGACCGGATAAAGGCTGCTAGGGCGTTAGAGAGAATGTACAGGCGCGGACGCACCCCTGGCGTGATGTAGCCATCTAACTCACTCTCCCCTCAACTCCTTTTGCTATAGGCCACTGCGAAGATCCAAGGTGACGGAAAACCTAGTCTAGGGCTAATAGATGCTAGAGAACGTGTAAGGATGAAAGCGGGGATCATGCCTAGGGGGATGTGTAGGCCGTTATAGATGGCTGTGAATAGGAGTGTGAAGAAGAGCTTCTCACCAGCCGTAGACAATGGAATCCCCATAAAACTTGAGAGGTATTTGGCACCCAGGTCGAGAAAGAAGGGGAAGAGCGCTGTCAGCAACACATAATTGGCTAGAGTCATCACAATTATCCTCGCAACCACGCCGAATAATGCCAGTGAAACGGAGCAAACCCTCGTACCCATACCTGTAGTCAGACGGGCGGCAGCCCAGAACCCCAACAGGCTAGATGAGACCGCCAAAAACTTCATCAAGGGGCCGATAGGTGTCCACTCACCGAATATGAGTAGCGCAATGAAGTGGCTGGTAGCGGAGACGAACCCAACTGCGGGGCCGAACATCAACATAGCGATAAACGATGGAATCTCGGCGAGGTCGAACTTGAGATAGGGGAGTGGCGGGAATGGGAAGCTAAGCGGTAGAAAACCCAGCGTGAACGCCAAACCACCGAAAACAGCTCCAATCATTAGGCCTTTGCTGTCAGGACCCCTCCTCATCCCGGCTCCCCGGAGACCCTCTCAACTAATAAATTATGAGTAGTTACTAAGGATCGAGTATCACAAGATTGAATTAATATAAACACATTGAATGAGTCAAGTATTGGCATGATTCCGGAACAAAGGATCGCAGAGCTAAGCGGCATTTTCAATGCTCTAGGGAATGAGACGAGGCTAAAGATTCTCATAATAGCGAGCCAGAACGACAGGCCCTTACATATTAAGGCGTATGCCCGGCTATTGAAGAAGAGATACTCGGCGGTCTACAGACATATCGGCATACTTCGCAGAGCCGGCCTAGTAACCGTCTACGAGGTAGGGCGTAGTAGGGTGGTGGCTCTGAGGAAGGGGCTGAACATCGAGACACTATTCCAGACATTGGCTTCAATGGGGATTATCACCAGGGAGTGATAAATATAATCATTATTTTGTGATTTAGTGTTCCAGAAATTGGAAAATAAAATTCAGATTTATTAAAGTCATTCACCCAAATTCAATACGCTATGGCGCGCTTGAACACTAAATGGGTTGCAGGCGTGGCCGTCTTGGCTGCACTTGCCTACGCACTCTCTTTGATGAGGCTTCACATACGCTTCCCCCTCTTGCCGTTCCTCTCCTTCGACGTCTCAGAGATACCTGACATCCTCGCCTACTTCATGTTCGGGTTCTCGGGGGGCCTAGTCGCCGTGTTCGCCCACTGGATTGCATTAAACTTTGGGACACCCTTCCACCAGCTCATCGGGCCCACGATGAAGCTCATAGCCGTATTAACAACCATGCTAGGACTAGAGGCCGCCTCGCGGATTAAGGGTGGCTCAATGGTCCTGAACAGTGTCGCACTGGCCCTTCTCTCTAGGACGGCGATCATGGCCGGTGTCACATTCATCCTCTACTACTATCTCTTCCCCGGCGTATACCTCCCATTCTCGAGGAAGGTTTTGAGCGGTATAGGAATAGCTGTCGAGTCAGATCTGACATTGGCGACAGTCATGGTGGCCTTTACATCCATCTTCAACATCCTACACGTCTTCATAAGCGTGCTTCCAGCATACGCGGCGTATAACCGGATACTAGTCACCCTACCACAGCTCCCCACAAGACATCCGCTGGTAAGGAGCCAAACCAAATAGTGCAACACGTCTTTTACAGGTGAGCAAGACATAATAACGGCCACGACACATTCAGTTTCGGCGATGATGAGTTTGCCGAGTGCGGAAAGCGTGAAGAACCCTGAAGTTATCTGAGCTAAAAGCAGGAGGTGATCATTTGTCCATCGAGTTTGACGGTTTAGAGATCCGTGATTGGTTGAAAAAATCGAGACCTAAAAGGGTGCTGATTCAGTCACCACTCGGCCTCAGAGAGTTGGCGGAGCAAATAGGGCTGATGGCCTCTAGGGAGGGGGTTGAGGCTTTTATATCCTCAAGCCCTACTTGGGGCGGTTGCGACCTAGCTGTTGAAGAGGCTAAGAGGGTGGGAGCCGACGCCATCGTCCACATTGGTCACGCACCTTTCCTATCCAACACCGAGCTCCCCGTCCTCTACGTCGAGGCACGATACAGAGACTATAAGCCACTGGAAAGCCTGATCGAGCCGATAACCGAGGCGCTGACAGGGTATAAAAAAGTGGGCGTAGGTATGAGTGTACAGTGGCTAAACCACTTAGCCAAATTCATGGACGACCTGTCCACTAGAGGCTATGATGCGTTGGCGGGTGAGCCCGGCGGCCACCTTGCATACAGAGGCCAAGTACTAGGGTGCGACTACACATCTCTGAAGAGAATAGAGCCCCTCGTCGACTGCTATGTGGTTGTAGGTTCTATTTTCCACGCCCTCGGAGCGGCTCTAATCTCTAAGAAACCCGTACTCATGGCCGACCCCCACTCACAGAAGATCGAATGGATGAGTGAGAGGGCAGGGAGAATACTTGCAGCAAGATATTACATGATCCAGAGATTCAAAGAGGCGCGGCGGATAGCCATTCTTGTGAGCAGGAAGCCAGGCCAATACATGATGGGTCTCGCTCAAAAGCTCAAAAACATGCTGAACGAAAACGGGCGCGAAGCAAGCATAATAGTCTCAGACGAAGTAACGATGGAAAACCTAGCCGACTTCACCTACGACGCCTATATCAACACGGCATGCCCCAGACTAAGCATCGAGGACCAAGCAAGATTCTCAAAACCACTCCTCTTACCCATGGAAGCCATGATAGCGCTTGGAAAGGCTACTTGGGAAGAGGTATTGGACAAAGGGTTGAT
>CAKZUF010000011.1 GCA_937921685.1 uncultured archaeon
CTCTCCCTTCTTTGCAGCCTTTGATGACATCTCTACTCTTCACTGTTTAGCGCCTAATCAACATTTTAAGGCTAACGCAGGCGCGGAGCCATCCACTCACCGCCCCTCCCTCCTCCTCTCACATATGATGGGCTCCGCGAGTAGAAGTGCCTGTAGAATATCGTCGAGTGTTGAGAGGAGGGTTTGTAGAGGTCTTTCACTGCTTGCGACCTTATAAACCAACTCCTCACCCCTTCTCTCCACGCTGAGACTTAGGTATGGGGGGAGGGGGTGGTTGTCGGGGGCGAGTGACCGCTCCGCCATCTCTGCCTCGGCTTGGCTGCAAAACCTTATAACAAGAACAGCCTCGTGCCTCAAGAATTATCATCCAGCGTTATCTGAGCCCTCACTTGGGAGAGGGTCTCGCCGATAAGTCGGTCGACCTCGAGCAGAAAAAGTGTAAGCCTATCTGCCGGTATCTCAGCCCCAGCCGCTATCCTATGACCACCCCCTCGCCCAGCAAACTTTGAGGCAGCCTCCCTCATAACTAAGCCCAGATTCACGCCTTTAGAGACTAGTTTGGGTGAGGCGCGGGCTGAGACCTTGACAATACCGCCTTCCTGGCCTACGACTATTAGGGGCTTATCAGCCGGTATGAGTTTTGAGGACGAGAGGATCGAGGCCACGGAGCTTACCTGCCGGACATCTATCTCCGGCCCCACCCGTAGGACCATTATGTGATACATCTGTTCCAGATTTTTTGATGCGAAGTCAAGGCTCTTCTTCAGCATTGCCCTGTATTGTTCTACGACTCTCTGCGCCTCTTTGAGGACCCAGCCCCTATAACCCATGGCAACCGCGACTCCGAGCCAGGAATTATTCGTCTTACCACAGGCATTGAGAAGCTGTGAGTACTCCCTAGCATCCCTAAGACCTGAGGAGGGGCTCTCGCTCACCAGCTCATACACAGTCCCAATCAAGTCTCTAACCGGCTCTACGGGCTGGTTATTCTTCACAAGATACGAGACTATCGCGTTGTAGAGCTTGCTCTTCTCCTCCTCAGCTAGGTCGGCGATTGTTCGCCACTTATCCCCATCCCGCACCTCTATCCCGGCCTCGATGAGGAGTGAGAGGCATGCAGCCTCGTCCCCGCTTAGGCCTGGGAGGTATGGGCTCTGAGAGCTGGCCAATGCCTGGTGTATGGGCTTAGACTCTCTACCATAGAGGATGAAGTCTTCCCTGACACTTAGCTGAGACCCCTTGACTGCGTCCGAGACGATCTCCTCATTTAATCCGACTAGTCTCCTCTTCTCCCCCTTGTCTTGAAGGTCTCCGAGACTCCCAACGACTGCTAATGGGGCATATCTGTGCGGATTAGGGACTATATTCCTCATCACGAGGTATGCAACACCTGCCGCGCTCACCTCAGACTCTCCGTCTATACCGAAGAGGTGGGGGTTAACGTGCTTCCACCCCTCCTCCACAGCCCTCTGGTCCGGCTGGTGGTGATCAATTATAACGAGCTTCGCCTCCTTGAATATGCTTCTAAGCTCACCTATACTGCCACCACCCATATCCACTAGGATAATCATTCTGCCATTATGCTCACCCATTACCTCAATAAACTCTTCAAGCCTGAAAACACTCCTAGCGATAAACTTGGCTCCGAGGTCTAAGAGCCCACCAGCCACAACCCCAATCGAGGATAATCCATCAGCATCGTTGTGGCCGGCGACAAGTATCTCCGCGCCGCGGCTCACCTCGTCTAGAATATAGTCCGCAGCCTCCTTGCAGCTGGCATAGAACGCGGCTACGTCCCTGCTAGAGTCGTCCATGATTCAGCACGGTTTATTGTTGGCCGGCTAAGATAAGAGGATTACCTGCGTGTAACGTCTTTATTACGGCTTAGGAGTGGGTGTATTTGTGGCTTGGTGTTGGAGGTAGAGGCGTGTCACCTGGGCGGTGTGATGCCGAGGTCTGAAGAGCTGATTACGGCTTTTAGGCGGCTGGCGGAGGGAAGAGAGTCTTACAATACCGTAGTTGATTTGGCGTGGCGGGAGGCCTCCGCGCTCATTGAGATGCAGAGACGAATGGGCATGACCTACATAGTTGAAGGTCAGCTCCTATGGCACGATATCCTACGGCCCTTCGCCGAACACCTTGAGGGTGTTAAAGTGGGCCCGCTGACGCGGTGGTTTGACAATAACCTCTTCTACAAGAGGCCGATAATAGTCTCAAACCTCGTGAGAAACACCAGAATCCTTGAGAAATATCTCTTCACAGACTTGTTGAAGGGTGTTAGCTGGAAACTGATTCTCCCGGAGCCCTACACATTCTACAGCCTCTCAATCAACCAGTCCTATAACAGGTGGGAAGACTTGGTTCTAGACTTTGCAGGGATAATAGTGGAGGAGTTGAGGTCGCTCGAGGGTTCTGGACCGGCTCTCCTCCAGCTCAGCGCCCCATCTCTCGTCGAGAAGAGGCTTAACGTGGACCAAGTAGAGACTGTGAAAGAGGCGCTAAGGTTGATAAAGAATGGGTTCAGCGGGCTGCTCATGGTCCACCTCTTCTTCCACGACGCCTCCAATGCTTTTCCATGGATACTCGATGCACCTATCGACATTATGGGAATAGACCCCTTCTCCACAAATCCTGGGCAGATAAGGGGGTACTCCTTCGAGGGTGCCCTAGCGGTTGGATGCATGGATGCGCGGAATAGTTATGTTGAGAGTAGCGAGGAGATAAAGGCGATATTGTCCAGTATTGCTGAGTGCGTCAACGCTAAGTCGTATCACTTGACCACCAACACCGACCTCGAGTATCTGCCGAGACGTGTGGCGGATGCGAAGATGGAGAGGCTTGCAGCCGCATATAGGCTTCTAAGAGGTGGCATGTCTTGATGCTTTTCCCCACGCAGGAGGTTGGCAGCCTCATGAGGGCCCCTTTCCTGCGGAAGAGGCTCGATGAGGTTGTGATATCTGAGGCGGAGTACTGGGGGAGGATGTTGGGCGTAGAGGGGTATGAGGTACTGGTGGATAAGCTTAGAAGAAAAGAGTATGCACCGGAGGAGCTGCGGGATTGGGCCTCGCTCTATGCTATACGCCTCCATGAGGCTGCTGGGCTGGACGTGGTTTGGGATGGTGAGCAGAGAAGGATCGAGATGTATGAACACGCCCTTAGACAAGTAAGGGGTGTAGAGTTTCTCGGAAAGGTGAAGGTCTGGGATGCCGAGACATACAATAAGGCGGCGATAAGGTCAAAGCCTCAACTGGTTGAGAACAGCTACATTTCAGAGTTCCTATTCGCGAAGAGACACGCGCGCCGGGAGCTCAAGGTACCCATAACTGGGCCATACACCCTAGCTGACTGGAGCTTCGACGAGTACTATATAGCAAAAGCTAGACCTTCTGAAAGCCTAGTAGAGAGGAAGAGAGAGGCGAGGAGAGAGATGGTGTTTGATCTGGCCAAGGAGGTGGTGAGGCCTGTGGTGCTGTCGCTTGTCGAGAATGGTGCCTATAGGATCCAGATTGACGAGCCTGCCGCCACAACTAAGCCGGGAGAGGTAAGCCTATTCGTGGAGGCGTTTAATGAGCTGGTAAGGGGGGTCAACGCGCGCTTCACAATTCACATCTGCTACAGCGACTATCGCTTACTATTCCCACATATACTTGAAGCCAAGACACATGAGCTCTCGATTGAATGTGCGAATAGAGACACGGTAAGGCCGGGGCATAGTGAGAGGCCCGGCTACCAGGTCCTGAAGCTCTTTAAGGAATACTCGGCGAATTTTATGATTGCCCCCGGCGTGATAGATGTACACTCCGATTACGTGGAGCCTCCGGAGCTGGTGAGGGATAGGCTCCTCTATGCCGCTAAAGTTCTTGATGACCCGTCGCAGATTATAGCTTGTAACGACTGCGGCTTAAGAACTAGGAGATGGGATGTTGCCTTCAGGAAGGAGAAAAGCTTAGTTGAGGGCGCTAGGCTCGCTCGAGAGGCTATCGAGAGATGCTAAGCTATTTCTTGCTAGACTCCTTTGCAGCAGCTTCAGCAGCCTTTCTGACAACACCTACCGGCCCGGTCTTCCGTCCCGTAGTCCTGGTTCTCTGCCCTCTAACCTTTAGGCCGAGAGAGTGTCGGACTCCTCTCCAAGACTTTATCCTCATCTCCCGCTGAATATCCTCTTTTATCGCCAAGTCAAGATCAGCGCCTATCAGGTGGAGGTCTTTTCCACTCTGAGGGTCCCGCCTCCTATTATACATCCAAGATGGAATACCATACTTTGCCGGATTCCTGACGCAGTCTTCAATCATTGCTAGTTGCTGGTCAGTTAGCTGTCCAAGCCTGAGCTCTGGGTCGATGCCGAGTGCTCTCGCAACGGCGTATCCGAGCGGTATCCCCACCCCCTTGATCCCAGCGAGTGCGTAGGGTATCTTTTTCCCGCCATCCAGGTCGACGTTGAGCAGCCTGACAATTAGTCTGAGCTCCTGCTGGGCCATCTAAAAAAATGTTGGGGCTGTTCTAAATAAAGGTGGCTCTAGGCGGGGCGGCGGATAGAGAATGGTTAAAAAGTTGAGCTTTCCATTAATGGTTGTGCAGCAAGGATACTACATCATCCCAGGAGCCACTACTGTGGGGATAAAGGGTGCCGACAGTGTCGTCCTAGCCTCTGAGAAGAGGCTGTCCTATGGCAACTTCGTCGTCTCTAAGAATGCTCAGAAGGTGTTCCAATTGACCAAAAACGCGGGAGCGGCCTGCGCCGGATTGGTCTCGGATATGCAGGGCCTCATCAGGGAGGCCAAGGCGCTGATAAACCTTTACATACTGGAGCAGGGGAGGCTCCCATCCGTAAACACGGTCGCAAAGGTCCTATCCACCTATCTATTCGGAAACCGGTTCTTCCCATATTTCACCGAGACGGTTGTGGGCGGCGTCGACTCTACCGGCCCCCACATATACGTTCTAGACCCACTTGGCTCCGTGATTGAAGATGATTATACAGCAGTTGGCAGTGGTGCGGAGATAGCCGCTGGCGTTCTTGAGACCTGGTTCAAGCCGGGGGCCAGGTCTGAGGAGATAAGCGAGCTAGCCGTGAAGGCGGTCAGGGCGGGGGCCACACGCGACGCGGCCAGTGGAAATGGGATAGACATACTCGTGATCGGCCGGTCTGGAGTCATTAGGATGGAGACGATCCAGTTCTAGCCCCTAAGATTTTGGGCTTAGGGGGGTTCTGGGCTTAGGGGGTGGATAATTTAAGAAGCATGGCTTCTCCAAGTCTTTTAGGCGTCCTTGGGTGGGAATAGATTAATGAGGGAGTATAACGCCGTAATATTTGATGAATCTTAACAAAATGCAGCTCCGCCTCCTACTCTATCTCTACGAGAGGAACGGCTTCAGTAATGGAGTCCAGGTCACAACGCCTGCCCTCGCAAGGTTCCTCAACACATCTCAACAGTCCGCCTCCCGCATCATGATAAAGATGGAGAGGGAAGGGTTTATTGAAAGGCGGATGGTTGGTAGGTCGTGTTATGTGAGGTTGACAGAGAAATCCATCAATGAGCTCTCTGAACTGTATGCAGAGCTGAAGAGGATAATTGAGAAGCCTGTCGAGGTGATGCTTGAGGGCAGGGTCTTCAGCGGAATGGGGGAGGGTGCATACTACATCTCCCTGCCCTGGTACAGGGACCAGATAAGAAAGAAGCTGGGGTTTGACCCGTACCCAGGGACGCTTAACGTGAATCTGTTGTCATGGGACTCGATCCAGAATAGGAGACTTGTCAGCAGATATGCCGACATATTGATAGAGGGGTTCAGGGACAAGAACCGGAGCTATGGAGGAGCACGGGCAATACTCGCGTCCTTCAACAACTCCGACCTCTGCGCGATCCTATACATCGAGAGGACGCATTATGGCGAAAACGTCATAGAGTTGATCTCTCCTGTTTATCTGCGTGGTAAGTATGGGCTGTCGGATGGTGATAAGGTTAAGGTAACCGTAACACTCCCCACAGTCAATCTCTCGGCTACTGGACAGGTTTCCCACGAAGATAAGGGTCAAATTCTGCCTAAAACCTGAATTCCACGAGTTGTCCGAGGCTTTCCAGAAGGCTGTTGAATGGGTGCGTCAACAATCTAAAGAGGGGAAGAGAATCGCAGACATTCAAGCATCATTCCCTACCTTTAAGGACAGCAACCTAACTATCAACAGGGTTCTCTCCAACAACCCACTTCTTCTCGGATACTTTGACGAGAAGTTGAAACTGAAGATTAATGAACGGGTCATAAGGGCCGCTACACTGGTAGCTAAGCTGCGGGGACTTGACGTCTTTGTCTCCCCGCCCGAGATTAGGATTGTGAGGGATGGGATGCTCCATGGATTGTTGAGGGAGGATGGCTTCGCTGCCTGCGACCCAAATCTTTTCAGAGATATCGCAGTAAAGATTTATGGGATAGGAGGGTCTCCAGACCATGAGGTCCCTGTGAAGGATAGCTGGCTTGACTCGTTGGCGCGGCTCCTCTCGGATAGAGGTTTTGTGGAGACGGTCTTCTTCGCCGCCCTCGTAATACTGTTGCCGCCTACGCTCGCAGCCATCTCCCTCCTAATCACCCCCTCAAGGTTCGTGCCAGACCCGGTCAGGCTGGGGATCAGCATAATCATTCTACTGGCAGCGCTCTATCTTGCCCGGCTCTATATCAGAGAAAACCTTAGGCAGCGGCAGCAGTAGCCCCTCTGGGGATTAAAACACTAGGTCCGGTTTTCTCGCCGCTTTAGCGTAGTCTTCTCGGGCTGGGTTGAATACGTCGAGTGCGAGGGCCTCCTCTGTGCCGGTGTTTATCACCTCGTGCAGCTCCCAAGGCTCAATGAGGTAGGAATCGCCCTCCCTCAGGATATTTTCGCCCCGCTCTGTCTTGAAGAGTAGAGAGCCTCTCAGTACAACGCCGGCCTGAAGGTGTGGATGGTTATGCCTCGGCACGACCGAGCCCGGTAAAATCCGCACCAGCATGAGCATGATGGAGGGGTGGTGGGCTAGGATGGAGCGGTAGACGCCAGGGAATAATTCATCCCATACCCTGTTTAGCCAGATCTCCACGGATTCGTATGTGGAGTGGGGCCTATTTCAATCTAGAGGCAGTAGACTCTACGGTATTTTGGGTCTCACCCCTCAGCTGCGGACTAGCTCTTTCACAATCTTTGTCAAGACATCGAGGGGTGCGTCCGTCTTTACGGCGGAGGGGTCGTAGTGGGTGGGGGAGGCGCGGTAGCCCACCTCCTTAAGCCTCTCTATCACGTGTTTTGTCTTCGGGGGTGAGGTCCGGGCGCGCCTAGAAACCTCAGAGAGCTGGAAGGACCATGGAATGTCATCCACCTCCTCTGCAACAGTCTTCACGATCTTTATGGCCTCACTGTATGTTGGGTCGGACGCATGCCTTGAGTTTAGGATTCTTTCGACGAGGCCTTTATCGTGAAGCAACCCCGTCCAGACAGGACCTATGAGGGTGTTAGGGTTGCCGCATATGCCGCATTTCTCCCGCCACTCTGACACGTCACTCATTACAGAGGTGTTTAGACAGTATTTACAGTGAATGAGGTATCTCACCTGAGACCTGGCGTGATAAGCCCTACGTTTCCCCCTCTCCACCCGCAGAAACACTCTGACGAAGTGTCTGTAGGCGATTGAGAGGACAGGCTCGGCTCCTAGGCTCAGCCGCGAAGCAGTCATTACAGCGAAGCCGGCTAGTGCCCTGATTGCGGTCTCTTTGTAGAAGTTTGTCTTTACAAGTGTTAGACCGTATTTCCAGTATGCTGTGCGTCGCGATGAGCCTGAGAGAGCTGCAAGATCTGTGGCGGAAACCCCTAACAGCCCCCGCCTCTCAGTTGCCCTAAACCCGTTCTCAAGAAATCTCACAGGAGAGCCGAACGGGTCAATGTCTACGTAGCCGGCCCGCCCCTCAACCGCCAATCTGGATAGGAGCAGGTTTGCGTCTAGATGCTCGATCCTCATCCTCTCAACCAGACCGTTCCGCTCCCTGTTAATTTCGCTGAGCCTGACCGCCCACTGCGAAATATCGCCAGCCAACCCCTCCGACACAGAGCCGGATTCTAGGAGCAGCCTGATAATCCGGGCCCCAGTTCCAGCGAGAGGCTCAGCAGCCAGACCACAAGTCCTACCCGAAAAATAAGCGCCCACCAAGATGACTGCCAGATCCCTCGAGACCTTTGAGAGGGGGTTGTAGAATGCTGGGAGTTTGGTCGTTGCTTGGGCCTCCCGCGTCTCTGGAACGACGAGCTCTGCTAAACCCTCCCTAACAATCTTTACCGGGAAAGGTAGTGGGGGAGCTGTCTCCGACCCACCTCACCCCCCTCCCGTAAGCGCGGCCACAATCGCTCTCGCAACAGCTTGGGCCTCACCGCGCCTGAGAATAATTAGCTTGGTAACAGCTCCTCGCGCCTCGAGTAGTAGTGGGTCGCGGGAGTGGAAGTGCAGTGTGAGGATAGCGTATCTGGCATCTTTCAGAACTTTTCTCAGAATATTCCTAAATCGCTGGCTCATCAGCTCCATAGGCCCCACCTCGTCGACGAGGACAATGGCCCCTACATTTAGAGCCTTCTCAATAATGTCGGATGCAAATCCGTCGAGGTTTTCAACGTAGACTCTGTATCTCCCTATTCTTGGACCGGGCTCTCCCGACTCCCTGGCGAGCGGCACAGATTCTTGAGTCTCGACATCTATTATATCGAATCCGACTCTTCTGCCGGCAGCTCTAACCTCCCTCGATATTATCCCCCCAACACTCTTACCCATGCTCCTCAGGATACTCGCAGCCATCTCCACCGTTGTTGTCTTTCCACATCCTGGGGGGCCTGTGACACCGACCAAAACCCTGGCCTGCAAAACTAATCAGCGAAGACGATCACTGCTCCAGTCCCCTATAGGCGTCGTTAAAGATTAGCTCCTCCAGCTCGTCAATCCTTACTCGAACTTGTGCCGCAGTGTCTCGATCTCTGACTGTAACCGTGTTGTCCTGTAGTGTTTGGTGGTCGATGGTCACGCAGAGGTTGACACCCGCCTCATCAGCCCGCGCATATCTTCTGCCAATAGATCCCCGCTCGTCATAAACTGTGTAGATAGGAAGCCTACTAGACCTAAGCCGTGTGTAGATCTCCCAAGCCTTCGCCACCAAGTCGTCCCGGTCAAGTAGTGGGAAAATGGCCGCCTTAATGGGTGAAACGATTCTCGGGAGCATTAGCAGGGGCCAGTCTCTCACCCCCTCCCTGTACGAATGCTCGAGGATTGCATAGAGTATTCTTTCAACACCGAAAGATGGCTCAACCACGTGCGGAACTACTCTCACACCATTATCATCTATTGACAGGTCCTCTCCCGAGTGCTTTGAGTGGACTGTGAGGTCATAGTCTCGCCTGTAGGCGTTGCCCACAATCTCCTTCCACCCAAACGAGAATTTCACCTCAAGGTCGAAATTCCCGCCAGAATAGTGTGGCGTCTCCTCTGGTAGCAGGTGTCTGAACCTCATGTTCTCAGGCGGGATGCCGAGCGACTGGAAAAACCGCACCTCCTTAGCGAGATAATAGGCCAAAAACTTGTTGGGTACTATTCCCTCTTCAACAGCATCCCTGGCGCTCAACTCTATCGCCTCCCCGCCATCGCCACGCCTCTGCTCTTCCCTCGTCAAGATACGCAACACTGTATCACCGACTTCGTCAAAACTGCTGGGCCCGTCGCCTCGAATAGGCGAGAAGAAGACCTCAATCTCCATTTGGCTGAATTCGCGGAGCCTGATAATGGACTGGCGGGGGGAGATCTCGTTTCTAAACGATTTTCCGACTTGGGCTACTGCGAAGGGTAGCTTAGCCCTCATGGCATACGCTATTCTCTTAAAGTTGAGGAAGATGTTTTGCGCCGTCTCCGGGCGGAGGAATGCGGTCTCGCCCCCTCCCCCTACAGAGAGTTTGAACATCAGGTGATGCTCCTTGAAGCTCGTCAGCTCGCCCCCGCAGCTGGGACATCTAACCCCGTGAACCTTCACTATTTCTTGCAGCTCTTCAATACCCTTCCCCTCCACCTTCAATCCGAGCGCCTCCTCGATGAGCTGGTCTAGGCGGTGGATTCTGCCACACCTAGCACACTCAGCCTTAGGATCGGTAAACTTGTCTACGTGGCCAGAAGCTTTCAATGCCTCAAATGGAAGTATTAATGAGCCGTCGATAAGGTATACTTCGTAGGACGTCTCCCGTCTCACGAAAGTGTCAAGCCAGTAGTTGATGAGGTTGAGCTTCATCAGTGTTCCCAGCGGGCCCAGATCATAGAAGCCGGCGGGGCCCCTATATATCTCGGCTGTGGGATTGAAGAACCCTCTCCTTAACGCGAGTTGGACAATGCTCTCGGCGAGCTGCTCAGGCATCTCCTCTCATCCCATCAGGCCTGCGAAATAAATAGCTGATGAGACGGGCTCACCGTATAAGTGGCGATCAAGCCCTTATGCGGTAGGCTCTAGCCTCGGAGCTCTCCTCCGCATGAGGGGCACTTATTCCCCAAGTCAACCCACACGTTGATGCAGTCCTTGTGAAAGACGGCCCCACACAAGCGGCAAGACTCTGTCTCACCGCCTGAGATGAGGTCGCCGCATATCATGCACTGTCCAGTCCCCGCCGTCTCTATCTCCCTCTCCCCCCTCTCAGGTGGCTGCTCAAGAATTGCTGTCTGGGCCTCGACTGCTGGATCGGTAAACTCTGCAACTGTCTCGGCCTCCTCTTCCATCGCCGTTGCCCAGAGAGGTGATGGCGCCATATAGGTCGTAACACGTGTCCGCATGGCTGCGATTAGGGCGAGCACCGACGCCCCCGCTATCGCTATCCCGGTGAAGAGGGCTGCGAATAGCCCCAACTCGGGGATGAAGTTTAGACCACCGAAGCTTGGAAGCTTTATCAAGTATGTGTAGAGGGGTGAGAAGAGGGCTAGGCCTGCAGCGGTAAAAGAGAGAAGCGGCGTAACGAGTCTAAGCTTCGTGAGGTCCTTAAGGTTTGAGGAAAATACGCCTGTGGCACCGGCAGCGCCGCCCGCGGCCAAGGAAAATAGTAAGGGCTCCATGAAGGTATACCCGGTGATCAAGGAGCGGCCAACATTGTCATAGTTAATCGAGAACCAGTTGAGTATCAGGCTTAGAGCGTGCGTCGCTCCTAGGAGTGAGATTAGGGCTCCAATCCTGCTGAACCTGGCCAAAGCCTCACTTGTCTGAGTGATCATTGACCTGCACTTTCATCACGCAGCCTATATATAAATAAGTCTCGCCTAGTCCGATAGAAGGCTTGGCCAACAATGCGGGGAATATAGATTTATATCCGAAGAAATAGAGAAGTTACAAGGATGGGCTCGATAATAGGGCGGCGTTCAGAGGAGCTGGAAGCCATTTCCCAGAATTTAAGGAGTATTATGACACAGCTCCAGAACATTGAGTCGCAAATCTCGGGAAACGTTATTAGCCAGATAAAGGCCGCCGCCCAAGAAATGATCGCTAGGTTTGACGCCCTAGCCTCGACTCAGCCAGAATATCTCATAAAAGAGTTTATCGACGGCGTGAATGTCCTTAAATCCCTCACATCATACCTCGTTATCTTCCAAGAGCAGCAGGAAGAGCTGACGAGGCTGCTGGAGTTTCAGAGGGAGCAGGTGGAGGTCTTGGAGAAGGCAAGGCAGGCAATAATGAAGGAGAGGGAGAGGCTGGAGCAGGAAAAAAACAACCTCGAGGCATTGCGCCAAGAACTGATTCAGCTCAGACAGGAGGTCGAGGAGAAGGATAGGGCCTTGAAGAGTTTTGAGAAGGAGGTGGAAGAGCTGGAGGAGAGGAAGGCATATCTCGAGGAGAAGATTAAGGAGCTCCAAAGCACCTATCTCTCCGCTCTCCAGTCCGCAGTTGAGGGTATTGAGAAGACCGTGAAAGAGTTGGACAAGAGGTTTAAAGTGAGGGAGGCGAGGCTTGAGAGGCTCGTAAGGCTGGAGGAGAGGAAGAGGGAGGAGATATCGAGGCTTGAGGCGGCAAAATCTATTGCTGAGGAGTATAACAAGCAGTTTTCGCAGCTTGCCGAGGAGGTGAGGAGGCTGGAGAGGAAGAAGACTCAGCTCGCACAGGAGATTTCTAGGCTGGAGTCTGAGAAGAGGGAGTTGGAGAGGATAAAGCAGGAGCTCAGGGGCGGAATACTCCGGGGACCCACTTAACCCTCCTGGGGCCGGAGATAACGCTCAACGATATCCGCCAGATAGTCTAGCAGGTTCAGCCTTTCATACATCTCTCCAATACTATCCTCAATTATCTCCAGCCTCTTCGAGAGCTTAGATATGTCTTCCCTGATCGAATCAAGTGTTTCGAGAATAGTCTTCAGCTCGCCGCTCGACAGCTGTCCACTAGATAGGCGGCTCAAAGCCCTTTCTATCTTCTCATCTTGCTCTAAGAGCCTGGCCGATATTTTCTCGAGTGCGCGGAAGGTGCTATCGAATTCGGGGACACGGCCCCTTGGCGTCTCTATAATGTTGATGACTATTTCTTCCTCCTCACCCGACTCTGCCCCCTCCTTCTCATTCTCACTCCTGTTCATCTAGACTCACCCTGCACCTGGGGCATACCGATTTTGTGCTCTTAAGGTTTCTGAAACAATCAGCGTGGAAAACTGCCCCACAGTTCCCGCATTTAGAAACCTCGGCCCCATCCTCTATGTCTAGGAGGCAGGCGTCGCAGCTTGCGGTGGACCAATCCCACATCCCAAGCGATTCACCAACCCTTATTCTAAGCAACTCATCTGTAGGAAAATCACAGAGATATATAAAACCCCCCACCGCCATACCTTCGACGACTCTAAGCGGCTTTAAGGGTATTTATCATGGAGGCTAGAGTATCATAGAGGCGCTAAGGGCTGGACAGGACATGGGTCTATACTCCCTCTTGAATCAGGCTTGGAGGAGTCGGCCGGAGGAGCTGAAGGCTATCCTCAGGGCTAGGAAGATTCTCTGGAGAAGGGAGCCGTCTGTGGTTCGCGTGGATAAGCCCTTGAGGATTGACCGTGCTAGGAGCATCGGATACAAGGCGAAGCAGGGCTTTGTGGTCTTGAGAGTTAGGGTTAGGAGGGGCGGCTTCAGCAAGCCGAGACCAAACTCCGGTAGGAGGCCGAAGGCCCTCGGCACGATCCTACATAAAGTCAATGTAACAATGCTTGAGGAGGCGATAAACAGGGCTAGGAAAAAATATCCTAACCTCCACCCAATCGGCGGCTACCCGCTGACCTATGATAGCGTGTATAAGTGGTTTGAGGTGATAATGGTTGACCCTTACCACCCAGCAATAAGGAAAGACCCGGAGATCAGGCTGCCTGACCCTCTCCTCAGGCGTGTTGAGAAAAAGCTTAAGAGAGAATAAGGCCGTCTAGGAATCAAACTGGTCTAAATGGCGATAGCGTACGCCGTGGTTGTTAGGAGCGAGGTGTGTCTCTCCAGTTTAATGGACCGGGTACTCAGGCTGTCTTATCGGTGGCCTATGAATGAGATTTTCGTGGATGATTCCCGCCTCACGCCCCGCGAATTGTCTGAAGCGAGGGGAAAGGTGGGACTGGTTGTCCACCACGCAGGTGAGGGGGTTGTGGAGGAGGGGCGGGAAAGCCTTGTAGTCCACTTAACACCCTCCAGAATCTTAGGGTCTGGAGAGATTGCCGAATCTCCCTTCTCCTCTGAGATAGAGCTGCGCCGCGAAGTGGTTAGGCTGAGGTCTGGACAGGTTGGCTCACCACCCCTATCGTATTATAGCTCAAGCAATATAATCACTGTCTCTTCTCCACCATACATAATCGGACCCCGCCACGGGCCAGAACTGATCCTTCCTCCTGGCAGCGAAATATTGCTCGGCTTCGACGGTCTTAAAACCGAGCAGAAACATGCCAGTGTCACTTCTCGGCCCACATCTCTCTTAAACCTGCTGGATGCATCGGAGCTACTTTTTGAAGAGGTTATGGCCGCGGTTAAACGATCTGTGGCGAAAAGATGTGCAGTGCTCTTCTCCGGCGGCATTGACAGCTCACTACTTGTGTGGACGTGTATTAAGGTGGGCCTAGCGCCTCTAGCGGTCTCAGTTGGTCTGGAGGGGTCCCACGACCTCCTCTTCTCTGAGAAGGCAGCAAGGCTCCTCAACGTAGACTATGTAAGTGTTCCAATGTCTATAGAGGAGGTAGGACGCACACTCAGCTACCTATCGAAAAACCTGCCACTCACCTCTCCAATGGACAAAGCGCTTGCAGTGCTTGTCTATGAGGGGTCTAGGGCTGCGGCCTCGCATGACAGGAGGCAGGTGGTGAGTGGTCAGGGAGCAGACGAGCTCTTCGGGGGATACATGAAATATCTGCGCATGGTTGAGAGTGGTAATCAGCTCGGCGTGGAGGAGGAGATGAGGCGAGACCTAGAAGCGCTCTGGCTCAAAAGCCTGCCGCGGGATTATGCCTCGGCCGCGCTGGCGGGGTGCCTGTTAACAAACCCCTACCTGGATGAACGAATCATTAACAATGCATATAATCTACCGCTTGACTTCAAGATTTCTAGAGGTGTTAGGAAGGTGGTTTTGAGGAATGTTGCGAGACTTGCGGGGCTACCGGACGAGCTGGTAGAGAAGGAGAAGAAGGCTGCTCAATACGGAACAGGTATCGAGAAGGCGTTAAGGCGTGTTGGAACTAGGGCTGGGTGATGCCATATGAGCAAGGTATCGATCGCCATTTCAACAGTCTCTCTCGTCCTAGTCGCAATTTTATTCCTCCAACTCATTGATTACCAGCAGGAACTGGCTGCGCTTAACTCTCAGATAACTACGCTGGAATCAAAGGTGGAGTCTCTGAGAAGGGACCTGCAGGAGGCGAGGGCGGAGATAAGCTCAATAGAGAATTCCCAGCCAGCCCAGGTAGCCGTCGTAACAGTTCAGTATAATGTGACGCGGGTGTATGAACTGGTTAAAGACTCTGTGGTAGAGATAAGAACACTCTATAGGTTTGGAGAATCTGTAGGCTCAGGATTCGTCTACGACCCGCTGGGGCATGTGGTCACGAATAATCATGTGGTTGAGGGCGGGTTAGAGTACTATGTCTACTTTATCGACGGTAGTGCCTATAAAGCGGAGCTGGTGGGGAGAGACCCTGACACAGACTTAGCGGTCTTGAAGATAGTTACGGGTGATGAGAATAGGTTATTTAAACCTTTAAGGCTCGGCAACTCGAGCACACTCCGGATTGGCGAGCAGATAATCGTGATTGGGAACCCCTTCGAGCTGACGGGCAGTGTTACAACCGGTATCGTAAGCCAGAAGGGCAGGCTTTTACCGTCAAGCAGAGGATACCTCATACCAGGAATCATACAGATAGACGCCGCAGTTAATCCCGGAAACTCTGGAGGACCCATACTAAATATGAGGGGTGAGGTAGTCGGCATCGCTACTGCAATAGAGTCGCCGACAGGACAGTTCGCAGGGATCGGGTATGCAGTATCGTCAAACGTCGTGAGGCGTATAGTCCCAGCCCTAATCGAAAAGGGCGCATACTCTCACAGCTATCTGGGGATCTCGGGTAGAGAGATAGACGCACTGGTTGCTAGAGCGCTCGGACTCGGTGTGAAGAAGGGGTTGCTGGTGGAGAGCGTGGTTCCGAATGGTCCGGCAGATAGGGCTGGTATCAGGGGAGGCTCTAGGAACCTCGTTGTTGCGGGGAGAGAGTATAGGGTTGGGGGAGACGTTATAGTGGCGATAAATGGCACCGCAATCACCAGCATGGATGACCTCCTAACCTACATGGTTGAGAGGACGAGCCCAGGTGATACTGTGTTGCTGACCATCCTGAGGGGTGGTGAGACGTTAAACGTTGCGGTGGCGTTAGGAGTCCGTCCCTAGAGTATTATCAGCCCAATCATGAAGAGCGGTATAAAGACTAGAGACAGCGTGTTGAGCAGCTTTATCAGGATGTGGAGGCTGGGCGCGTAGGTGTCTTTCATAGGGTCTCCCAGCGTGTCGCCAACGATCGCCGCTTTGTGGGCGTCAGTTCCCTTCCTGCCCCCAATCTCGAGGAGCTTCTTCGCATTATCCATAGCCGCCCCTCCATAGAACCCCATGATAGCCAGTGGTATAGCGGATATCGTCGCACCTAAGACCAGAGCACCAACAGCCTTCCAACCCAGCAACATTCCAAGTAGGATCGGTGATAGGGTAACGGTCAACGTGGGCGCAATCATCAGCCTCAACGCTGTCGACGTAGATATGTCCACGCATCTCCCATACTCCGGCCTACCGCTCCCATCCATTATACCCGGTATCGTTGCGAACTGTCTCCTCACCTCCTCCACCATGCGGTATGCACCACTTGCGACCGCATTCATTGCCTGCCCCGAGAAGAGGAACGGTATCATACCCCCTATGAAGAGTCCTATTATCACGGACGGTGAGTTGAGCTGAAGGCCAGAGCTGAGCTCTTCGACGCTTCTCAATAGTCGCTCAGCCTCCACCGGCCCTATCGACACGAGCTCGTAGATACCCGCCATGTATCTCGCAACCTCGAGGAGGAAGGCTTGGAAGAGAAGAAGGGCTGCTAGGGCAGCAGACCCCATCGCATAAGACTTTGTGAGCGCCTTTGTAGTGTTTCCAAGAGCGTCAAGCGGCTCAAGCCTCTCTCTTATGACGGGCTCAGCGTTAGCCATCTCCGCAATCCCCCCAGCATTATCCACTATCGGCCCCACGCCGTCCATGGTCAAGATGAATCCAGCGGTCGAGAGCATGCCCATAGTGGCCATTGTAGTTCCATAAATCCCGCCGAGCAGCGGGTCGCCCAGAGCAGAGATTTCAGACCAATAGCTCCCCAGCCAGAATGACAAGCCTATAGCCACTACGACCGTGGCAACGGGGAGCATCGAAGAGATCATGCCGGTCGATATTCCCGTCATCGCGGTGATTGCTGGACCCGACTGAGAACTCTGAGCAATCACTGAAACATATCTAGATTTCAGGCCTGTGTAAAACTCGCTGTAGAACATTATCAAGATTCCCGCTACCAGCCCGATAATCATAGTAACATAAAGGGGAAGGCCTTGGGCTCCGAATATGAACCAGCTGGCAAGATACATCATGATGGCCGCCAATATACCCGTAACTATAAGGCCTTCCCGAAGAGGCCCTATCGCCTCCTTAAAGCTACGCCTGGAGACAGCCCAGAAGACGCCGGCAAACGTGGCTATGACTCCGAGGGCCCTTATTATGAGTGGAGTGACGACATACAGCTCATTAATACCGTTGAACAACACTATAGACACTACAAGGGCTATTATCATCCCTCCAAGATTCTCGGCCGTGACTGACTCGAAGAGATCAGCCCCCCTACCTGCCTCGTCCCCAACATTGTCGCCAACCAAGTCTGCTATCACTGCAGGATTCCTAGGATCGTCCTCCGGTATGCCCGCCTCCACTTTCCCGACAAGATCCGCTCCAATATCGGCGCTCTTAGTGTATATACCTCCACCGAGCTGGGCGAAAAGCGCGGCCAGACTGGCGCCAAACCCGAAGCCAGCAAGAAGCCCAGGGTCCCTGAAAACTACGTAGAGAATAGAGAGGCCTAGGAGGCTCATGGCGATCACTGCGAGGCCCAGTGATGCGCCGCCGAGGGTCGCCACTCTTAGGGCCTGTACACTGCCTTGGGACGCTGCATAAGTCGTCCTCACATTCGCCCTTGTCGCGGCGTCCATCGCTATAAACGCCGCGATTAGGGAGAAGCAGACGCCCAGTAGAAAGCTGCCGGCCATGGCGACGCCGTATCCGAGCCCACCTAGTTGCGGGAAGATAGAGAAACTGCCAAGAATCAGGATAGCTAAAGCAGCAGCGATAATGGCGATCGTCTTAAACTGTCTCTTAAGATACGCACTAGACCCCTCCCGAATTGCTCGCCAAATAGTAACAAAGCTCTCAGTCCCCTTAGGGAGCCTCTCCACATAGACTATCAGGAGCACCGAAGCAATAGCACCGAGCAACCCTACAGTAATCGTAAAGGCTAGTGGATCCATAGCACATTACCTTAAACGAGAGGGGAAGTATATAGAGGCAATCTCCGATGCTGGTGTCTGGATAAACGCTTCCCCCCAGCTGAGAGGCAGTCGAGTTAGCCGAAAGAAACTTGTGCATAAAACTTCGTGAAGGTTATGCATTATAAATGAAAAAGAATAAATTTTAGCATAACATGGGATAGGTGAAGGAGGTGTTTTATAAAATGCAGGTAAGTAAATGGGCTTCTCGTTTCATAGGAGCCGCGATCATTCAAGGAGCGATAGCCACGCTGATTACACTATACATCGTCATTGGGCAGATATTTTTCCTGAGACCTGAGCCCAGCCGGGTCATAGCCTTCGGGTCGGCTGGCATGTGGTTCACGATGGGCTACGTGACCTATCTCATCGTAGGCGTCATGGGTGTGGCAGTCACAGCTTTGTTCTACCACTACATTGAATCGGTCTTGAGTAAGCCATATACGGGTATTGCCGACAAGCTAGCATGGGCGCATCTGATTTTGATGAATGTCGGGGTGTTAGGAGCGGCAGGGCTGATGATGCTGGGAGGATACTTGGGCGGCGCCGCAATGCTCCCGCCAGAGGTAGGTGGGAGAGGATGGAACCCCGGACAAGTCCATACAAACATCTTCTACGGCATACCCTTAGGCTACCCACTCTGGATAACAATATTCATAGTACTGCTCGCTCTCGGAGTAGTGCTAGGCGGCCTTGGATACATCATCAGATGGAGAAGCAAATAATCAAGCCTAAAGAAAGACGACAGATCAAAACCACATAACACTTTTTTGTGGATTTCGAATTATTTTGGTAGACCTTTACCCGCCGAAAACACAGCCCTCACAAAATCTTTCATTCACACTAATAATGCATATCCAGATCCAGAATGGGCCCGGTGGGATTTGAACCCACGACCTACCGGTCTCTCCCTACCAGTGGCCGACTTCCCGGTTATGAGCCGGCCGCTCCACCTGGCTGAGCTACGGGCCCGTCGCAGCACCCCTCTCAGCTATATTTTCTACTGGTAGTAATTTAAGGTATCGCGTTCTGAGGCGCAGTAAAGCTTTAGTGGCGGGCTTGTCTTCTGCAGAAGGAGTTATGAGGCGTGAGGATAGCAAGTCTGAGATAGCCTCTATCTTAAGGGCAGTCTCATCACCCATCAGGCTTTCAATCATTGAGGCCCTGAATACGTCACAGATGAACTTCTCCGAGTTGATAAAATACGCCGGGTTAAGCGAGCGGGGTGATGTGGGGAAATTTACATATCATCTCAAGACAATGTTGAGGGCAGGCCTTATCGAATATTCAAGCAAGTCTCGGGTGTATTCGCTAACTCCTCTAGGTAGGAGAGTGGTCGAGGTGGTGCGTAGTCTTCAACGTAAGTCTATGTCAGGCGAGCTTTTCATGCTTAGTTGGGACTACTCCCTCGAGCCAATCAACAGGAACATCATAGCCGAACAACTTGTAGATGCGGTCCAAATCCCCGCCGACTTGGCCCGGAAGGTGGGAATCTTGGTCGAGAAGAGGCTGGTGGAGTTGCAGACACTTATGATCCCGAGATGGCTTGTTGAGGATCTCGTGAGAATTGAGCTCCTCTCCAGCAATGTTGAGTTGGAGAAGATATCAAACATCATGCCATTAGGCCCCACAATACGGGAGCTGTACGCGGCCTTCTACAGGTCCTTAGAGGAAAAAAACCTAAAGCCGCTAAACAACTACATCTTCGACACAGTCGTGAGGACACTGATTGTTGAGAAATTCTTCCAAAAACAGTTAAAACAACACTACTGCTTGGGAGAAATTGACCTGTACCCCCTATCCCGCGGCCCGACACAAATCTTCAGCATCTCACTCGAATATGACGAGGATGTTGTTCCAAAAATTTTCGAGCTGGTGTACAACGACCTCGTTATTCAACTGGATGCCGACTTAGAATTAAGACCCTATCCAGTCTATCCTTACTCATTTCCTGAGGACATTTACTTTCTAATCGAGGGCTCTCCCCCATTTATAGCCAAGTACTCTGAAAAATGGCGGAATGATCTGAAAGTGGACCAGGTCTTAAAAAGATGTGAGTGGGCCGATAAGATCAGTGTGGGATTGCCCGTTAGGGAATCAAGCCCCATCATCTATACTTTCTACCGCGGTGATAGAACCCTCTTCACACAATACGCTATCAAAACCTCTGTCTCAGGGGGGTTCGGGGTACACTCCTTCGTCGGTCTAAACTTTCTGCGGCTGTTAGATAGTAGCGGGTTTGACGAGTCTATAATTCTCCAGAGGGTGTCCCCGATCTTTGAAAGGCTTGGGAAATACTTGGAGCGGTGCACCCAATACCTCCTAAAACTCCATAAAGAAGCTCCTAGGATTCAGCTGTTCTACCTGCTTGCTCCTGTGGGTTTGGTCGAGGCTGTGAGGCCGTTATTGGCCGGGTCAACCAGTTTGGATGAGGGATACGATATGTTGACAGCCGTTATTGGTTGCTTGGCAAGAGCTGTCAACAGTGTTTCATACCTCCGGGGAAGAGTCATGATAGCCTCGAGCTGGCCGCAGCAGTTATCAGCTAGGCTCTACTCAATCGATAAGGCTCTTGCGACTAATGGATTCTCGACCCCCACAGAGATGAGGGAGCCGTTAACCCGCTACCGCAACGACCTCTCAGAGCTATTTCTAGCACTAAGTCTAGACAGTTTGCAGGATCTTGGCCAGCTGTTGGGTGGCATGGTGTTAGAGGATGCGGCTGTAGAAAGGCTGTTGGAGCTTCATGGAAGGGAGCCTGTAGCGGATCTACTGCAGTCCCTTCCTATACTTCTTAGAAATCAGCCTGAGAAAGGCTTCAGGTCTTCTGTGTCCTAAGACTCATTATTGCGCGGGCTAAGTCTCCTCCCGACTCTATGAGGGCTCTCCTCGCCTCTTCCAGCTCAACACCCGCCTGGGCTGCGACTAGGGCTACATCCTCTGGGCTCGGCTCATATGTGGGCTTCTCCCCCTTTTCTTTTGGAGGCTCAAACTCCTCGCCACCTACAATCTGGTATATTCTACCGGCATGAGAGTTGATGGCTACGACGGCAGGTCCACTAATCTTGATTGTTCTGTCTTGAAGCTCTATCGTGACTTCTTTTGCAGTGCCTAGCTCCTCCATTGAGACTCCTAGGCTGCTAAGCATTCTCTCCTGCATCCTTCTTAACTCTCGTGGACTGGGCCTTCTCACTTCTGCTGCGACATACAGTTTGTCGTCGGGATGATTTATGGTTTTTAGCCATGAGGGAGGAAATCCTTATCAAGCTTAGAGTTATAATAATATGTTGAGTTGACTCAAGTCTCTGATCTTTATGCCTTCATCCCTGTAGGGGGGGTAGCTAAAAGGCTTCAGCCCCTCACCTTAGAGGTCTCTAAAGCACTGGTCAGGTTTTTAGGTAGACCCCTTATCGAATACACTATCATCCATCTTGCGAGGCAGGGGATCAGGAACTTCATCTTCGGCGTGAAGGGGTATATAAATTATCGCTCCCTCTTCGACTATTTCCAAGAGGGGCATGGAATATCCCTAAAATACGGTATCGCGCCGAGAATTTCTATAAAGTATCAGCCAAATATAGATGATGTCGGAAACGCTGATAGCTTCCTGATTAACTTGGACTACTACGACATAAACACTCCCGTCCTTGTCGCGCAAGGTGATAATGTCTTTAACCTGGATTTGAAGGCTTTTCTGGCCTTTCACGAGGAGAACTCAGCATTCGTCACGGTTGGTGTGAAGCGTGTATCAGACCCGTCTGCGTACGGGGTGGTTGAGGTAGATGGTAAGGGCAGAGTTAATGGATTCGTGGAGAAGCCCCCGCGTGGCGAGGAGCCATCAAACCTTGCCAGCACGGGAATCTATCTCTTCTCACCAGACGTTAGGTCTATCTGTCTGGACCCTGAGGTCAGGGCGAGGAAAGCTACTCTACGGCGCCTCGACTTCGGATTAGACCTCATCCCCTACCTCATCAAAAAAGGATACCGAGTATATGCCTACGAGATAAAGGGTGAGTGGTATGATGTTGGTACACCAGAGCTCTATCTCGAGTCTATGCTGAGGATTATGGATAGCGGTTTGATGAACATCTTTTTCGGCGAGCCTACATACGTGTCAGGAGGCTCTAAGCTTTGGATACTAGGCCAGAGCATGGCATCGATGCGTAGGAGAGATGAGATTCTGAGGAAGGTCAAGGAGGGGAGAATCAAGATTAATGGAAATGTCCTTATTGGGAGGCATTGCCAGATTGGTGACGACGTAATCATTGGGGACGCATACATTGACAACTATTGCTTCATCGGCGACGGTGTAACGATCGAGAGGTCAGCACTACATGACCGGGTTTATGTAGGGGAGGGAGCCTACATACAGGATTCGATCATCGCGCGCCATGTAAAGGTATTGTCTTCGAGAATTGAGCCCACGGTAATTCTAGGTGTTAGTGTTGTTGGAGATGACTCGGTGATCGAGAAGGGGTCTGTGCTAACTAATGCCAAGATAGAACCACACTCTCAAGTCTCACGGGAGGCAGTCATCGCGAAGAGAGAGACTGCATAGAGACTACCCCGACTCCTGCTATAAGATGCAATTATAATGGTGTTTTAGCTGGCTCGCTGCTTTTTCGGCTCCTCTACATAGATCGCGGTGATTATGTGGGCGTTGCCTCCGCAGTTGGGGCACTTCTCCTCGACATTTTTGAATATATAGTCGCCCTCTCTGTGCGGCCTTGTGTGTATCGAGCCGCAACTCAAGCATTTCAGCTGGGTGATAGGGTTGAAGGGCCCAGCTCTAGCCCTGGTGATGGAGCCCTCCTGCCCAACCCCGCTTGTGTTAAATCTCATGCAACCCCTCACCTAGATTCCCACACCGATAGTGTTCCCTATACCGGCTACAATGGCCGTCCCGTTAGAGGGGACTTTATCCCTTATCAGCTCCTTCACCCTATTCACGACAGAGTCTGCGGATTTTACAATACTCTCCCTCATAGGCGTTATTGCCTCCAGTATCGACTGGTATATCACGATGGCGTAGAGGGGGACGTTCTTCTCTTTCGCAATGGTCTCGATCTTGAACTTGTCGATTCCTGGACCGCCTATAGCTACGCCCACCCCCTCGGCTATCTTCCCAGTCTCCTCACCCTCCAGCTTCAATGCCGCATCAATTGTTATTATCAAGTCTGGCTTGGTGTCCATCTCGTATACCAGCTTCTTTACAGCCTCACCCGGTCTCCCGACCGTCCCACCTGGCCCGATAGGCCTCACCACATACACCTTCCTTCCCTCAAACTCGACCACCTCAAGCCAGGTATCCTTAGCTATCTCCATGTCAGATATCTTCCTATTACTCTCCCTCACAAACTTCGCAGCCGATAGCACACCTATCCCATCTCCTATCGGCAGACCTTTGAGGAAGGCGAATGATGCCTGCCTATACGACTCAGCCAGCTCCATTATCATGGGTAGCTGTATCTGTATTTGCACAGCCAAGAAATAATTAGCCATCCTCTTACCTAATAGATAATAGTGACGGACAACCCTGTAGATAATGTTGAGCGCCCTAGCTACCTCTACTAGATTTGAGAGGCTCTTGACACGGTGAATATCGGCTTTCGGCGCCATCCTCGAAACACTCTCCTCGAAACGTGAATCACCAATCTCGAGGATGTGCTCCAGCTTATACACTATGCCTGAAGGGTCCATCGACTCTGGTGGGATATAGAAGAACTCTAACAGGTTTTCCAGCTCCTTTTCTATCGCGGCTGAGTCCTTATTGTCATCAATGTAGAGCTTGAGTGTGCTGACTGTCCTCTCTTTCACCTCGTCTCTGATCTGTTTAAGGATTGCCAGCCTCTTCTCAATGTATCTCAAGATGAATGCCAGCTGTGTCTTTTGCCCGAAGTAGGGGTAGATGAAGAAGAACGTTAGAAGGAATAGGAACCATAGTAGTTGGAATAGGACCGAAACGTTGTCTCCCGAGGCGGGTGTGAGTGTTACCACAGCTCCTCCTTTAAATCATCTCACGATGCTCATAAATATATCTTTGACGAATTTTTGCAGGTTATTGACCGGGAAGTCTTTGGGGACAGCTCCACGGCTGGAATAGGGGGCGCCAACCGACCTCTCGTGGAGGAAAGTTTAAGGGTCAGTGATAAAGGATAGGTTAAGGTTTAGGGTATAGTATGCGTTGCAGCAAATGTGGAGCTGAGGAGGTGTTGCCTTTCAAGTGTGCCTACTGTGGAGACTATTTCTGCTCTAAGCACAGGCTCCCCGAGTCCCACGAATGTCGCTCTTTATACCTTGCACGGAACCTGATTGAGATTGAGAAGAGGGAGGCCAGGCCTCAAGGCGGCTCCCCGCGGTCTGCCACCATGCTTGCGGTGAAGACCGAGATGCTTTTCTCCAAGCTCACAGCTATGGAGAAAGGCTCCGAGGCTCTACACCTCCTTGCAGGCTCCTGCATTGTAGCCGGCGTAGCTTTCTCTATGATCTATCCTCTAACCATGTTGTGGGGGATTCCCCTCTCTGCTGTCGTGGTTGCAGCGGTGGTGGCCTCTTTCATCGCCCACGAGCTTGCTCATAAGTTCGAGGCGGTGAGGCAGGGTCACTGGGCAAGGTTTAGGCTGAACCTATTCGGCTCTATTATAAGCCTCATATCAATACTTCTTCCTTTCAAATTCATAGCCCCGGGAGCAGTCGTGATCTTCGGCTACGCCACTCAACGCGGCGTCGCCAAGATAGCTGCTGCTGGCCCGATCGTTAATCTGGTTATTGCTGCCGTCCTACTACCTTTCATCTATATTACCTACGCTCTCCTCGGATGGTTCAACATCGGCCTCGCTACAGCGCTGCTCCTGATTGGGCACTTGAACGTTTTGATGGGTCTGATAAATCTTATTCCGCTAGGCCCCCTCGACGGCTTGAAGATAATTACGACATCCTTCAAGGCGTGGGCGTCCTACATTTCTGTAGCAATCATTCTCTATATCGTTTATTATCTACGGTTACCGCTCGTGGTGTGAACTGTGCCGCGATCGCTTTATGTTTTGACCGACTCGCTGGTCCCTCCACTCCTTTAGTGGCCCCGTTAGGACGTAATTGGTCTTCTTGAACTCAGCTATGTTTGAGGCTCCAACGAGTGCGAGAGTCGCCTTCAGCTCCTCTTTGATACGCTTAATCAGGTTCTCAACCTCCTCCACCCCTTGAACCGCCGCTTTCAGGAATGGCATGGCCATGCCCCCCATGTTTGCGCCTAGGAGGAGGAGTTTGGCGATCTCGAGACCGTTTCTAATACCTCCCGAGCCGACAATCTCGAGGCCCTCAACGTGTGAAACCTCTAGGACGGAGGCTGCTGTCGGTATTCCCCAGTCTTGGAATACCTCTGCCAATTGTGCCCTGTCAATCCTCCCCGCCTCAACTGCTCTCATCCTCTCTATCTCCACCCAGCTGGTCCCACCTCTACCCGCCACGTCGACCGCCGAGACCCCAAGCTCGCGGAGAATAACAGCGTCCTCAAAGGAGATCCCACAGCCCACCTCCTTAACTATCACAGGTATTCCTATCTCTTGGCATAGTCGGCGAATCTGAGTTAGAAGCCCCTGAAACCTCCTATCACCCTCAGGCTGTATAATCTCTTGGAGGGTGTTCACATGGACGGCTATGGCGTTTGCGTCGATCATTTTCACGGCCTCCCACGCAAGCTGTACCCCGTGTTGTGCCAGCTGAGCGGCCCCGATATTCGCTATCAGGAAAACATCTGGTCCCGCATCCCGCGCGGCCCTGAACGTATAACGAAGCTCCGGCTTAGATATTCCAGCCCTCTGGCTCCCAACACCCATCGGGATCCTCGCTCTCTCTGCAGCCTCTGCCAGAGTGGCATTTATCTTGGAGGCCTCATCTGTGCCGCCCGTCATTCCCTCGATTAATATGGGGGCTGAAAATCGCTTGCTGAGGAAAGTGGCTGTGATGTCAACCTCATCTACATTAATATCTGATACTGCTCTTGGAATGATGTGCACATATTCGAGCCAGTTGCTTCCTCTCTGTACAGACGTGTTCTCAAGCACTATCCTTATGTGGTCTTTTTTCCTGTCTGTAATCCCCATTACGGTATCTAGAGCCTCCTTAACGGATTGGCCGCTGCTAAATATTAAGCGTTAACCTCGCCTGAAGCCTCGGTAGCCGCCTCTTCCTGCACCTCACCCTCCTTGAGCCTCCTCTTCACCAGTGTGGTAAGATAGCCCGCTACCTTGTTTATCAGCCTCTGCGAGACAGTCCCCTCCAGCACCTCCTCAACTAGGAGCTTGTTTTGTTGAAAATCCGGCTTAACTCTGTCGGGATAGTGCTCGAGTATCTCGGCCGCGAGAACCTTGACCTTCCTAGTCCGGATCTTTCCCAATCCCTACTCCGACTCCGTGGTGGCATGTAATTAAGATGACTCCCACGACTAGGCTTTAGCCCTCATGGACGGTTAGTGCGTTGTCTTGGGCCTGTCTTAAGAGCATCTAGCTCTTTGGGCTTAAATGTCTGTGTCCGCGCCTCAGGTATTATCCCGCCGGGCCTGAAGAACATTACTATGAGGAGCGTCGTGCTGAGTAGGAGAGGAGTCAGCCAGACCACGTCAAAGGGGAGATAGAGCTGTAGCTCTCTCTTGAAAACGTCTATCAGGCGCGCAGAGACCATAAACACCATGACGCCCAAGGCCGTTCCCCAATTATTCGCGGCTCCGCCGACCAGCACCATCACCCATGGTATGAAAGTGTGGTTAGCCCTGCTGTAATTCTTAGCATTCACCGCGCCTGTGGTCAGCGCAAGCATGGCGCCGGCTAAGCCTGCGAGGGCACCTGCAAGAATGATTGTTTTCCTCTTAACACTGACAACGTCGCGTCCGAGTGCCTGAGCCAGCATCTCATCGTCCCTTATTGACTTGAGGAGTCTACCGTACGGAGACTTCGTCAACAGCTCGACGAAGATGAAAACCATCACGGCAAGGCCCACCAGCAACCCTGTTAATACATAGCTCCTAGTGGGGACGGGTATCCATCCAAGGAAGCTGGGGACAAAGACGCCTAAGGTCCCGCCGATTAGATTCTTATAGTTGTCGCCGATGAGTATGAGGATCTCACCCATCGCCAAGAGCGTCATTGCCAGATACTCTTCCCTCAGCCTCACAGAGGGGATGCTCGATACAAGTCCGAGGCCAGCACCCACGAGCATAGCGGCGATAATAGTAAAGATTAGCAGTGCGGTTGAGAGTAGAGGATCTCTTGCAAGGACGTCATTTATCCTCGGCATAATCTGCGCGTGGTTGTCGAAATAGTTCAGCCCCTCCCCCAAATTATATACTGCTGCTATAAGCTGTCCTGGTAGGGCGCCGACCAGAAAGGCTCCCCCGGAAACGCAAAGTACTTTACCGAAGTTAGGAATCCCTCCAAACCCATACTCGAGGTTTAGGCTGAGAGATATTACGAGGTAGGCGGCTACCCACGGAGCAAGGTCCAGAACGAATCTAATGGCCTGGTCTGTAGAGATCATCTCGAGGCTCTCACCCACTTAATGGTCATGGATGTTATTCCCTGAGGTATTGTTAGCAGGACTATCGACATTATAAGTAGTGGAATGATCGGTCGATACTGTATTATCTCCGTGAAGCCCAACGCCGCTATCATCTGTGGTATAAGAGAGTTGGCTGCCCCCACCAGTACTCCACCAGCCAGAGACCCGAATATGCTGGACAGTCCGCCGAGAATGCTGGATGCGAAGATCGTGGGCAAGAACTCGTCGCCGGAGGTGGTTGTGACTGGGAGCCACATGGCGTACATTAGGCCTGCTAACCCTCCTAGGGAGCCCGCGATAAACCATGCCAGCATGTACATCCTCTCTATATTGATGCCTAACACTTGGGCGAGGTCTGGGTTCTCGATTGACGCCCTCAGAGCCACTCCGGTCCGCGTATTGTTGAGGAAGACGTAGAGGAGGATTGTCGATAGGATGACAGAAGCCAGTGACAGCAGCATGACTAGGGGGATAGACGCTATCTCGGGGTCAAAAGCCCTGAGCGCGATGTAGCTGGTCCTAACCTTGTATGTCCTGCCAAAGTAGTCGGCCAAGATACTCATCACACCAAATATGAAGAAGGCTACTGTCAACGTCGCGATCATCTGGTAGGTTGGTGAGGCGCCCCTCCTCCTAAGCGGGTTTAGGACAATCTTGTATTGCGCAACTGAGAGTAGGCCACCTAGGAGTGCGGAGGCCCAGAGGACCTCGTAGGGGCTCCTCTGAAGGATTTGGGCCCAATACACAGCCACGTAGGCCCCAATCGTTAGAAATGATCCGTGGGCGAAGTTGGGGACACGAGTGGTCAGATAGGTTAGGGTCAAGCCCACACTCGACATGGCCGCTATCCCTGAGAAAACCAAGGTGTTCACTATTGCGGGGTCAATCAAGGGGCTAATCTGCTAGATAATTAAGGGTCTCAATTTAAAGTTTATATACTGTAATCCCGCTCTCTTTACTTACAATGAACAAGTCCAGTCTGCGCGCGATTTCAACTGCCGCCGCCATCGGGTTACTGGTGGTCGGGCTGGTAGTGGGGGGCGTCATAGGCATTTTTCTAGGCCCCTCCTTTAGCCCTCCCACCACGCTGACAACCACTGTTGTTCAGCAGAGAACGATTGAGAGAACAATAGTAATGACTACGACCGTGGGTCAGCCGCCTCAAGCTGCCCGTCCGTTGCCCCCGCTTCTGGAGCAGTCTGTAGTCAAGCTCGGGGATGGGCTCCCATACATCCCAGCCTCTCTATTAGAGAAGAAGGTGACGTTAAGTGGTGAAATACGGATCGGAGCGCTACTCTCCCTGACGGGCGACTTGAGAACATTCGGTGAAAACCATCGAACTGCCCTAGAGCTAGCTAGAGACGACATTAATGCTTGGCTTTCGAAGCGCGGTATTAACCTTAGGATTGTTTTAGAGATCGAGGACACGGCCACGCAGCCCGAGCAGGCCCTTGCAAAGCTGCAGGCGCTCGCTGCCCGTGGAGTGAAGATGGTTGCTGGTCCTCTGAGCAGCCGCGAGGTTAGAAACCTGAAGACCTACGCCGACGAGAACAACATACTCGTCGTCAGCCAATCCTCGACAGCCGTTGACTTGGCCGTACCCGGCGACAACATATTCCGATTCATACCCGACGACAGAAAGCAAGGCCCAGCACTGGCCCGGTTAATGTGGGATGCGGGAATCCGATACTATGTACCTATCTGGAGAGGAGACACATATGGTGATGGCTTGAAGGCAGCCACTGAGAGTGCCTTCAAGAGGCTAGGCGGAGCAGTAGACCCTGGGATAAGGTACAACCCAGACGCCAAGGAGTTTGCCACCGAAGTCGCGACGCTCGAGAGTAAAGTGAGGGATGCGATATCAAAGTACGGGCAGGGAGCCGTGGCTGTTCACCTAATCTCCTTTGAGGAGGCTGTATTAATCCTGCAGGAGGCAGCGAAGCGTGACGTCCTGCGGTCTGTGAGATGGTTTGGGAGTGACGGCACCGCCGGCTCAGGTGATATACAGAACGACGCGACATCCGCACAGTTCAACATAGACACAAAATTCCTCCACACAATCTATGCAGCAACCACTAGCGACATATTCGAACGGGTCAGAGAGAGGGTGAAACAGGTCTACGGAAGGGAGCCGGACACCTATACATACACGATGTATGACATCCTCTGGGTCTTAGTACTCTCGTTACTTACTGTGGACAAATACGATGCAACTGCGGTTAAGAGTGTGCTACCAATCGTAAGCAGCCAATACTTCGGGGCATCGGGATGGACGATCCTGAACGAGAGCGGTGATAGGGTTGGGGGAGACTACGACGTCTGGGCTATTGAGAAAGTCGGAGACAAGTACGAATGGAAGATCGTCGGCACATATATGGCATTCACAGACAGTGTAGCCTGGGCCCGCGGATACGAAGGGAAATACACTTAAATTGGATTATTTTTTATGATTTTTAAAGGAATTGGACGACGGCTTAGTGAAATGTCTAGGACTGGAAAAGAGGTTTGGAGGAGTACGCGCGGTAGACGGTGTAAGCCTCTCGCTTAAAGGAGGAGTTTTCTCGCTCCTGATAGGGCCTAACGGCAGCGGGAAAAGCACCCTGATCAACCTAATCGCGGGTCACTACCACCCGGACAGCGGCAGGATATTGATGGATGGGAGGGATATTACGCATCTCAAACCACATGTGCGGTTTGGGATAGGGTTGGTCAGAACTTTTCAGACAGCCAGACATTTCCCCAGTCTAACAGTTCTTGACAATGTCTTGATGGCTGCGGGGGCTACGGAAGGTGAGAATATTCGAGTCGCACCGATTAGGCGTATATGGATACGCAGGGAGAGGGAGCTAGTCGAGAGGGCTCTCCAGATTCTGGAGCTGGTTGGGTTGGAAAAGCTTAGGGACCAGCCTGCAGGGAAGCTTAGTGGCGGCCAGATGAAGCTTCTAGAGCTTGGCCGGGTGCTAATGAGTGGGGCTAGAGTCATCTTGATGGATGAGCCGACGGCTGGGCTTAACCCCGTGATAGCAGACTCCGTCCTATCACATATAAGGCGGCTTGTATCGGAGCTCGGTCTCGCACTCCTACTCGTCGAGCACAGGCTCGACCTGGCCATGAAATATGCCGACAGGGTCCTAGCCATGTTTAATGGGCGCTTGATTGCGGAGGGCTCGCCCGAGGAGGTGCTCACAATCCCAGACGTGGTCGAGAGCTATCTTGGTGAGAAGTTGCCATGATAACTATCGAGAGTGTAGACGCGGGCTATGGACGGCTTCAGATACTGTTTGACGTCTCGATGAATGCGCGGCGAGGCGAGATTACTGCCATCCTCGGGCCCAATGGCAGTGGAAAGAGTACGCTTCTTAAGACTATTTTCGGACAGACCAGCGTCTACAACGGCTCCATAAAGCTCGACGGCGTCGAGCTTTCCGGCCGCCCACCTCATGAAATTGCGCGGCTAGGCGTAGCGTATCTTCCCCAGCTTAACAATCTGTTCACAGGGTTGACTGTCCGTGAGAACCTTCTGATGAGTGGGTATATGTTGTCCGAGGAGGAGAGGAGGGAGCGGACCGAGGAGGTCTTCCAGCTCTTCCCCTTTCTTAAGAGTATGCTCCACAGGAAGGCTGCAAGTCTGAGCGGCGGGGAGCGGCAGATGCTCTCGATCGGTATGGCCTTAATGAGGCGTCCCAAAGTCATCATGCTGGATGAGCCCACAGCCAACCTCTCTCCAAAAATGGTGAATACTGTGCTTGATGTGGTGAAGAGGCTGAGGGATGATCATGGATTCACGGTGCTGCTTGCTGAGCAGAGCGTGGTTAAGGCTCTTAAGCTCTCAGACCACGCTGTCCTACTTGTTGGTGGGCGGGTGCTTTTCGAGGGTGATCCAGCCGAGCTGTTAAATAATAAGGAGCTTGGACGCATGTATCTGGGATTGGGTGGTGGGTGATGCCTATCCAGTATAGGCAGCTGGGCCTAAGCGGTCTAAAAGTCTCATGCCTAGTGCTCGGCACATGGTATCTGCCAACGCTCCCCGAGGTAGACCCCTATGGTGTGAGGAAGATCAACGAGGAGGCGACCCTCAGGCTATGGAGAAAGGCGGTCGATATGGGGATAAACACAATCGATACAGCAAACAGGTATCACGGGGCAGTGGCGCCGGTTCCCGTGACTCATGTCGGCTATGCCGAGAGGCTGCTGGGCAGATTCCTCCAGATGGTCGATAGAGAGTCGTTAGTTATCGCGACTAAGGTCAGGTTTCCCATGGGAAGTGGCCCTAATGATGAGGGGCTCTCCAGAAAGCATATTATGAGGGCGGTAAGGGATAGTCTATCTAGGCTCCAGACCAGCTACATCGACCTATACCAAGCGCACGGCTTCGACCCATCAACACCTCTGGAGGAGACGATGAGGACTTTCGACGACCTAGTCAGGGCTGGCCTAGTACACTATATCGGGTGCTCAAACTTCCAGGCTTGGCAGATATCTCAGGCCCTCGCTATATCCGAGAGGTTGGGGCTCGCTAAATTTGTCAGTGTCCAGCCACTATACAACCTCCTCCAGCGCGAGGCTGAGAGGGAGCTCTTCCCCCTAGTCAGGCAGGCTGGCCTTGGGATCATATGCTACTCCCCACTGGCCCAAGGACTACTCGCCGGGCGATACCTCGCTGATACAGGGGTTGATGCGAGAGCCTCATACAGCACCTCGGTAAACCCCCTCTTCACCGAGAGAAACCTCAAGATAGTGAATGAACTCGCTCTGATGGCTAAGGAGAAGGGCATAACCCTGGCGCAGCTCAGCTTAGCGTGGATACTCCACCAGCCTGAGGTCACAGCACCGATAATCGGATCCACTAGGCCGGAGCAGCTCGAAGAAAACTTACAGGCCGTGGATGTAAAGCTCTCTACAGACGACTTGAAGAGAATTGACGAGATAACCAAGCCTACCCCGCAATAGGCGACGTGTGAGGGAGTGTGTCTAGGATTGAGGGGGCTCCTGATACGTGCTAGGGAAACCCACGGCGCTTTAGAGAGGCTATTTGTGACAGGCGACTTCGCCCTATACCACGTCAGGGCTAGGCGGGGAGAAGAATACGCTATGGAGGCGGGCGAGAATGAGCGCCTCGTTTTCTCAACTGACGGTCCCATAATCGTGAATGGTGAGCCGCTCCATGTAAGGGACATGATATACACGCCAAAGGATATTGGAGTCAGAATACGGGCTGAAGCCGATGCTAATATTTACGTCGCCGAGGCGCGCGGATCCACCCAGCGGAAGCAGTTCGTAAAGAGGTTTGAGGAAGCACCCAAGATGGAATCCGGACAAGATTGTTATGCGCGGGCCATCGTGGTGATGATCGGTGAAGACGACCCAGTCGACCGTTTTCTAGCGGGCTATACCGAGAGTATTGGGGGCTCGTGGACCAGCTATCCTCCACATAGACACGATGGCAAGCCGGAGGCCTACATCTTCTACGGAATGGCTCCAGGGTTTGGTGTTCAGCTCCTGATGGATGAGGAGGGGGAAGAGGCCCACGTAGTAAGGGACGGAGACGTAGTCCTGATTGAGAGGGGGTATCATCCCAACGTGGGGACCTCACTCAATGGAATAAAATTTGCTTGGATAATCGCTGCGCCGCCTAGTGCTAGAGACCTCTCTGTAGAGATACATCCTCTCTTCAGATCCGTTCCAGTGAAGATGTCGCACCTAAAAGTTAGGGGTAGCGGTTGACGTCCTCTACCTCTTCAGCTCCCTCTTCTTCCACCTGAGGTTTCTGCTCCTACACTTCCTGCACTTCTCTGCGTCAGGCGAGTTTCTAGCCCCACACCTCCTACAGATCTTGTAGTGTAGCCTCCTCCTCTGAGCCAGCTGTATCAGAAATGTGTCCGTCAGGACCAATTCTGATGCCTAGGACCTCTTGGCTCTATTTATAAACCTCGCACCGCCTCGCGCTCTACTTCAGGAAGGGGAGGTCCTTGACCCATGGATACTCGGATAGGAGACGCTCTATCGACCTCTTCACAGCCTCTTCAGGATAATCCCAAGGCTGGAGCCTCCCCTCGAAGAACTCCTGATAGGCCTGTAAGTCAAAGTGTCCGTGGCCGCAGAGGTTGAAAAGTATGACCTTCTCCTCGCCAGTCCTCTTACATCTAAGCGCCTCGTCTATCACGTATTTTATGGTGTGGCTGGGCTCCGGCGCGGGTATAATTCCCTCGGTCCGCGCAAATATTGTGGCCGCCTCAAAGACCTCCACCTGATTGTAGGCCCTCGGCTCGATGTACCCCTCCTTCAAGAGTAGGCAGAGGGTGGGGGCGTCGCCGTGGTATCTGAGGCCGCCGGCGTGGATGGGAGGGGGTATGAAGTCTGAACCCAGGGTATACATCGGGAGCATCGGGGTCTGCCTAGCCGTGTCTCCGAAATCGTATGTGTATACGCCCTTGGTCATCGTGGGGCAAGCTGTGGGCTCGGTCCCAACGAATTTAACCTCCTTAGGCGACTTCTTTGCAACCTTGTCGTAGTAGAAGGGCCAGAAGAGGCCTGAAAAGCTGCTACCACCGCCGACGCAGCCGGCCACAATGTCCGGATACTCGTCCAGCAGTTCTAGCTGTTTCTTAGCCTCTAAGCCTTGGACTGTCTGGTGAAGAAGAACATGGTTCGCAACACTACCTATACTATATTTTACATTGTCATGGTTTAGCGCATCCTCTATCGCCTCGCTAATCGCTATCCCTAGGCTACCCGGATTGTCTGGGTCAGACTGTAGTATCCGCCTCCCGAACTCGGTCCTATCGCTCGGGCTCGGCAGGATCTCAGCCCCCCACGCCTGCATTAATATCCGGCGATAAGGCTTCTGATCATAGCTCGCCCTAACCATGTATACGGTTGTCTTAAGCCCGAAGAGCATGCTTGCGAAGGCTAATGCGCTCCCCCACTGACCAGCACCAGTCTCCGTAGTCACCCTCTCTACACCCTCTTTCATGTAGTAGTAGGCCTGAGCCACAGCCGTGTTCGGCTTGTGGGAGCCTGGCGGTGAGACGCCCTCATACTTGTAGTAAATCCTAGCAGGAGTCTTCAATGCTCTCTCAAGCCTGACTGCACGGATGAGCGGCGTGGGCCTCCACAGCCTATAGGCCTCTCTAACCTCTTCTGGAATCCTGATCCATCTCTCACTGCTCATCTCTTGGTTTAACTGCTCCTTTGTGAAGAGCCTCGGCAGTATTCCTGGGCCAGGAGACCTTGTGGCTGGGTCTATGGGCGGCGGTAGAGGTTTGGGGAGGTCTGGCAGAATATTATACCACTCGGTAGGTAGGTCATCATCACTTAGCATTACTTTGCGCGGCATTGGGGCTTCACTGGACTTTGCAGCTTATAACCTTTAATTTCCGAGAGAACGGTGAAAAATCTTTAAGCCCCGCCCCAGACTGGCTAGTGCCCTTGAGACTGTTTAGAAGGCGAAGACCCCAACTGCCGACGATAAGTCTCGAAGAGGCTTTGAAGATGATACTGTAAGAAACCCCAACGCCGAGTCCACCCTCACGGCTTCAGGCGAGTTGAGTGTCAGGCTTAGAATGCCTCGCCCCCATGGAACCCTTCAGCGCCTACTACCTGTCCCCGAGTTCCGCACCTTCATACTCGACAAGGTGGGCGGGTTTGTCTGGGAGAACATAGACGGGGAAAGGAGTGTAAGGGAGATTGCGGATTTACTTGTGAAGAGTTTCAAGATGACGAAGGAGGAGGCAGAAGTAAGCCTGCTTCGCTATCTTCAGATGCTGTCAACCCGCGGCCTCGTCTTCTTGAGGATGGAGAAGGATAAAGAGGAGGGTCAACGCTTAAATCAGCGCGGATAAGCGTATTAATCGATGACAAAAGAGCGGGCATACGGCCGCGTATCCTTTCCAACGAACGAGCTACTTCGACTCGTCTTCCTGAACATAAGAAAGAGGTTTAGCCGCTCCCTACTGACAATGCTCTCCGTCCTCCTGGCTATAGCATTTATGACTGTAATATTCACGCTCGGCGCCATAAACCGTGCAGTCGCAGGGACAGAATTCGCTGCCTACCAGTTCTGGCTTATATTCGTAGCACTTCTAGTGGCGGGTCTCGGTGTATTCAACTCGCTGCTAATCTCAGTCGCCGAGCGGTATAGAGAGATTGCGACAATCAAGACGCTCGGGGCAGCAGATAGACACGTGCTCCTACTTTACCTCCTCGAGTCCCTCATAATAGGAGTGATTGGTGGGGGTCTCGGAGTGTTGGTAGGGCTTGGAGTCGGCGTAGGGCTCCTCGCAGCATACGGTAGGGCTGCCGATATCGGACTAGTTGCACCCGCTGAGTATCTCTCCATCATGGGGCAAGGGCTACTCTACGCAGCCATACTCTCACTCTTCGCCACGGCATATCCCTCCTACCACGCCTCAAAAATGAACCCCGCGGAGGCCTTCCGCGTCGAGGTATGAAGCTCTCTCTTGAACGGTTAGTATTCATACGTCGGCCAGTAGTAGAGTTCCTTGAGTGCGCTAAGGATCTCGGCTTTGAGGGAGTTGAGTTCGCCGAGTTCGAGCTACAGAGGCTCGCAAGAGAGAGTAGTTACGAACACTCGAGCCTAATCCATGAAATAAAGAACTACGGCCTAACACTCTCAGGCATCTACTGGTCGGCAGACTTTCACAAGGAAGAGGAGCGCGACAACATACTCTACCAAGCTGCAAAGCTGGCAGAGACCTACAGAAGGATAGGCTGCGAGAATGTAGTAATAGGGCCGCCCCGCGGCGGACTAAGCGCTGGGCTCTCACAAGACCAAGTCCTCCAGCTATTAGGCCAGCTTGTAAAAACACTAACCGAAGCCTTAAAAGTATTCGTTGACAACGGCATAACACCCTCTCTCCACAACCACTATGACACCCTCATTGAGACACAGGCAGAACTGGAATATGTCTTATCACACATCGAGCCAGAGCTCCTCAAACTCTGCCCCGACACGGCCCACCTAGCATTAGCAGGGATGGACCCGGCTAAGGTGATAGAGAGACATCTGGACCGGATTAGGTACGTTCATTTAAAGGACCTTAAACCATTTACCAAGAGTGTGGGGCGTGTGGAGAGGTGGTACGAGCTTACCACGGAACTGGGCAGCGGCATCATAGATTTTCCGGGGATAGTGTCGTTACTGAAATCCTCGGGCCTAGTTGAGTGGCTGGTGGTGGAGCAGGACTTCTCTGTGAAAGACCCTCTTGACAGTGCGCGGGAAAGCCGAGACTATATCAACTCTTTGATTAAGGGTATCTAACCCTGAGAGGCCTTTTATCCAGGCGTGCAGACTTCTTTTTGTGCCGCGCCCACGTGTAAGGTTTGGTATCTCATTCCCTAACTTCTCTCTCCACACCGCGGCTAAGATCGCGCGGGAGGTCGAGGGGGTAAGGCTTGACAGTGTATGGGTTAATGACGACCTAGTCGGTGTTTTCCAGAGAGAAACCTACGACGTCATCCTCTGTATGGCCGAGATGGCCAGAGCAACGCGCAGGGTTTATGTCGGGAGCTCTGTCTTGGCTACCTATAGAAGACACCCTGTAAACACTGCCCAGACGCTCATATCGCTGGACCACCTCTCGGGGGGCAGGCTGATAGCTGGGCTTGGTAGCTGCTGCCCAAGTCCCGAATGGGGCTTTCCCGCCCAAGGAGACGTGGCCGAGAGATTTTTAGAGTTCATAGCAGTTTTGGGAAAGCTCCTGAGTGGTGGGAATGTAGAGTTTCAGGGAAAACTCTTTAACATTAGGACTCCCGGCTTCGAGCCCAAACCCAAGCAGAGACCACACCCACCCATATGGGCCGCAGCGAACATTGACCGGGTTATCAGGGGAATAGCGGAGGTCGCGGATGGATGGCTGCCAATATGCATCTCACCGCAGATATACTCCTCAGAGCTGCAGATCCTTTACGAGGCAGCAGAGAGAGCCGGTAGGAGGCCGCGGGAGATTGAAGCCGGCTGTATGCTCTTCACCGTAATCGAAAAGAGAAGGGATTCAGCCATCAGGAAGGCTATGCCGCTCCTCGCACAGACCGTCCTGTGGTTCAACTCGGCCAGGGTGAGGAAGATGGGCTTCAAATCCGTAAGCTCTGTGGGCGATGTAACTCCTGAGATGGTGTCAGCTCTTAACATCGTTGGGTCTGTAGAGGATGCGGCCCAGCGTATAGGAGAGTACCTCGACGCAGGTGTTAAACACTTGGTCTTACAGCCTCTCCCCCTCAAGGAGATCAGGGTTGCGATTCCTCGTATAGTAGAGGCTATAAGGCAGGCGGCATAGCCTAGCGGAGCTGCTCCCACAGGCTTGCAGCTGTCGCCTCGACAATTGTAGAGTCCTTGACGATACATATCCGCTTATTAAGGCGCTGAGCGGTAAGCAGAGCAATGGAAGAGAGATACCCGTCGTCAGATGATATGCAGACCAAGTCACAGTCTTTGGCCGCCTCGATAACGGTCCTAGCATCAGCGGCTAACGGGCCTGAAGACGACAACCTGACCACAGCGACTCTAACCATGTTTCTCTCCAGCTCCTCTACCGCTCTTCTCAAATCCTCCTCCGAAGTTCCGCGCCAAACGAGCTTAACCTCACTGGGGTTGTAAACAGAGAGCAGCGGCAGGATATGTCCCAGGTCACGGCCCAGCGGCGCCAAGACCCGAATAGTTAGGGAAGCATACTCTATAGTGAACTGGCGTATAAGCTGAGTTATCTCTCTAATGTACTGGTCAATGAACCTCGCGTCCTGTGCCTCGATCTTTGATCGCAAGACAAGCGAGCACCACTCTCCGCGCCTATACACCTCAAGTATGCAGGCGGCTCTGAACGCTCTCTGCTCCGTTGAAGAGTAGATAAATCTTATCCTATAGACCCCTGACATGACATCTTCTTCAACTCCCTGGACGTTTATGTTCACGGTCGTAGTGTAGCTGTATTCACTGAGCCTAGAGCTTATGTATGTTGTGAAGTGTTTTATCCTCGATGCCCTCAGCTTGGCGGGCAGCTCGACCTTCCAGTATCCATCTTCGTCCAAAGACTTGGTCAGGGTCCATTTCCAAGTCTGCGCCGGCGTAGTGAGTATTATGCTTCTACGGACTGATACGGTGTGTGAGGTGATGAAAATTACGGCGGAGAGGGCTAGAATAACTATCAAGCTCTCAACCGATAGCTTGAAGTCAATGGGTATGGGCGCAACAGAGGGTACAATTTTCAGGACAACAAGCGTCACCAATACTCCCAGAAAAGCGGAGACAGTACCGAGGAATATGGCCTCTGCTACAGCTAGGAGCAAGATATGTCCAGGGTTGAGCCCCAGGGTTGACATTGTAAAGAACTCTCCCCTCCTCTCATAATAGTTGGCCAAGGAAGCAACCAAGAGGTTTAAGAAGGCGATAACCGCAACAATAAGAACCTCCCCCCCTGATATGCCTCTTAACCCTACGAGGTTGAAGACATAGACTTCGCCTCTAGACTCAACAACCCTGACCTTGAGGTTGGTGTGGAGACTTATCACCTCTGCCAGCCCATAAATTTTATCGTCGTCTCCACCAGTCGCATATATTTTGGTGGGGACCGCACCTAGCCTCAGCGCCTCGTCAAACCCAGTCACTATTACATTTGACCAACCAGCTGGTGTAACGGGAGACATGGGAGGCTGGATAAGCGTGGAGACAAAATATCCGTCAACATCCTTGAGATACGTTGGACAATCAATACTAAGTATCCCAACAACTCGGAGCCTAAGCCCATTAACGATTATCTGAGATCCAACTGAGACTTCAAGATTCTCCGCCAAGTCCTGCGAAATGACTGAGGCTGAAGAGTCCAGCCCAACACTATCTACCCCTCCAGAAATAATACATTGTGACAGCTCTTTTGGTAAAGGCGTGTTGCCGGAAACACCAATAATACCTCTCAGGTTATATCTCCTGTTGTTGATGAAGTATTCGCTGCCACTTGGCGGGGCGATTGGTGTCTCCGCCCTCAGCCCGACATTTAAGCCGAGGCTTCTAAAGAAGCTGACATAACGCGTATCCACAGCAGCCAGATTATCGTATCTATATTCTCTATTATATGATATAATGTGAGGTGTATCCGGCTGGTTGACTTTTTCTAATGGGCTTGATACAAATACCTCACTTTCGATGCCTGTGTTGATAAGTAGCAGGGAGGATGCCACAGTGATCGCAGCCATCGCCACCATTATCCAAGTTCTCATCGGTCGTGTCCTAAGAAACCTCTTCGCAACGCTGAACGATAGTGACGAGGCTGCAAGCAATGCGACTCCCCGCTGCGTCTTAACCTCAAGGCCTAGAGATGGGATACTTAGGAATAGGCCGAGCATGGCAAGTATGCTGTATAGGAGGGCTGACCATCCCCATGCGTCACTAGGCAGTAAAAATGGGTATGAAATTGCCATAAAGGCTAATGTAATGACACTCATTAAGCCCAAGCCTGCCAATATACTGGACCTCTTCTCTCCAAAGACAAGGTGGCTAAATGTGAGCGCTCCGAAAACCATGAAAAGGGGAAAGAGAACACCGCCTGAAATGCGTCTATTGTCGTAGTTAGACAATACCGCATTGACTCCCACTAGGTCCATGTAGGCTCTCCTAAGCAGTTGATACGCCTCCCTTAACCGGCCATGCTCGAACACCTCTCTCGAAGACTCGATACGCTCCTTGGCTCTCTCAACCCTAGCCAGTTGGTATCCAAGGTATACTCCCCTCGCGGCAAGATCTTCTAGCTTAAACCCAGTCTCTGAGGAGGCATTCTCTACAACTCTCAATGCCTGTGGATAGATTACATGAAGTAGAGAGATTAGCTGGGCTTTGCGGGTTAGCCCTGTGAGCTCTGCTGTCCAGCGGGCCATCCCGTCCGCAGCCTCAAATTGCCCGTAAAGCCTATAGCTCAGGGAGCTTGGAATAAGGACCTCTCCCTCCCCAAGCCCGACCATCCTCTTCAACTCATCAACATGGTGGCTCCACAGCATTGTCTTAGGATAGGCAGACTTCCCGCTTTCCAGTTCGAGCCTATAGTGAACCGTCAATGGGCGTCCATCAATCCAAGGAAAAAGCTCAACAAACTTGACTTTGACAGCCCTCTCCAGCACTATCACAGGCTCTAAACCTGAGTCTGTCAAACTTCTTAAGGAAACGTTAATCGGGAGATAGGTCTCCTCGCTCCCGATGAATGGCCCCACGAGGCGAGATCCCATTATAGCCGGGACCACCAGCCTTCCATCCACTGTCTCGAGCACTGTCTCCGAGCCCGAGGGCTCCCGCAGTATGAACCTCAACCCATCTTCCACGGGCTTATTATCGCTCCTTAAAACAGTGAGCACTATTGTGGACGAAGTGACACTCTCCGCATTCGCAATGACACAGCCCATGACCATGTAGAAGACGACGAACAAGGAAATAGTCGTCAAAACTGCTAAGCGGGCTACCATTCAACCCTACATCAGTGAACGCGGCGTATAAATCTTATTCAGAATATTCATCTATTAATTTCACCACTCACAATAAATTGTCGGTTACATGGTATCAAAGCTCGACCCCAATAAGACATTATACATCATTGCGCTGTCCGGTATAGTTTTGGCGGGAACCATAGTGAGACTCTCAAACTTGGACGCTGAAAGCGGGTGGCACGACTATGATGAGGGCGTTCATCTCTCAGCATCCCTACTCCTATCTAAAGGCTATACACCATATGTTGACTTCTTTTTCGCCCACCCGCCACTATCTCTCTATGTCTTGAAATCTGTTGTGGGTGACGGAGGCCCCCAGGCATATGCACATGCTAGGACTATATCAGCAGTGCTAGGGTCCGCGACTTTGATTGTTCTAGCCGCCGCAGCATACATCTCTGTGGGAAAGCTTGCAGCGCTAATAGGCACAGCTTTTCTGGCCCTTGATGGATTTGCCTCATATAATTCGCGTATGGTCATGCTCGAGCCATACGTTGACTTCTTTCTCTCGGCCTCTGTTCTATGTTACGTTTTACTTCGCAGATGCCGAAGCCCCGTTCAAGAAGCATCACTATCGGCCATGTCTGGGCTTACATTGGGGCTGGCGGTCTCCTCCAAAATGACCGGCCTATTTGGGGTGGTTGCAATTCTGCTACATGCGGTATTGTCAAGAAGAACCCGTGTTACCGGGCTAATTTTGGCGTCAGCCATCACGACCTTCCTATTGATTAGTTCAAAATACCTGTTAGCCAACCCTGAAACCTACCTAAAGCAGACCATTCTTTTTCATATAGTCCGCCCGCCAGACGGCATTGCTCAGACAGAGCGGCTACGCTGGATACTAACATCTATTCTGGATTTGGGCGTAGCCTGGGCTGGTTTCCCAGCCCTCCTTTCAGTCCTTTTCGTGGCTCCTTTTCTAGTCCGTTCAAAGCTTGTGTCAAATGACTCCTATCTGTGGGTGATGTGGAGTCTCTCTTATATAATAGCCTTCTCTGCGACCAAGACCTTCTTCGGCCACTATATCCAACACATCATAACCCCACTTTCCTATGTTATAGGTATGGCTGTAGAATTTGGGTCGAGGCTGAGGGTTTTGCCTTGGAAGGCATCAACAATTCACATCTTTCTGACGAAGATATTTCCTATCTGGATACTCTCAATGTTTCTGCTACAGGCTGGAGTAGTGTCTGTAGCTAATCCGCCTGCTACTAGAGATGACACACCGGTCAGGGTGTCCGAGAAGCTGATGGAGCTGGGGGCAGCCCACTCTTCTGTGATTGCCTTCGAACCTATATACACCTTCCTATCAAGGAATTATCCATCAAACATGGTCATAGATTCATATGGATACATGATGTATGAAGGCATGGGCTTGGGGAGCTACAGTTTCTTCGAGGCGCTCCTGAAGTATTTTTCAGGCAAGCTATACAGCTCCTGGCCTATACACGAACAGAAAGTACAGGAAAAAGTAGTGAGAGACATTCTTGACAGTCATTACGTCATTATCGACTGGCGCGCTAGGTGGCAGCTCACCAGCTCCTACCTCTCTACAATATATCAGCACACCTCCTGTATCGCTAAGATAAGAAACATAGAGATCTGTAGCATATCATAGTAAGGCAAGTCTCGACTCAAGCTCCCGCGAAAAATTGAGAAGCTTACCAGCGAGGTAGTCGAGCAGTTCATAAATCCTTTTAACAATTGCGCCAAACCTCCACTCAGAGCCTGGTCCCTTGATCGCGGTTATGAGCCATCCGACCATCGTGGGAGACTCATAGTATTTTCTAAGGGCCTCGTCGGATAGGCTGGCTACACCCAGCTCAAAATAAGTGTTTACATAGAGCTCATCTATTGAAGACCGTCTAAGTAAGCGATGGAGGGTTCCGTCCCTGTTTAGCAAGACAAGCAAGTCACTCTCGGGCGTTATCTCAGGGAAAACTTTGGTGAGTAGCTCACCTGTCACCCACTCGTAAGAATATCTCAGCATACCCCTCCTCTTTATCTGAACCTCTCTACGCTTCATCTCTCTATACAAGTGTAACCCAGCCTCGTCGACCTCTTCGTGTATAATTAAGGGTGTTACGAAATGCCACTCCCAGTCAAAAGATATTCCCACCAGCCTCCGGGATATCTTGAGGTTGGTCAAGTTTGAACCTTTCAGGCGAATGACCCACCCATCTAGGTCCCATGCAATGTTGGAAACCTTGTCGCCAAGAGCAAGCTTGATAACTTCTAACTCGCTCACTTTTCACCCACTAATAGGAGAAGGTATATGGGCAGAAAAAAGGTTTTAGGGTACGAATTGGGCTGAGAATCTCGGCAGCACTACCGCGAAGAACTCTATGAGTCCTGCTAGGAGGATAGGCGCTCCGAATCCAAGCGATATCCCCGCTGCTAGCGGGATGACGTATGACTCGAATCTTCTCACACCTATAGTCCTGATCAATACCACCTTGATTATCAAGGCCACCAGTCCCGACAGCCAAGTCCATATCAGACCTACTGCCATGCTCATAGTCAGCGAGGTTGGGTCGATAAAGAACCATGCAAACCTTGACCTCAGGAACCAGACAACGGCTACAATTATGATTCCAACAAGTCCGTAGGTTAGGCCTGGTACCCAATCCGTGGCACCAATAGGGACATAGGCTGTTCCTCCAATGAAGTTGCCGAACTTCATGCCGGCTGTCCAAGCCCATGCGTTAGAGTTTGCAAGGCCTCCAGCATGGTTGAGGAGCCATATTCTCCAAACGTACCCGAACACTACACCAATGGCTATAATCGTTGTAGCGGCTACTAGAGCGTCTCGGACGTTAGTGCCTGTCTCTCTGGCAATCTTGTAGTATGTTACAGCGGCTCCCGGACCGAAGCCGTTGACCCTCAGAGTCCACGTATTGTTGAATGGGATGGTGAGTATGCCTGTGGCGAAGAGCCCGAAGTTCGTAGTACCGGTTGTGGGTACTGTAGCCGGCCAATATCCTAACGCGACGCCCAGTGGGAAGATATAGGTTCCCACCCCTCCATTGTTCGCGAAGTCGTCAACATGCCACCACATCGTCGCGGTTACTCTAGCCAGCGCGGTCCAGTAGATGTATGCAAACACCACCATTGCTAAGGCGATGATGAATGGAACCCCGGATGCTGTAAAGAGAGCTAAAATCGCTATAGTCACTATGAGACCAAACCAGGCAATGGATCTCGTAGATAATCCATACTCATCTTCAGACCTTCCTCTCAATGCACGGGCAAGCTCCACAAATCGTGACCTGAGCGTTATCAAAGTGATTATGCCTAGCCCCACCATCATTCCTAGAATTCCAACATGTCTATACGGGAATGGGAACCAATTGGCGGGAATATCTTCCCAGTTCCAGAGGAACTCCATTCCAGGGTTATAGGGTAGTGCTCCACTTATGACGCCGATCCACTGATAAAGGAGACCGAAGACCACATACGCCAGCACGGCCGTTATGAGTAGGTTGTTCGGAAGCAATAACCAGAGTGCCACTTGGTCGACTTGGAATACACCCTTCGCCATTGCGCCTGGCATTATCGATGGGAGCCCGAAGATCAGTATCGGTTGCTCTCCCCAAGCGAATGCGCCGAAAACAGCTAACGGAGGAACAATCTCGCCAAACACAGGTATGAGTGAAGCTATCAGACCTATGAAGAAAGCCACCCAGAACACTCTAAGAGTTGGCTCTTGCAATCTGAACCATCTCGACTTATTCGTTGCCGGGTCAATATCAGATGCGTTACGTATCATGTATATCATTGGGATTGAGAGCGGGAAGATGAGGCGCTCTACATCAACCCATCTTCTCCCCCAAACGCCAAACCCGAGGAAGAGGGCTAGATAGTACATTAAAATAGTGTAGAGCGACCAGTATATTATCGGTGGGAGGAACTCTCCCCAGAGAATTTGTTGGCCTGGCGTCAACCCTGTCTGCCAAGCCGCGATCATTGAGGGATCCTTCGGGAACATCCAGGGTGGCGTCATCATTCGCCAATACTCCCCAGTAGTCGGGTCGTTCATACCAGCTCCAACAGACACTATCGTCTTCTCTATGTAGCCCGAGAGAGCCTCGCCACCGCTCAAGGCGCCCTTTGGGTAGTACTTTATGCTGTTCACAAGGGCAAGCGCCGGGAAAATACAGACAAGCTCCTGTGCAGTTAGCCTAAGCCGTGGATTAGTGCGTCCTATCAACTCGTTGAGTAGTACGATGTATATGAAGGGGAGCCAGAAGGCGTTGATTGTGCCCGTCTTCGATGTGTATAGCCATGTCATGTCGCCTATTGCTTGAGCAACGATAACGAGGATTGCGCCGATTAATATGGACCTTGCGGTTAATCCTCTTATAACAGAGGGGGCTTGTGCGCTCATTTTCTCGGTTAAGCAAGCTACCTACTTTTATATAAATCTTACTTGCAATCGATTTAAATGGGATTGATTATTTTGCGATAAATCTATAAAAAGGTCAATATCAATTGGGATGTAATCGATTTGGTGACGGAGCTGAAAGAAGTTCAGCCCTCCGAAGAACTGGAATATGGTATTTCATGGAGGGTAATTCTCGCAATCTTAACCGCCGCAGTCCTATTCATACCCGTATCACTCTATCTTAACCTCATATCCGGCGCACTCTCGCCAGCAATTGCTGTCACGATAATAGCAATACTTTTCGCAGAGCTTACAAGATTTTTTGGAACCCCCCTCAGAAAGCAGGAATTATTCGTCATATACAGCAGCGTCGCGGTCATGTCCTCCACTCTCCCCCCCTACTACTGGTTAGTCTATAGAACATTCTATGTCACCACACCTATTACCCAGTATTTCTTGATTGATGGAACTCCTATCAACCAGCTAGTTCCGACGTGGCTGGCGCCGCCTACCTTCTCGCCTGTCTACCAGCTAAGAACGCTCCTTCACCCTGATTGGGTCTCAGCGTTGATCGTGACGGGATTGTCGTTCGCCCTGCTATCTATGGCGGAGATCGGCCTAGCAATCATGTTCACATATATATTCGTCAAAGAGGAGAAGTTGAGGTATCCGTTAGCACACGTTGAAGCGTCTCTAATAAGTGTCCTAATTGAAAGGAAGGAGCAGCAGATGTCCATATACATTCTCGGTATACTCACAGGCGTTATCTATGCGTTCATGACTTATGCGGGTTTCCTGTTCGGCGTCCCTCTCTTACCCATACCCTGGTTCGACTTTGTCTGGCTTACCGAGAAGTATATTCCCGGAGCTCTCGTCGGAATCGCCACCGACCCCTTCACACTCGGACTGGGAATGGTCCTTCCAATTAAGGTTGCAGCATCAACCCTGATAGGATCTACCGCAATCTGGATCGTAGCCAATACTATATTCACTTCTTCACCCGACTTCTTTCCTCTCTGGTTCTCTGAATACTATAGGGGGATGACCATAGGCTCAATATATCAGAGGTCCTTCCAGAGGATATGGATTAGTCCACAATTCGGATTCATAATAGGTATCGCCATCGCATTGATACTCGCATATCGTAGAACCTTTTCGAGGAGTCTGAGACTATTCGCATCCGCAGTTATCAGGCCTAGGGAAGCAGACCTTCCCCTGAGATTCTCCCTGATCCTATTCCTATTCGCGTCGCTTGGATCGGTAGTCCTATTCATAGTGTTGGTCCCCGGCTTTCCTGTTTGGGTAGCACTCCTAACTTCGGTTGGGCTTAGTTTCTTTATAGCAATGGTCGCGGCAAGGTCCTTAGGCGAGGTGGGATATTTCCCCGCAATACCTTGGCCTTGGCAGGTTATCGTCTATTTCACCCCGTATAAAGGTTATGCGGGGTGGGTCTACTCACCATACATCAACTTGGGATATACGGGATACCTAACCCAGCTGGGGAAGGTCAGCTACCTCACATCTACGCGCCCAACACACTACTTCATAGGGGTGGCAGCCGCCTTCACTTTAGTCGGTATAATAGGATTAATAGCCATGGACTTTTTCTGGCGACTTTCACCAATCCCGTCAAATGTCTATCCAATCACGATGATTTACTGGCCAATCTACGCGACTAACGACAGCCTATTCGCTACGCGACAGATTGCCGTGATACCAGAGCACCTCGGAATAGGCGCGCTCTCATCGCTTGGGATAGTATCCCTCGAAGTCTTGTTCCAGAGGATTGGTCTGGCTTTCCCCACATTCCCCATCGTGCTAGGATTCTTTATACTCCCGCCATACGCACTAACAATACTGATCGGCTCTCTATTAGCAAACCTCGTCATCTCAAGATCATTCGGTAGGGAGAGGTGGGAGTCTATGAAAAACTTCTTCATAGCGGGCTTCTTCTCGGGGCTAGGTATCACGGTGGGTGTTGGAATTTCGTTTACACTGCTATCAAAGGCCTCGTGGATATGGCCTTGGTGACTCAAAACGTTATATTCCCCTTTTCCAACTGTGATCAGGCGTGAAGCTTTCTTGCCAAGATAACTTGGTACCGGGCGGCACGTTGGCGGAGAAGCTCGAGAATCTAGAGAAGTTGGGCTTTAGCGGTATAGAGCTCTGGGGTCGACAGCAATTGGGAGAGAAGATCAGAGAGGTGAAGGGGGTGTTAGCCTCCTATAAGGTGAAGCCCTCGGTTATTTGCGCCGGTTATGGTGGCGATCTTCTAAGCCCAGAGAAAGAAGCAAGGATGAAAGCGGTTGAGGATATACTTCATAGGCTTGAATGGGCAAGAGAGATTGGGGCTATTGGTGTTATATTTGTTCCGACCTTCGGAGGCGCCAAGCTCCCCGACCTATCGCCACTGTATCAAAGCGTGATGGAGCTCGAAAAGAGGCTCCTGGTGGAGGAATGCAGGATTCTAGCCAGAAAGGGGGAGGAACTCGGTGTATGCGCCATATTGGAACCTCTCAACAGGTATGAGACACATTTAATAAATAGGCTTGAACAAGGATTGGAAATCATCGAGGAAGTAGGCTCTAATGGACTGAAATTAATGGCTGATTTCTTTCACATGAACATAGAGGAGAGCAACATCGCGGACGCTCTCTCCCAGGCATCGAGACACATAGTTCACGTGCATTTAGCAGACAGCAACCGCCAGCTCCCAGGATACGGGCATACAGATTTCACACCGATAAAAACACTCCTATCCAAGGGGTATGACAAGTATTTTTCGCTAGAGTGTAGGATAACTGGAGATCCATTAGAGGAGCTGCGTAAATTCGTTAAATTCATTTCGCGATATGGGTGATGCTTAATGAAACCGTTGAGCGTGGTCTTGATTGGTTGCGGCGGGATAATGAATGTCCATGCGAAGAGTCTTGCATCATTAAGAGATATTGCTCGTGTAGTGGCATGTGTTGATGTTGTGCGGGAGAGGGCGGAGGAATTCGCGAACAGGTTCGGCTGCAGTGTATATTCAGACCCTGTAAAGGCAGTCTCAAATGTGAAGCCTGACGTGGCATTAATAGCCGTGCCACCGAATGCACATGGATTTGAGGAGGACATCCTCGAGCATGGGGTGCACCTCTTCATAGAGAAGCCCGTCGCAATAAATCTGGAAATTGCCTCGAGGATACTTCGTAAGATTGAGAAGACAGGAGTCATTAACAGTGTGGGATATATGTGGAGATATCTTGATGTGGTTCAGTTAGCGAAAAAGACACTATCCGACCCGCGCGATATAGGGATGATATACGGACAATATGTTTGGGCTGCTAACTTCCCTCCAGACCACTGGTGGCTAAGGAAGGCCGCTAGCGGTGGGCAGATAGTAGAGCAAGTAACACACACTATTGATCTTATAAGATATTTCGCCGGTGAGGCTGCATCGGTTTACGCTAGATTGGAGAAGAGACTATCAAAGGAGGAAGCTATAGATATCGAGGACTCATCCATAATTACCATCAGGCATAGAAGTGGTGTCTCATCGACTGTTGTAGCTACTTGGAAGAGTGTAAACACAATGCAGGATACTTTCCTGCGGATATTTGCTAGTGAGCTGGTGGTAGACATTGTTGGACATCAAAGAAAGGCTATATTCTACAGGAATAATAGGGTAGAAGAGCTGAGAAGCAGCGTTGACCCATACTTTGAGGAACTGAAAACATTTTTCGAGGCAGTTCGAAGCGGAGACCAGTCCCGCATACTCTCACCCTATTCCGACGCATACAAAACCCTCGAACTTACCATAATGGCGAATGAGTCTCACAGACTGGGCAGAATGATAGAGGTTTGAGCGGCCAGCGGATAGAAAAGAAGTACGCAGCAGCGATATGTTTTATTCTTTTAGCGTATTGGCTCTTTAGTAGTGATGCAATACCCCCCCAGCACACAGTTCTAACCTCCCTACCCCCAAACAAGCCCTATTTTCTAGACTTTACTAAAGATGCCGGATTATACGTGAAAGTTGTCGACGACTCGGAAATCTTCTGGATCCCAGGTGGGGGGAGCTGTTGGGGTGATTACGACAGGGATGGAGATTTGGACGTCTATATTGTGGGCTGGAACGCCCAGGGCAGACTTTTCCGAAACGAGGGAGGACTCAGATTTGAAGATGTGACACACAGGGCTGGACTATTAGTTGAAGAACTAAGTCAAAAGGGCATGTCTTGCACTTGGTCCGACTACGACAACAGCGGTTACCCGTCCCTACTTGTAACTTTTTATGACTCGCCCTATGGTAGTGTACATCTATTTAAAAATCTTGGCAACGGGACATTTAGACTGGTAACACGTGATGCTGGTCTTTATACTAGTGGGAAATATGCTGCAGGGGTTGCTTGGGGGGACGTAAACAGGGATGGATGTTTAGACCTCTATGTTGGCTACTATGTCAATCTCCGCTCAGTAAGAGGTGGTACGATATTCGGCCAAGGAGCAGGCAACCAGTTATTCCTAAATAATTGTGATGGGACCTTCACAGAGTCTGCAGGCTTTTTCGGAGTCGCGGATTACGGCTACACCTTCCAGCCCACATTCATAGACTATGATAGAGACGGGTTCGTAGACCTCTTCCTAGCCAACGACTTCGGCTACACAAGACTTTACAGGAATGAGGAAGGCAGAAGCTTTACCAGCGTTTCATCCAGCGTAGGCGCCGAGAAGATAGGCCAGTGGATGGGCGTGGCATACGGAGACTTAGACATGGATGGGTACTGGGACATCATAGTGACAAACTACGACGACAACATACTCCTAAAATACACAGGCTCTTACTTCAATGATATCGCACCCAGACTAAGATTAACAGACTCCAATCAGATTGGTTGGGGGGTATGCATCCTCGACATAGATAATAACGGGCTCCTCGACGTTGTGATGGCCAATGGAAAAATAGGTGTAAGGACTGACAAGCCGCCAAACCAGATGAACAAGATATTCTATAATATTGGACCATTTTTCTACGACGCTACTTGGCAGGCCGGTGTTGCAAGACATGGCAACTTTCGCGGGCTGACATGTGTCGACGCAGACCTTGATGGTGGTATCGACCTCTTATTCTACGACCTCTTAGGATACCCCATACTCTATAGAAACATGCTAGCAAATAATACAGATAACCGATGGGTTCAAATTAGGTTGGAGGGGAGTACTTGGCTTTGTGGCGCATGTACCTATAAAACTAGTCGGGAGGCGGTAGGCGCCGTAGTAGAGGTAGAAGCCATGGGAAGGGTCTACCGTCAGACTGTCGTGAAAGGAACCTCTTTCCTATCAGACAATGGTCCGTGGTTATACTTTGGCCTGGGGGTTGCTTCACGTATTGAGAGGATAACAGTATATTGGCCGAGCGGCATTGTCGAGGAATACAGAGACCCTCCTGTAAATAGCATTCTCACTATAAAGGAGCAAGGAGGGTGTAGTGTAGTAGGAGGACTTATAGCGCATGAAGAATAACAACGATCAGCCAGGCAAAGTAATACTTGAGTGGCTGCAAGTTCTAAGCTTAGATAGACCGCTGAACGCGGTTGCTTTAACTGCTTTCGTGACGCAAACGCTGCATATGATCGAGCACAGCGTCCAGATGTATCAACATGTCGTACTTGGTCTACCAACAAAGCTAGCAAATGGTCTATTATTCTTCCTAGACCTAGAGTGGAACCACTTCATCTTCAACACATTATACCTAGTGTTTCTCGCTATAATACTCGTCAGGATGAGACTATGGTCCTTATTAAGCCTCGATAAAGAAGCAATTATTCCTAACATATTCATAACAGGCTTCACCATCCAATCATATCATGTCGTAGAACACACGTATAGAATGTATGAGTTCCTTACTATAGGATGCACCCCATGCACAGGAATACTGGGAAGATTTTTCAACATGGTTCACTTTCACTTCTTCCTTAACATTGCAGCCTATATACCCATACTGCTTTTGATAATTAAAAGTGGTGTCTTTAAACAGCTTTTTTATCCGGCGGGTGAAGATCAGGTAAGACAGACGATTTGGGAGGAGACTCTCAAATCTCCGGCTCCAATGTTGGCGTTAATACTGGTGTACGGCACTTACACTGGATACCATGTGGACATCTATCTGTTAGGCATCACAATCTTCGCTGCAGTAGGCGTATCATTCTTTCTCTCAATATTTGAGGGTGGATTGTATAGAAACATGCTGGACGCGCTCACAATATCCATACTGACTGCTATGTGTATTAACATGTCGTATGTGAGTGCGTTAGCTGTAGTCTTAGTAAGCCTGTTTTCGGCGAGGGTATTGTCTGGGCAGGGAAAATTTAGACTAAATTATATAGCATTTTCATTCACATTAATACTTATCCTCTCATCCCCTTCACTCGCGGCTTCTAGGTGGGGGACATACAACCTTTATACCTTCTTCACATTACTTCTCGTCCTAGGTATCTCAAGAGCTGCGTTTACTAAAACAATAGACATTGTTCTGGCCTTCATCTTTTCTTGGATAGTGCTTTTTATCCCCTATCAGTTGTCACAGCTGGAGGCGTCTCTCATGGATACGCTCTTGATTATCCCATCTTCGGCCCTTAAACTATTTACTAATCCTCTACTAAGCCTCATAGCCTTCTTTATTGTCCCCCTCCCCTATACTTTCCCAGCTAATAGGTGGCGTATAGCTTATCCTGTTGCCTGTGCTGCCCTTTCTTTCTCACTATCACACGTTGTGCCGGTTGATATAGCTGCCTTCGCAGGCATAACGCTGTCAAATATCGGCTACATCATAATTAGTCGAGGTCGCTGAGTCCGCCCCTAATATTGAATGTTATTTTTCATGTCTTATTTTCTTGGTCTCCACCAACTTCTATCTCGCCCACTCTAACTCTTACTGCGCCTCTCTTCTCTTCCCTCTCTATTTTTCCGTCACGTATCCATAGGATGCGGTCAGATACATCTATCATTTTTAAGTCGTGGGTTGCTGCTATGACTGTTACTTTCCTCTTCAAGTTCAGATCTTTTAGTAGATCTATTATTTGCCGCCCAGTTTTCAGGTCTAAGTTTCCAGTCGGCTCATCGGCCAGTATTATACTGGGGTCGTTGGCTAACGCTCTTGCGACGGCGACTCTTTGCTGCTGGCCGCCAGAGAGCTCCATAGGCCTGTGATGTAGCCTATCGCCTAGCCCGACTGTCTCAAGGAGCTCCTTACCCTTTTTAAACCTCTCCTCGCGCGGGACGCCGGCAAAGATCATGGGGAGCATAACATTTTCTAGCGCCGTTAGAGTGGGTATCAGGTTGAATGTCTGGAAGATGTAGCCGATCTTCCTGTTTCTAAGCCAAGCCAGCTCGTAAGAGTCTAGCTTCGAGATGTCTACCCCGTCTACATAGACTGTGCCCTCGGTGGGCTTGTCTAATCCGCCGATCATATTGAACAGTGTAGTCTTCCCCGAACCTGAGGGACCCATGATAGAGATATATTCGCCGCGATAAATCTTAAGATCGACGCCATCCAGTGCTACGACGTCGACCTTCCCCAGCTTATAGATTTTTTTCAACCCCTCCGTCTCCACTACGACTTCTCTCACCATCCAACAGACCGACGTGATGAGTCGTTATATAAGTGTATCTGCTGAAGTTTTCATACTCAGATGAAGAGAAGAGATCTCGATCGAATACATGGGAAACGGATTTAAAGATTTGTTGATTGGGGGGCTGCGAGGCTCAAGTTAAGGATCAACCCTTTGTCCAATACCTCTTCCCAAGTAGCCTTTCCAAGCGCTATCATGGCTTCCATGGGTAAGAGGAGTGGTTTTGAGAATCTTGCTTGGTCCTCGATGCTTAGTCTGGGGCATGCCGTGTTGATATAGGCGTCG
>CAKZUF010000012.1 GCA_937921685.1 uncultured archaeon
GTTTTTCTTGTTATGTCTGTTTTGGTTAGTCTTATGAGTGTGATGGCTAGGAATGCTGCGGTGTATAGTGTGATGTTTATGGTGAGTGTGAGGGTTTCTGCTGGCTGTGTGGTGCCGGCTAGTAGTGGGATTTGTGCGGCATGTATTCCGAGGCCCGAGGAGACTACTGTGGCGGTCAGCCTTGAGGCGGCCCATGATGGCAGGTACTCGGCGAGGGCTGTTAGGGATTGGTTGTTTGTGATTGCTCCGACGAATGCTAGGTAGGTCTCGGCGATCAGGGATGTGAAGTAGGCGGTGGCTGCGAGTATAGTTGCAAGCATGCTCCGCCTCAAAAGCTCTCCAGCGGCCAGTCCTATGGAGAGGAAGGTTAGGGTTGAGAAGGCTGAGGCGAGGGCTGCTGTGGGGAGGAGGTCGAGCCTAGATTGGGGGCCGAAGATCCACCAGGAAAGGGCTAGGCTTAGGGTGGTGTAGGTCGCGATTATGGCTGAGGTGAAGGCCAAGCTGCCGAGGACTTTGCCTGTGAAGTATTCTGTCCGGGTTATGGGCCTGGTGAGCCAGAAGTCTGCGGTCCCCATCTCATACTCCTCTGAAAAGGCTGCTGCGCCGATGGTCAGTGCGAGGATGTGTATCAGAATGGCTGAGGGGACTGTCAGGCCGATTATCCAGGCGTAGGTTTTGAAGGGCTGGATAAACGCTGCGGGTAGTAGTGTGAGTATGAGGTAGAGTGCGGCCTCAGCTAGGAAGATGAGGGCGATGAGGAGGATTATCCGCTTCCGGGCAATGGCCCTCCTCAGTTCATATAATGTGAGGGTAGATAGTGTTTTAGGGCTTAGCACCTTTCTTCACCACCTCCATGAAGAGGTCTTCCAGCGTCCTATTGACGAGGTGTAGGCCGACCAGCCCCGCACCAGACTTCACGAGCTCCTCCGCGAGCCTCTCCCGCCCATCAACCCCCTCTGCGAACTGGACGCGGATTCTGGAGCCGTCAAGCTCAAGGCTCTGAACACCTTCGATTGACTTTATCGTGGAGGACGGGACTAGGCTTGGCCTTAGGACCTCAGCCTCGACAACCATTCCCTGAGTATTGTTAGAGAGTAGCTCCCTCACCCAGCCCTCAACCATGACCCTGCCCTGATATATCATGCCGACAACGTCGGCGACCCTCTCAAGCTCGTAGAGCTCGTGGGAGGAGAAGAGTATCGTCTTGCCGCTCCTCTTAAGCTCCAAGAGTATCTCTCGGATCTGGACGCGGGCGGCAGGGTCGACTCCGAGCATCGGCTCGTCGAGTATGAGTATCTCTGGGTCTCCCATGACCGCCTGAGCTACTGCGAGTCTCTGCAGCATCCCCTTACTGTAGCCGCCCACGCTTCTATCGGCGTGGGAGACTAGGCCGGAGAGGTCGAGGACCCTGGAGATTTCGCGGCGGAGCTCTTCGCCTGAGAGACCCTTTAGCTTCCCGGTTATTTTTAGTATGTCTCTGGCGGTTAGGAATGGTGGGAACGATGGGAGCTCCTGCGAGTAGCCTGTGATTCGCATCAGCTCTTTGGCCTCTGAAGTAGGGTCCAGGCCCGCGACCCTTACTGTGCCGCCGGTGGGTCTCTGAAGCCCTAGCATGCACCGGATCGTGGTTGTTTTGCCTGAGCCGTTCGGCCCAACTAGGCCGTAGATTACTCCGCGGGGTGTTTTAAGGGAGATTGGGCCCACAACTACTCCGTCCCTATACCTTTTGTATAGTTTCTCAACCTCGATAAGTATGTCGGACAAATCAATACCAGCTCCGGTCCTAAACGTAGTGTGGCTTCCTCTCTAGGTTCTCCGCCCGCTCAATTCTCCTCCAAAGCCTCAATGGCACAGCCGCAACGACGGCCAACGCTACAAGCCCAATCGCAACAATCACAAGAGCCCTCCCCGAGTAGTCATCTGCTACTTGGGCTGCCTGCACCCTCACATCTTTATCCGACAGCGATGCGAGGGGCATGAGACCATTGCTGGGTAGCGACATTATTGCAGGCTCGAGTTCTGTCAACGATGTAGGTGAAAGGTTTGTGAGACTCGCTTGGAGGTTGAGGTTCGTGTCCACTAGGTTGATTGTGAACCTGATAGAGCTGCCGCTTGAGTCCTTGACCTGTCCTTCCGCACTGTAGAGTATGTTTGAGCCGTTAATCAGGGTTAGAACGCCTGAAAACTGCACCTGTGTACTCTGAACACCGCCTGTGGCTCGGTCTCTATGTGTAATGGTTGCGGCGCCGGCTATGCTGTAGATGTTTGCCAAGTAGCTCCGGCCACCGACCGAGACCTCCATCGACCCTATCCGCGTTGAGCTCACGGTGATGGAGTAGTTGGAGTTGCTGTATGTGAACCGGCCCTCGAAGAGGTGGGGGAGGCGGGGAATTATGAATAGTCTCGCAGGGACATTCTTCTCAATAGTTGCGACGCCATCGTTGAAGGTCGCCTCCAGCCTCAGCCTGATTGTGCCGTTTCCATAATCTCGGACGACCTCCTCGCGTATAGCACCAATCACAGACCTGTCACCATAGTCGAGTGAGTAGCTGTAGGTGATGTAGGAACCCTCACCTACCGATGATGCGGAGACAAGGCCTAGGGCTAGGCTGAGGACGAGAAGCACCCCTAAAAGGGATAGCGAGGCCCTACTCATACGGCTAGTAAACACCCCGGCATTATTAAGCTTTGACCATATACAATACTCCACAGGCGAGAGAGTAGTGCTGTGATTAAGACATCAAGCTCAGGGCTGGCGTTGGAAGGCTGCTTCCTCTCCTCGGTCTATTATCTCTACATGTGGTCCGGGCGAGCCAAGTCTTCTTAACCCTAGTTTCTTCTTTATGGTTTTTAGGAGGCTGCGGTCTATCTCGTAGCCTATGCTATTCCTCCCGAGGCTCATTGCTACTTTTGTCGTGGTGCCTGTGCCGAGGAACGGGTCTAGGACGGTGTCGCCTATGATCGAGAACATTCTGATGAGCTTGTAGGGGATTGACTCTGGGAAGGCGGCGGCCCTTCTCTCAACACCCCTGAGACTCTGCCTCGCCCCCGCATCCCTCCAGATCTGGGTGAACCAGCTGTCCCTCTCCTGCTTCGTGAAACTGCTCGCGTATCTCAGGCTGTCCCGAGGCTTGAACCTCCTCAGCCCGTCCTTCCTGAATACGAGTATGAACTCGCAGTCTAGGGTGACGTAGGCGTTTGGTGGGAGGAAGCCTGAGCCGAGGAAGACTCCCTTCCCCTTATACTTGGGCTTTGTTGTCGGCTTCTTCCATAGGATGTAGGGGAGCGTCTTGAAGCCTATCTTCTCGCAGTGCTCAATCACCCTCGCATGGTTGGGATATATCTTAAACTCGCCATTAATGGTCCTGGCTGCATCGCCGATGTTTATACACGCTATCCCGCCGTTTACTAGGACTCGATAACACTCCCTCCACACACCCGCGAGATACTCATGCATCTCATCATAGCTCATACATCCAACACTCCTGAAGAATGGATCCCACATCTCGATCATGGGATATGGAGGAGAAGTTACGACTAGGTGGACACTCTCGTCACTCACCTCCCGCATATCCCTGCTGTCACCGATTACTATCTTATGCCAGGTCATCCCACCCTCGCATCATAGATTGGTGGTCGACTTTAAAATATATGGATTGGCCGCGTGGTATACAGTTAGTTTTTAGACCTCCCTAACCATCGACATTCATTATCCTCTCTAATGCATGAATATTTTATACGGCTGTTTCTGGTCTGTTTTTATCAAGTGGTTTTGTGGACTGGGGGAAGTTGGATGAAACCTTCTGGCTGAAGAATTGTTAGACCCGATTGGCTTTACCAATGCATAAAGTCTCTCATGGCCGCCCGCGGATCGGGAAGATGGCGGTAGCCGATAAGTTTTCAGGATCCTCGACGGTAAAGGCTAATATATCTTGTGACCAACGGTGAGGAGATAGTCTTTGGACAGCCTTATGGAGTGGGGGCTTCAGGTTATCGCCTGGTTCCAGCAGTTCAGCCCAGCGCTTGACCGGCCCTTCCAGGTGTTCACCTTGCTGGGCGGGGAGGAGTTCTTCCTCCTGCTACTACCACTGGTCTACTGGTGCCTAGATCGGCGGATAGGCTCGCGGCTAATCATCGCATTCCTCCTCGGCGTCTATGTCAACGCGGTGGCGAAGACCCTCGCAGCCCAGCCGCGTCCTGCTGAATACGCACCGGGCAGAGTAAAGGTGCTCTGGGAGGCGAGCGGTTACGGATTCCCCAGCGGCCATGCCCAGCACGCAGTCGTTGTCTGGGGATACCTGGCTACACAGGCCCGCCGCCGCTGGGTCTGGGCTTTAACAGCTGTGATGACAGTCTTCATCCCCCTCTCCCGCATTTATCTGGGCGTCCACTTCCCCCACGACATTCTTGGTGGATACGCAGTCGGCCTAGTCCTACTGTTCCTCTATCTACGGCTGGAGCCGGGGATTGGTAGGTGGCTGGGTGAGAAGGGACTGGCCTGGCAGCTAGGCGTAGCCCTGGCCGCCCCTCTGCTCCTAATTCTCCTCTTCACTACCGATGACAGTGTGACCGCGGGAGCGACGCTGATGGGGATGAGCGTCGGATTCGCGTTGGAGAGGCGGTGGATCCGCTTTGACTCTGCGGGGCCTCCGTGGAAAAGGGTGGCGCGGTACCTGTTAGGCATCGCCGTTATGATGACCCTCTGGTTGGGGCTGCGCATCGTCTTCACAGGTCTCGAACCCGCCACCCTATTCCGATTCGTTCGCTATGGCCTTGTTGGGGTTTGGGGCGCCCTAGGCGCGCCCTGGGCCTTTCGCCACCTACGGCTAGCGTAAGCCGACCATAAATCT
>CAKZUF010000013.1 GCA_937921685.1 uncultured archaeon
GTGTGGTTGAATGGTTTTCAACGGTGAGGGGATGGAGAGGAGTTATCAGGTGGCTGAGGACTGCCTATACACCAAGGACCACAGCTGGGTGAGGCTTGAGGGGAAGAAATACGCCGTGATAGGCATTACGGACTATGCCCAGAGGAAGCTGAGGGAGATAATCTACGTCGAGCTCCCCAACATCAATACGAGAGTCCAGAAGAGGCAGCCCCTAGCCACGCTGGAGTCCGTGAAGGCAAGCACAAGCCTATACTCTCCCATAACAGGCCGCGTAGTGGAGGTAAACACGGAGCTCCTAGACAATCCAGAGGTCATAAACGAGTCGCCGTACAGGGAGGGGTGGATAGTCAAGCTCGAGTTCCAGAACAGGGAGGAGCTGGAGAGCCTCCTGACGCCCGACGAGTATCAGAGATACGTGGAGGAGCTGGAGGAGATTGGTGAGGAGGCTGAGGAATGAGGGTCCGGGTGTATAGGGTCTCCTCCTACACCGACCCCGAGACCGGGAGGCCCGGCAAGATCATCGAGCTGGTGGAGGTTAGGAGGATTCAGCAGGCCAGCGCCCTCGGCACAGGCCCAGAAGAATACGTAATGGCTCAGAGGCTACTCCAGAGCCTCATGGCGCAGCTCCAGAGCATGGGCCTCATGCCACCCCAGAGGGACATAATCCTCCCCAAGATAACCCTGATACTGACTGAGGAGGAGTACGACCTGCTGGGCGTCAAGCTCGAAGTGAACGAGGAGTTCGACCTCGAGTTCAGGGATGGGAAGATAACGTTCAAGCCGGTATAACTGGCTGCGGGTGCGTATGCCGCGGATACTCTTCAGGTGCAGGGTCTGCCGCGAGGAGAGGGAGGCGGTGGTGGTCCTCGAGAAGGGCGACTATCTCCAGGTAACGTGTGAGAGGGGGCATACACAGTTCATAAAAAAGAGGGAGGCGCGGGTTAAGACAAAGGTATAGAGTCCGGTCCATACTTTATCTAAGCCGGCTGGGGTAACAACCGGAAGCTTCTGAGGATTCTAGGCATCGAGACAAGGCAGGCCAATAATCAGTATGAGGGAGGGGAAGACATACAAGAGGAGAAAGAACGTATACCACATCTATGTTAAAGCAAAGGACAGACTGAAACTCTACAAATCTCAGACCACCAGAAACACCACCCAACCACCCTACCCTTTCCCCTCATCTAACTACCTCACATTAGCAGAAAATTATGAGCCCGGAGGACTACCGCCACTGCTAGGTTTCCATTCTTAAGCTCATCCTGTATGCTGAATTTCCCTGATTTCACTCTAGGCAGCACTGTGTGGGCGTCCTGTGGATGAAGATGTAAACAACTTCACCGGTGGGTGAAGATGTATAGGCCCGGGCCATCTTTTATGCAGTAGCCGAAGCGCTCAAACTGTACAACTGTTCCCGCTGCTATCTTGGCCTCGTAAGGCTCGACTAGCCCCTCAACCGTCCTCAGGCTCTCGAGGTTCAGCTCCTCTCCCCTGAAAAGCTGGTCTGGAACAAGCACCCTCAAGGCGGCCGAGCCCTCGGGAACCCACTGGATCACCTGGAGCCCAGGCTCGGGGCCCCCCTCCTCTGCCTCGCAGACTAGGACGTCGTCATCCAGTCCTAGAACCCTGAGGTTTACAAAGTATTTGAGCCTGAACCTGTCTCCGGGCTTGAGGCGCTCGGCGTCGCTGCCCGGTATATATACGGTCTCGCCCACCTCTATGGTCCTGCTACCCATATCCATCGACGGGTGGAGGGGTGCGGTCACAACCCTCCCTTCGGACCCCCTCAGGATAACCCTCCGCGGGCTCGGGGTGAAGAAGAGCCTTGGGGCCTTCGGGTCCAGTATCTTCCTGTTGATTGAGTAGAGCAGCTCCCAGGAGTAGAGCTTTCTGCTTGGCGTGAGGGCGACATAGGACTTGACGAACTCCCTCAGGGCCTCGGGCACTATGCCCCTCCTCCTCGCAGCCGTGACCGTGCCAAGCCTCGGGTCGTCCCAGCCCCCCACGACTCCGCGCTCTATCAGCTCCCTAATCCTCCTCCTGGAGAGCGGCGTGCCCTCGAACTCGAACCTCGAGTACTCCACGTAGACAGGGTTCTTCAGCCCCAGCCTCTCGCGTATGGCGTCCTGGAGGGCGTCTCGGAACATGAACTCAGACGTCCTCAGGACGTGTGTGACTCCGCAGACCGCGTCCTGGATTGCGGCGGCGAAGTCGTAGGTGGGCCAGACGACGTATCTGTCACCCTTGAGGGGGTGTGGGTGGTCTACTATCCTGAACAGGACAGGGTCTCGGAGGGCTGTGTTCTGGCTCCGGGGGTCTCCCGCAAACCTCACGACTGCCTCGCCCTCAGACATCGCGCCTGAGAGCATCGAATCCCACCTCTCTAGGTGCCACGTGTTGTCCATTGAGCGGTGGCTGCAGACTACTCCCTCGGCCCTCTGCCTCGCCATTTCCTCCTTGCTACAGCTGCAGACGTAGAGGTGGCCGCTCTCAAACAGCCTCCTGGCATACTCGTAGTAGAGCTCCATATCGTCGCTGTTACTCTTCTCCGCATCCCACTTGACTCCACACCACCTATACCCCTCCCTATAGGAGTCGTAGTACTCTGGCCTCACCTTTCTAGGGTTTGTGTCCTCAAACCTGAGCCAGAGGAAGCCGCGATACCTCTCCCGGTAGAGGTGGTTTACTATTCCGTGGAATGCGTGTCCCAAGTGCATATAGCCGCTGGGCTCCGGCGGTAGGCGGAGAACCACTGCACCATCTATCGCGGCTGGGAGGTCTGGGAGCTGCCTCTCCGCAGCCTTCTTGGGAGCCTCTGCGAGGAGTTGCGGCGCTATCTCGGATAGGGAGGCCTCGAGGGCCTGGCGGTCCAGCGAGTTCACCCAGGATACAGCCTCCCTGGCAGCCTCCACAACCCGGTCTACGACCGCCTTGGCTGAGGGTAACTCTGCGAAAACCTTGGAGACCACGGGCCCGACCTGCGCCTTACCCTCGTGGTCGAGGGCGTTCTTGAGAGCCCACTTTAGAGCTGTCCTTCTTATCTCCTCTACACTAACCATGCCCATAGCCGGGTTGACCCCATAAGAATCTTGAGATACGAATAGATAATCCTACTCGATGAATGTCTTAGGAGGCGAGGACTGCTGAATAAGCAACCAAACAAGCCCTCCCCCACCTTTCCTCCCACAACCCCTACCCCACATTCACAATACAAGGTCTGCATAATGGATTGTATACAAACCAAAATACAGATTATTTATGAGCCATGGCTGACTGGATCTTCACCACGTCCCTGTCCTTCAGCCTATAGTCTGCTGGGAGCCTTAGCCCTGTCCTCGCGTCTATGGCGTAGAGGAGGCCCTTAGCTAGGTCCTTGTGAATCCTCTCGGCAAGGTCTCTGACCGTCGAGTTGGGGGGCATGAGTATAGCGTCTGGCAGAATATTCCCCCGCGTATCGGCATACTTTGTGACGTCTGCTACCGGGTAGACCACGTTCATACCCAAGAGCTTGAAGACCGCGGTGTTGATGGCGAACTGCACACCAGTCCTCATATACCTCCCAAGTATCCGCTCGTTAATCATCTCCAGCGCCCAGAGCTGCTGCTGAGTCAGCATAGACCTGTTGACTATCTGGAACTTCTCCTCCCCGGGAAGATACTTGATCAACCCCTTCTGCTCGGCCCGCCTCAGTATGAGCTCCGCCTCAGCGCTGCACGGCACGACTATCTTGTCAGGGAACCTCTCCTGAAGCTCCCTGTAAAACTTCTCAGAACCCTCGATATCCATCTTGTTGGCAATGATTATTGTGGGCTTGGACACCTCCCTCAGGGTCTCGCTGAACCTCCTGTCATCCATCATGCTCCAGTTGTCGAACTCCTTCTCCTTGAGCCCGCTCCTCGCGAGGGCCTCTTCAACGTGCTGCTGAGTGATCTTCATGCCCTTGAGCGGCTCTGATATGGCTTCAGCCAGGCTCTTCCCAGTCTTAAGTGTTTTTGATATCCTGTCCTGGTTCCTCTCGATAATCTTCATCAGCCAAATCACTATCTCCTCCTCTATGTCGAAGACATCGGCCACCGGGTTCCCCTTACCCGGCTCGGTGAGCCTCCCCTCCTCGTCAACGCTTCCAGACGCGTCAACTACGTGGAGGAGGGCGTCGGCCTGTGCGGCGACTGAGAGGAACTGGTTTCCAAGCCCCTTCCCAGCCCAGGCACCCTTAATCAGGCCCGGGAGGTCAACTATCTCGATGGGAATGTGCCTCCACCCCTCTCTACAATACGAGTTCCGAGGACTACACTTCACCCCAAGCTCCACATCCACACAGGGGGTTACAGCGTAGCATGAGCCCACGTTCGGAGACTTGGTGGTGAATGGATACGTTGAGATCTCCGCGGAGAGTAGGGTGGCCGCGTTGAAGAACGTCGTCTTACCCGTGTTTGTCTTGCCTATCAGCCCAATCTTAATCAACCTGATACCCCTTACCACCAGATTGTCGCCGCTGAGAGAAAAACCTTCCCCGCCTCTCCACCCTCACAAGTCATTAAGATTGGCTGGGCGAGACGAGACTAGGCGCGTGTGCATTCAAGTGCTCTAAAATAATCTCTTTGATAACCCATAAATACGGCTCTAAACATAAGGTCGTTGGGAATGCCCTCTATCAGCCCATTCATCATCTACATACTCCGAAAGGGCTTATTCATCGTAGCCACCTTCTTCGCCTTCCTCTTGGTGATATTCGCGCTGCCGCGGGCTATTCCGGGCAACCCCGTAGCGGCGCTACTCGCACAGATCTTCCAGCAGGCCCAGGCGAACCCCGACACGGTCAAGGCAGTATACCGTAAATTCATGGAGGAGTTTGGGCTGTACAAACCGATTCATGAGCAGCTCTTCGACTTCCTCTCCCGATTGATGGCTGGTGATCTGGGAACCTCGATCGCCTTCTATCCGAGAAAGGTTGCTGACCTCGTCGCGTCCTATCTCCCCTGGACGCTCGGTCTTCTAATCCCAGCTATTCTTGTTGCTTGGGCTCTTGGAAACCTCCTGGGCGCGTGGGCGGCCTACCGGAGGAGGACAAGGGTTGACAACGCCCTCCTCCCAGTCTTTCTAGTTCTTTCACAGGTTCCATACTACTGGCTCGCCATGATTCTACTCTATACACTCGCGGTTACGGCGCGTGTATTCCCTGTGGCCGGTGCATATCCGCCGGCCATGCAACCCTCCTTCACACCAGCCTTCATACTCGCAATGCTACACCACTATACGCTCCCGTTCCTATCAATCGTTATAGTGGCTATCGGCGGCTGGGCGATAGGGATGAGGGTCTTGGTAATCTATGAGCTCAGATCGGACTATGTTGAGTACAGCGAGCTTCTCGGGCTCAGCGACAAGAAAATACTGGGCTACGTGTTTAGGAACTCTATCCTACCGCAGATTACCGGCCTCGCACTCTCGATGGGTACGGTGATGGGTGGGGCGCTGATAACTGAGCTTGTCTTCTCATACCCGGGCACTGGATACCTATTGTTTCGGGCCCTCTCCACCTTGGACTATCCACTGATTCAGGGAACGTTCATAATTCTTGTCTCAACACTGCTCGCGGCTAACCTTATAGTGGACATCCTCTACGCATATATCGACCCGAGAATCAGGGTCAGCTACGTAGGTGACTGAGAAGGAATGCTACGCAGCGTCTCCAAGATCATCAGTCCAGAGCTCTTCACCATCAAGAAACTCGACGCCAGCCTCGCCGTCCTCTTAACAGTCTTCGCCCTAGGCTTCGTCGGCCCGACAGTTTATACGGTCCCGCCGACTGCAGTGGTCGGGCCACTCGAGTCACCGCCCTCACAGCTATACCCGCTCGGGACCGATGCTTATGGCAAGGATGTCCTCGCCCAGCTCATGGCAGGTATTAGGGGCTCTCTCCAGATAGGTGCGACCGCTGCGGCCATATCCCTGCTCATAGGTGTTCTCGTCGGATTGATGGCGGGCTATAAGGGCAAGATTGTTGACAACCTTTTGATGATGCTGACCGATATTGTGCTGCTTCTCCCCTCGATATTGTTGATGATATTGATTGCTGCGTACTTTAAGTGGAGAGATCCATTGCTTGTCTCCATAATAATTGGGATTACTTCTTGGCCCTGGGTTGCTAGGGCGGTTAGGTCTCAGACTCTCAGCCTCAAGAATAGAGAGTTTGTAAATCTCTCGAAGATGGCGGGCCTAAGCGACCTCCAGATAGTCATCAGGGACATACTCCCAAACATCGCTTCCTACATCTTCATGGCCTATGTACTCTTGATGTCAGGTGCAATGATAGCGGAGACCGGCTTAAGCATGATAGGCCTCGGAACCACTCAGGGCGTTACGCTTGGAAACATACTCTTCTGGGCCCAGGTCTTAGAGGCTGTGAGGAGGGGTCTCTGGTGGTGGTTTATTCCGCCTGGGGCAACGCTGGTGGCCTTGGCAGCCTCACTCTTAATGATGGCCACCGCGCTTGACGAGTACTTCAACCCGAAGCTAAGGGGTAGCTAGATGTCTGAGCCTCTGCTCCTAGGTCTTGGTCTCCGCGCATCTTATGTTCTGCGGCTAGGCGAGGTTAGGGCGGTAGACGGCGTAGACATAGAGGTGCCTCGAGACGCGGTAGTTGGCCTCGCTGGAGAATCGGGGTGTGGCAAGTCCACGCTCGTCAACGTATTGCTAGCCAACGTCAGGCCGCCCCTCAGGGTTAAGTCCGGAAAGATACTCCTAGATGGCGTCGACCTCCTACAGATGAGCAGGGAGGAGGTTAGGAAGAAGATATGGGGGGTGAAGGTCTCCTACGTCCCACAATCTGCTCTAAACGCCCTCAACCCCACCAAGCGGATAATCGAGCTGGTCAAGGACGCCATAACACAGCATACGCCCGCGACGGATCAAGAGGTCGTCTCCCTCTGCAAGAGGAGGCTCGAAGAACTTAACCTCCCGACAGACAGCATCCACAAGTATCCGCACGAGCTTTCAGGGGGCATGAGGCAGAGGGTAATAATAGCTATATCAACGCTTCTAAACCCCAGACTGCTTGTCGTCGACGAACCTACCTCTGCGCTTGACGTCTCGACCCAGAAGCAAGTACTGAAAATGATGCTGGACATGAAGAGGAATAGAATAATTGACAGTATATTGTTCGTGACGCACGAGCTTCCAGTCTTGAGACAGGTGGCCTCCCACGTCTACATAATGTATGCTGGCAAGATCGTCGAATACGGGCCTGCCGATTACATATTTTACAGCCCTCTCCACCCATACACCAAGGCGTTGATGTATTCTGTGATGACTCCGGAGCCCGAGAGCCGTGAGAGGGGGCTTGTAACAATCCCGGGCGAGCCTCCCAGCCTCATAATACCTCCACAGGGCTGCAGGTTCCATCCCCGCTGCCCATACGTAATGGATATTTGCAGAAATAGTGAGCCAAGGCTTGTACCTATCAGCGAGGAGCGGGGAGTTGCATGCTTCCTACACCACTCAGAGGTGGCGAGCTGAGAAATGCTAGAGGTCAAGGATCTGAGTAAGGTCTTCACCGTCGGGCTCTTCAGCAGGCACAGGATCGAGGCTGTGAAGAATGTTTCAATGAGGGTTGGCAGGGGTGAGATAGTCTCGCTCGTAGGTGAGAGCGGCTCGGGGAAGACGACACTCTGCCGAATGATTCTGAGACTCCTAGAACCGACATCCGGCTCGATCATATATGACGGCGTCGATGTCACTAGGCTGAAGGGGAAGAAGCTAAAATGGTATTGGAGGAAGGTTCACGGAGTCTTCCAAGACCCCTACGCGGCATTCCACCCATTCTATCGTGTGGAACGAATACTATACCAGGCCTTCAACCTATTCCCGGGCCTCAGTGAGGAGGAGAAAAAGACCCGCGTACACGAGGCTCTGAAGATGGTCGGACTCAACCCTGGGGAGGTTCTCGGCAAATACCCGCACGAGCTTTCAGGCGGGATGAGGCAGAGAATAGCCATCGCGAGGTGCTTCATCCTCGACCCCGAGCTAATAGTCGCTGACGAGCCCGTATCGATGCTAGACGCCTCCACGCGCATCGGGATAATCAAGCTATTCAGCGACCTAAGAGATAGGATGAACTCGTCCGTGATATTTGTGACACATGACATAGGGCTTGCATACGTGGTGAGCGATAGAATATTGATAATGTACAAGGGAGTGATTGTCGAGGAGGGCAGCCCCCTCGCGGTGATGGAGAACCCGAGCCACCCCTACACGAGACGCCTCAGAGAGGACGTCCCACTACTCTACAGGAAGTGGGAGGGATTCTAGACGTCTTGTCCACACCCTTCATCGAGAGAGCCCTTCTCACAATTCTAGTTTGGGGACTGCTCCTAGAGATTTTCGGAGTTGTGGTACTTAGCAGCCAGCCCTGGAGGTTCGAGTTCTCATACCTCTTAGCACTACTAGTAATAACACTGTCAGCGATAATATTGATTGTTATAAGGCTGAGGAAAAAATACGGTGTTGGGCTTGGAGTCTAGCTAGCCCTCCTTCTCCTACCTACCAGCAGGCCCGCCGCAGCCCCAATTATAAGGGCGACCACAGCGGCTACGACGACCATAGTGACGTCCGTAACAGTCTCAGTCCTGACCATCGTCTGTGTTACCGCCACAGTCTGTGTGGCGAAGACCGTCTTCTCAAGCGTCCTCTCCAACGTAACCGTCAACGTAGTAGCCCCAGTAACCGTTGCAGGCGGTGGAGGCGGAGCAATAACCTTAGCCAAGTCGTCGAAGAACTTCGTCGTCGGGAACTTCAACCTCTCTATCCAGGCCGGATACGCTGGGTCCTGGCCCTTCTTAGCGATGTAGAACCATATGGGCAGATTAGAGGGCCATGACCACATAGTGTCGAACCATCTCTGATTCTCCTCGGCAGGCCAGCCGACCCAGTATTGGGTTGAGTATTCATACCAGACAGCGCCGTAGAAGAGGGGAACGCCCGGAAGATCCCTCAGAAAGATCTCCTGCAACTTGCTATAGTATTCCTGGATCTTAGCAGGGTCGGTCTCCTTCGGTATGGCGTCGATGAGTGGGATCACTTCCTTATTCTTGTAGTTTGCCCAGTTGCCCGCTGGCCAGGATAGCCTCGGGTCCATCACCATCCTAAATACGTTCCATGGATGAGCATATCCCACGCCCGCCGACCACCCGAGCCACAGGTCTAGCTGCTTGTCTATTGAGCGCTGCCACCAGACACTAAAGTCTGGGAACTCGGTTCTAACCTCTATGCCGATCGACCTTAGGTTCGACGCTATTATCTCGCACATGGCCATCCAGTCGGTCCACCCATAGGGCACCTGGATCGTTAGGCCCTTCAGCGGAGTGCCGTCAGGAAGCTCCCTCCATCCATCTCCATCCCTGTCGATTATTCCAGCGTCGTCGAGGATTTTCTTAGCCTTGTTTAGGTCATAGACCGGGTACATGGTCTCCAGTTTCTTGTCGATGTATTTGGCGGCGGGGCTTGTGTGGACGATGAGTGATGGTGATGCGCGGATGCTGTAGTTGTAGTAGGGCTTGCTTATCAGCTCGTCGAAAGGTATTGCGTGGGCGATGGCCCTCCTAACGTTAGGGTCTGCCAGCGCCTTCTTCTCATAGTTCATGTATAGGAGGATCGGGCTGTCACCTAGATAGTATGGCTGCTTGGCGAAGTATGTCCTTCTCTCAAGACCCTTAACCTCCCAGAGCTCCCAGATCTTAGGCGTGAAGTGGGTCATTGAATCAAGCTCTCCAGCCTCGAACGCTAGTGCTGCAGCAGGGCCGTCCTTGAATGTCCTATGACAGATGTACTTAGGACGTGGAAGACCGAAGAGGTCGCGTCCCCACCAATCGTCAACCCGCGCATAGCAGAATGTGTCCTCGGTAAATCTTAGTAGCTTGTAGGGGCCGGCTCCAACAATCTCTTCTGGCTTCTGCTCCATATACTCACTTGCAATCTTGCCACCCATCTGCGCCTCGAGGGCAGACCATCTGTGTTGAGGAATTATAAATGTTGTGAGTACTCCGAGGAGTTGGAAGTAGTTTAGTTTTGCCTCACTTGTAACCAGCTGAACAGTCTTCTGGTCAACAACCCTGACCTCCTCAATGTAGTCCCATATCGGCGTTAATACTCCTATGGTGTATTTCTTTCCGAGCTCGAAGGTGTATTTTACATCATTAGCAGTTACTGGCCTACCGTCCCACCACTTCGCCTCAGGCCTGATCTTAACCTCGAGCGTGTACTTGTCGACCCACCTATAACTCTCCGCGGCGTATGGAATCCACTCATCACTAAACCTACTATACATGAAGAGCGAGGGATACATCATCTGTGTTCCCCAATCCACAGAGGGTAGGAGGGGGTTGAAGCCCTTCGGCGGCCCCCAGTCAGAGGAGTGGTAGACTGTTTCCTCCCGCGGAATCTCCTGCGCCTGCGCAGTCGTCAGCAGTAGCGGTAGCAAGAACGCGGCAGCCAAGAGTATGGCAGCTTCCCTTTTCATAGCAACCTCTAGAGGCTTAACATGGCAATATAAAGGTTTATGGGTAAAGCAATATTCTTTTTCACAGTTTTATGTATGTATAGTAATCAACTGTGGAGCTGTCAGGAGGTGCTATAGCTTTTGAGATATTTTCCTCTGAGCATTAGCCTCACCGTGACGAATCTGTCCAGCCCCGAGGTTGCTATCTTTCTGCCGTAAACCTCCTCCACTTGGAAGACTCCCGCCTCATTGATCATGTCCACTTCAACTACGAGTGGGACGTCGTCGCCCTCCTTCAGCTCGACCGATTTTATCGCGAGGGCTGAGAAGGCGTGTATGTCTGATTTTCCATACATGTATGGGTATCTGGCCCTCCCCTCGGCCATGTCTGTTCCGTCTGCGAGCTTGACTATCCCCGCCTCTAGGCTTAGCGCCTGCACGTTATCATCGTGTGCTAGTATTGAGTGGAGTATCTCTTGCCTAACCCTCATCTGTGTCTTCAGGTCTGGATAGTATTTTGGCAGTATTCTGGATAGGATTCCGGCCGCGACGTAGGTTCCGGTTATGTGGTGCATCTCCCTATGAATCATGTTTCCTATGTCGTGGAGATATGAGCCTAGCAGTACAACAATCGCTGCGTCGCGTAGGTTGAGGCCGTGCTGGACTGTCACCGGCCTCAAACCCCGCCTAGTCAGTATGTCTAGAATCTCTAGAGCAGAGCCCGCTACTATCTTGGCGTGCATCGGGCCGTGGTCGTTGTAGTAGAGCCTCTTAACCACCATGTCGTTACAGAGCCTGAGGGCTGTCTGCAGCTCCTCATCACTCTCCAGCTCGCGGTACAGTGTGGATAAAACATCGTCGCCCTTCACCTTCTCCTCGACCAGCCTATCCGAGACCCGCACCATGGCTATTCATAGTGCGATGGGCCCAATAAAGCCGCGCCTGCTTCCACCGGCCCGGGGCTGATGCATCGTTAATTACGTGGGCGGAGAATGTGTTATATAGAGTGGGGGGTGCCGGGGAGATGGGCTGGATAAGGGAGCCGATTGTCGTGGTCTTGGGGCATGTGGACCACGGTAAAACATCCCTCCTCGATAAGATGAGGGGCACGGTGGTTGCTAGGAGGGAGGCCGGCGGCATAACGCAGCACATAGGCGCGAGCCACTTCCCACTGGACGCGGTTCTGGAGACTTGTAGGCGGCTGCTTGGTGAGGTAAAGGTCCAGCTAAAGGTTCCCGGCCTCCTCTTCATAGACACGCCCGGGCATCAGGTCTTCGCAAACCTGAGGAAGAGGGGGGGCTCGATCGCGGACATGGCAATCCTCGTGGTGGATGTTATGCAGGGGGTACAGGAGCAGACGGTTGAGAGCATCCAGCTCCTCAGGGCTAGGAAGACACCCTTCGTGGTCGCGCTCAACAAGATAGACATGATAACAGGGTGGAAGCCGGTTGAGGGCGCCCCCTTCAAAGACTCCTTCAACAACCAGTCTCCGCGAGTAAGGGAGGCCCTAGAAACCCGCATATACAGTGTTGTGGGCCAGCTCTCAAGTCTCGGGTTCCAGTCAGACCTCTACACGCGGATAACCAACTTCGCTAGGACCGTGGCTATCGTGCCGGTCAGCGCGAAGACCGGCGAGGGTGTGGCAGACCTACTGCTCGTGATCCTGGGGCTGGCCCAGGCCTACATGTCGAGGCAGCTAGAGGCCGAAGAGAAGGGGGCCGAGGGAGCTATTCTAGAGGTTGTCGAGGAGCTTGGGCTTGGAGCCACAGCCAACGCCGTGATAAGCGACGGCATACTACGCGTGGAGGATAGGGTAGCTGTGCTTGGCAGGGATGGCCCGATGGTGGTGAGGGTCAGAGCCCTCCTAATGCCCAAGCCGCTGGACGAGATGAGAGACCCGCGGGACAGGTTCAGAAACGTGGAGGAGGTCAGGGCCTCGGCTGGCGTGAAGATGGTCGGCGAGGGCCTCGACGCCGCCGTGCCAGGCTCACCACTCTACGTCGTCTCAAGCGGGGAAAGGCTCGAAGAGGTCTTCGCCAGGCTGCAGAGCGAGGTTGGAGAGTTCGTAGTTAGGACAGACAGGATAGGAGTCGTCGTGAAGGCAGACACCCTGGGTACGCTCGAGGCCATGGTGAACTATCTGAGGGAGAAGGGTGTCCCGATAAGGTCGGCCGACATAGGCGATGTCTCGAAGAGGGATGTGATGGAGTCCGCCGCGGTCAAGCTGAAGGACGAGTTCCTAGGCGTGATCCTTGCATTCAACGTCGATGTGTCTAAGGAGCTTGAGGCGGAGGCCGCGAGCCGGGGGGTAAGGATATTCAGGGGCGAGGTCCTCTTCCGACTGGTCGACGAGTATCTACAGTGGGTTACCACAACTAGAGAGGAGCGTGCGAGAGCCAGCTTTGAGAGGCTTGTCAAGCCAGCCAAGATCAAGGTCCTTGAAGGCCTAGTATTCAGGAGGAGCAACCCAGCGATATTCGGCGTCGAGGTTCTATCTGGCCAGCTTACACCACACGTCAGCCTGATGAACTCGTCGGGCCGAGTTGTAGGTGTTGTTACGCAGCTTCAGAACATGGGGAGGCCGGTGGCTGCTGCCTCTGCCGGAGAGAGGGTGGCCATCTCGATGAGGGAGCCAGTGGTTGGGAGGCACATAAAGGAGGGCGAGACATTATATGTCTCGATACCCGAGGGTGATGCCCGCCTTCTCTTGACAACCTTCCAGGACAGGCTTAGTGAGGATGCAAAATCCGCGCTTAACGAGATAGTAGAGATTAAGCGGAAGACCAACCCCCTCTGGGCGATGTAGCCAGCCCCACGGCCAAAATGTAAATAGTGGGGGAGGGGGCGAATAGTGTTGTGCCTCGCCCACTTCTCGGAGTAGCTATCCCCCACTTCGGCCGCCACCTGTCGCCCGACTCCGTATACAGCGTTGCGAGGGCGGCGGAGGAGCTTGGATACGACTCGGTCTGGACCACAGACCACGTCGTCATCGACCCATCCAACTACTATCCCTATGGACGAATATACGAGAGCATAGCCGTTCTCGCGGCAATAGGCTCTGTAACTGAGCGGATAAGAATAGGTACCTCCGTCATAGTCATACCCATGAGAAACGCCGTCCTAACTGCCAAGCAGCTCGCCACCATCGACTCCCTCACCGGCGGCAGGCTAATCGTGGGACTGGGAGTAGGATGGAACCGGCAGGAGTTCAGAAACCTCGGAGCAAACTTCAAGAAACGCGGCAGGATCGAGGAGGAATCAATCAAGCT
>CAKZUF010000014.1 GCA_937921685.1 uncultured archaeon
GGCTAGCTTGACCCTGTATGTCTCCTCTATCTCCTTTATGATCTTGCTATACGAGTATCCTATTCTCCTAAGTCTTTTAACCTCTTCGAATAACCTGAGTCTAGTAGCTCTATCCAGGTATTGTCTACGCCTTCTCACCCTCTCTCCGAAGCTCTTGTAGTAGTATCTTCTAACAGTAGACCTCGATACCTCTACCCCACCTACCCTCAACACCCTCCAGATCCTGACATAGCCATATCCCCTCTCGACACCTAGCCTCAAGGCCTCCAAGAGTTTTTCCCTCACTTCCGGTGCTAGTCGTCGCTGATTGTTTCTCCCGCCATCCCCCGTCCCACTACTGGCGGCCCTCCTCCCGGGACCAGGAGGTGCCGTGGGGTTTGTGGAGGGAGCATATAGCCCCCATTCACTACCACCCAGCCACCAGCCCACCCCCCAATATCAGCTATATGGGACCGGCCATACACAAACGTAACAGACTGAATATTGGCCGGCCAATAAACCTTCAGACACCTAAGTGAAAGTATGTTGAAGGGCTGATAATAGGCCTGCACATGGCTCAGTCCTATTCCAAACATATTCTCCAGCGTAGATCCTCTTCACGTGAGGGGTCAGGTTAGGCTTGACTCTTTTACTGAGACGTAGACGACCTATACATCCACCCACACCATCACCATGAAGACCGCCGCTTGAAGAAGAAGATAGAGGAGAGTTACCAAGCGGTGGCGGATTTCATCAGGCCTGAACATCTCCAGGAGATTGAGGAGGGGACGGACCACTACCCCGAGATAATACCGCAGGATATTGTATCGAGGGTAATTGGGGTGGGGTGTGAGTTGTTGTTTGATATGTTTTTCTACTCCGCTTGCCGGTGGGGGTTTATAGCGGGGGGTGGATTTGAACCACCGATCTCCGGGTTATGAGCCCGGCGGGATTCCTGGCTACCCTACCCCGCTCCGCTTTGAGGATGTATGTCCGATAATTTAAGTTTCAGAAGGCGTTGGGGGGTGGGCTGGTGGCTTATCGGGCCTTCCTCTGAGCCATTTAAGCTCTTTTTCTGTCCAAGCTTCCAGCCCGTCCTCGAGTCCCAGCGGGACTACGTATTTTTGCACGAATCTTAAGTGTTGTTTGATGTGTTTTTCTACTTCGCCTGCCGGTGGGGGTTTATGGCGGTAGAGTCTTAGGAGGGTTTGTAGGGGGGTGAACCTGTAGGGAAGGCCTGTATAGAGTATCCGCGTGGGTGCTCGTTTCTGGAGGAGTTTCATGAGGCTGACAGCGGCTCCTGGATCGCATATGCATGCAGAAGACCTGAACCTGCCCGCCTCCCCTATCAGGAAGTCAACCTCCTCCTCGAGTTTACTTTTAGCGGATTCAACCATCTCCTCTATCAAGCTTAGCCACTGTTCCAGGCTCACCTTCATTGTGACCGAGTCTCGCAGTATGAGTGAGGGCAGCTCGAGGGCGGCTCGTATCTCCTCATCGGTGGGGCTCGGCGAATAGCATATAATCTCTCTCCCACCCGAGACCCTGGGCAGGAGTCTAAGGAAGCTCTCATGACCTCTGACAAGCGCTGTGAGATAGCTCTCAGATAGCCCCGAACCCGTCCTTGCCTCCTCTATGAAACCCTCGACGTCCCCGGTCTCGGCTAGCTTGGAGACGTATTGTTGGAGGCAGCGGGGCAGGTTGATGAAGACAGCCTCATAAGCGCCTGCACCGATCACGGTTACTGCCTCGATAGCGGCTCGTCTGAGGGGCGGCTTTACGATGAGGTCTATGCCTCCCCACACGCCTGCAAGATTCTTTCTCTCCGAATTTTTAAACAGTGTCACGGCCGGAACGGTCAGGCCAGTAATGCGAGGTATGGTATCATGAAGAGGGAGAGGACCAGCCCCACCAAGGCAAGGCTGACTGCTAGGGTGGCCGCCACAACAGCCTTCTCCCCCATCCGCGAGCCGAAGAAGGTGGAAAGTGTCCTTCTAAATATCTGCCCCCCGTCTAGTGGGTAGATGGGCAGGGCGTTGAAGATGCCTACATTGAAGTTGACGAACCATATCCAGTAGAGCATGTTCGCGATAACTGGATATGCGTTGCCTAGTATAGAGTGTGTGTATAGGCCCGATATCGTGAAGCAGCGCGGTGAAGGTGCTGTTGAGTCAATGCATATCTGGGCCTCGGAGAATGGGTGGAGTGAGTTTGGAAATGTTGGTGGGAGGAGATAGATTAGCGGGTTCGCGAGGCTGGCTGATTTGTATCTCTCTAGGTAGTCGGAGGCCCACTGCTGCATCTCCGCATTTGCTAGCCTCACACCAATCATCGGCCTCCCAGCTCCCAGTTCAGCAACACCAACGGTGAGTCTAACAACCCCTACACCACTCCTTATCACTTCGAGGCTTATTGATCCACCGTAGCCCGCTGCATTAATGGACTCTGAGAGGACTGAGAGACTGGTTACTGGTCGGCCGTTGACGCTGGCTATAACGTCGCCTGGCTGGAGTCCCGCCGCCTCTGCGGGGGAATTGCTAATGACCTCCTCAACCGTTATCATGGTTATGGGCTGTAGTCCGCTAGTTGCCGTAATCAGCAGCCCAAGAGAGAGTATGGCTATCAGGATGTTGGATGCGGGGCCACCTGCCAGTATTCTCACGACATCCCTACCCCTCCCCCTTTTCATCTCCTCCTCATCTGTCTCAACAAAAGCTCCTATAGGCAAGACAGCGAAGAGTATGAGTCCACTCGACTTCACGTTATATCCGAGTCTGCGAGCCAAGACTCCGTGGGCACCTTCGTGAACTATTAGAGCTACCACGAGCCCAAGCCAGCCGTATATAATTGGAAGATAGGGGTTAAGTCCCGGTATGAGTAGGAGGCTCTGGGGCCCGGCCTCCCGCTGCGCCTCCTGAACCTCGGGTCTGCTCAAGAGGGCTTGGAGTGATAACAGGAGCAGTAAAAGTCCTACTGCTGCAATTGCTGGGATTAGAGCTATTGAGGACCAGCCGAAAAAGCCTACTACTCTATACCTCGCGAGTCTATCGAAGAGGGCTGAAAATGATTGAGACTTGACAAGTATGAATGGTGGCTTAAACTCGACCTCCACACGCCTGCCCAACTTACCTTTTCCTCTCTTTTCTGCCGCCTTAATTTTAGTGGGTCGTATTTATAGGAATGCCATAGGCTCAGAATAAGCGCCTAAACCATTTAGGGGGGTTTACATACCTCTTTGGCTGGAAAGATTCTAATTGGACTTTCTCAGCGATGCTATTAGATGGCGCTGGTTGCTGTTGTTATTCCGACTTATAATGAGGCTGAGAACATTGGGAGAGTGCTTGACTCGCTTGAGTCTATATCCAGTTTTGTGAACTTTGACATTCATGTGCTGGTGGTTGATGATGGCAGTACGGATGGCACGGTTGAGATCGTAGATGATTTTGGAAAAAGGTTTGGCAATGTCTCTGTGTTGAGGAGGCCTGGCAAACTGGGTCTGGGCTCCGCATATGTTGACGGCTTCAGGTGGTGCCTGAAGAATCTGGGCGACTTCGTCGCGGCCGTCGAGATGGATGCGGATGGGAGCCATGACCCAGGCCAGCTCCCCAGCTTAGTTGATCCTATACTCGAGGGGAGGGCCCACGTTGTGGTGGGCTCAAGATACATTCGGGGTGGAGGATGGAGGGGTGGGAGTGTTTGGAGGAAGCTAATCAGCAGAGGTGCCAACCTGCTCGTTAGGCATACAGTAGGGTTAAGGGTGAAGGACGCCACAAGCGGTTACAGAGCCATCTCGAGAAAGGTGTTAGAAGAGGCCTTCGCAGAGGACAGGCAATACGAGTCGGGATACACCTTTCAAGTGGAGACCCTCTACCGATACTACCTCTTAGGCTACAAGATTCTCGAGGTTCCGATAAACTTCTACGAGAGGGGTGGGGGTGAGAGCAAGCTGGCAATTGGAGAGCTCGCAAGCTTCGCCTCATGGTGCTTTAAGCAGCTGTGGAGAAGAATTACCTAATGGCTCCTATAATTAAGCCTAAAAGCAATCCAACAGCAATGGCGGGGTATCTCGCGAGTAGTGCAAGAAACTCCAATATTAGGCTCGCCAATGGACCGAAGAGTGAAGCAACAGCTGCGGGTGAGATGAGGCCTGCAATTGTGAATCCGAAAAAGAACAGTATTATTAATGCAAATATGATGAGTAGGAGGCCCTTGACCGCCTTGGCGACGCCAAGCCCTATAAGGGCGCCGGCCAGCAGCAGCACTACGTTAACCAGCAGACCCTCTACGGTAATGTCCATGGCTACATATTATGTATGCAAGGGATACTTATGCTTTACAAGGATACAAGGACTTCATGGTTAGTAGACCTTCCTGGCCATGGGAATAGGGTTTTTTACCAGCCTATACATCTAGAATGCACTAAACGGCTTGATACTCGGCCCTGAATCCTATGGAGATAGGCTCGAAGCGATTAACAACATAGTTAGGACCAATCTTCCTGTTCGCGAGGCAGTCTATGTCGAGGGTGTCTTGACTTTCAAGGTCATGACGAGAGAGATTAAGGAAAGCTTCAAGACAATATACTCGGAGCTTTCCCGCATAGGCTTTGTCCCAGTCGCACAGGATGTCGAGGGTGAAGTAATGTTAAAGATCTATCCCTACACCTCACCGGGGAGGCGTAGAAGCAGGTGGCCACTAATCCTGTTTATCGTCACCGTCTTCACGGTCTTTGTCGATGGTGTGATAAGGTCGGGGGGAATAGATGCTTTCCCGGCTGGCCCGAGATTTTGGGAAGCCGTCGCCTACACCGTCGGTGTTCTTTCCATAATAGGGATACACGAGCTCGGGCACAAGGTCTCTGCATGGCAGGACAGGATCGACTCCAGTCTGCCATACTTTATACCGGGCATCCCCGGCGTTATGCCGACATTCGGAGCCATAATCTTCCAGCGTGGGCCGATACGGAACAGGGATGACTTATTCGATCTGGGTGTAAGTGGACCTATAGCGGGTTTCCTTGCGAGCTTGGTCGTGATGGCGTTTGCATTCCAGCAGGCTGAGTGGGTTGAGAGGAGGGTTGTCGAGGAGTTAGTCCAGCGTGGAGCCGTCTCACTCCTACCTTCCCCCCTCATCTTCAATCTAGCCAACACCATATTCTCGCAAGGTGATCTCGTCCCCATCTTCCCCGCTGTAGGATTCGCCGCTTGGCTGGGAATGGTGGTGACCAGCCTAAACCTTCTACCCGTCTGGCAACTAGACGGCGGCAGGATATTCAGAAGCCTCACAAGCTTCAAGCGTTACAGGCTACTCTCCTTCATCTCAGTCGGAATACTATTCATGACAGGCTACTACTATCTCTCACTCTTACTACTCTTCTTCCTAATGACGCCGATAGATTTTGCACCACTAGACATGGTCTCGCCCCTCTCAAAGTTCCGAAAGATCTCCTTCATGGGCGTAATTCTGATGCTTGTTGTTACATTTGTGATCCTTCCGGGGCCACTCCTAGGACTCCTCTCTTCACTACTACGCTTCTAGCCTGTTGCCAGCATGCGGAGGTCTGTGTGCAATCCCTCCCGAACTAGTAGCATCCTGTGGCCCCGTCCATGAAGCCTGAGTAGTTGGGTGAAGCCCTCCTGCAACGTCTCGAACGTCTTGAGTCCTAGTAGCAACCTGGCAAGGCTCCGTGGAAGGGCGGTGACTAGGTAAGTCCTATAGCTCCGAAGAGCGGACGCTAGCTCAGCTGCCACGAGTCTATATGGATTAGCATCCAAGTTTAGCTCGCCTTCCGGACCTGCTTTTAGGGTCTCGTAGAGTTGCCGTACAAACTCAGGCGGTCCCAGCCCCTCCTTACACTCTGAGACCGAGAGTATCGTGGCCCCCTCCCCGCATGCTGGTGATGAGAGGATGATGGACTGGGCTGCTAGGTAGAAGGTGGAATCTAGAGGTGTCTTACCAGGCGAGACTATGACCGAGTCGAATACAGGAAGTTTTTGGCCTGTCCTATTATTCTGGGTCCAGATGCCCTGGACTAAGCCATCGAGGCTAAAAGAGATCTCCACAGGAAAGAGATTGATGCGGATGGGGTCGAAGCAATTGATTCCATGGATTTTGAATAGCCATGCGAGGTATTCATTTTGGCTTGTGGCTATTCTGTTTAGGAGCAGCCTCGATGTGACAGGATATGTGAGTATAGCTGACTCTGGGTTTTGAGTCTCCTGGGCTAGCTCTCTGAGCGGTGCGAGGGGAGGCTTCTTCTCCAGCCTCTCCAGCTCTGCTATCGACTCACCAACCCTCTCCAGCCCAAGCCGCCAGGACGAGACATAGGCGATCTTACACGACTCGGCCAGCCTCTCGAGCAATGCCTTATAGGCTGTTGGTGGGGGCAGGTAGTCGATGAAGAGGTATGGCGTATCCGGCATGGCTGAGACCCTAGACAACACCTCTTCATTGGAAAGAGGAGTTAGTTTGGGGGTTGTGACTGATAGTTCGGGTGGGGCTTCGAAGAAGACCTCGGTGCTGCCCCACGGGATCCAATACTCCATCCCCTATCACTCACTGCTGCGTCCCCAGTCTGAGTGGAAGTATCCCTCCCTGTCCACCCTCTTAAACATGTGTCCGCCGAAATAGTCCCTGATTCCCTGTATCAGGTTTGCAGGCAGCCTCTCAGACCTCAAGGATAGATAGTAGGAGAGGGCGCTCATGGAGGCTGGTGTGGGGATTCTCATTCTGGATGCGTCTGTGATGAATTGGAGCCAGTGTGGCATCAGCTCCTCGATCTGAGGTATGCTCTTATCGAGAGTCACTGACGCAGGATCGCCCGGAGACCATGAAAGCTCCCTGTAAAGCTCTTCAACAATCCTAGACCTTATTATGCAACCAGCCCGCCATACTCGGAGGGCCTCTGAAACCCTGAAACCATAGATCCGAGCTCCTGCTTGGAGGAGTGATATGCCTTGGATGTAGGAGAGGAGTGTCGTGACGAGTAGCGCGCTTCTGGCTGCCTCCACAGCCTCTTCCACATTCTTATCTCTGTTGAATCCTACTCCTTCCCTGGGTCTCCTGAGTATACGCTGGGTCGTGAGGGTCCTCTCGTTCACGGCCGCAGCTATGGTAGGGGCTGAGACCCCCAGCTCCATGGCGGCCTCGACCGCCCATCTGCCTGTCCCCTTCTGCTCCGCCTCATCCAAGATTAGCTCAACAAGCGGCTTACCAGTTTCAGTGTCAATGTACTTTAGAACTCTTGCCGCCGCCTCAAGCAGAAATGAGCGGAGAATACCCCTCCCCCAGTCCTCAAAGACGGAGCCAACCTCCCCAGTCGAGAGGCCAACTCCTCTCGCGAGATAGTCATATGCCTCGGCTATCGCCTGCATTATCGCATACTCGATGCCGTTGTGTACGATCTTGACGAAGTGTCCTCCCCCGCCCTCTCCGAAGTAGCTGACGCATCTTGAGTTCTCGAAGACCGCTGCGGCGCGCCCTATCTTATTCTCTGCCTCGACATAGGCGGAGAAGTCTCCTCCAAACATCATGGATGGGCCTTTTAACGCCCCTTCCTCTCCACCACTCACACCCACGCCCAGAAATCTAATACCCCTACCCCTAAGTTCGGCAAATCTCCTGTCGGAGTCCCTGTAATGCGAGTTGCCACAGTCCATGATAATGTCTCCCTTCTCGAGCATGCCTGTCAAAGTCTCAACCACCTCGTCTACCGGCCTTCCAGCCTTCACGAATAGCACAATCATCCTAGGCTTTGAGAGAGATCTCACAAACTCCTTCAAATCCGTGAAGCCCTGTATTCTCCTACCCTTGGCCCTGCCTTGGAGAAACTGTGTTGTTCTCTCGGCAGTTCTGTTATAGACGGCCACGGCGAGGCCCCTGCTTTCAAGGTTGAGGGCGAATGCCTCGCCCATCACGCCCAAACCGTAGACCCCCACATCCAGCGCGTTCAATCCCTATTGGGCCACCCTCTTTTCTCGGGGATGGTCAACTATTTTTAGGGCATCCTTACCAGCGTAGACCTCGTCTCCCAAAATGACTATAGGGCGTATAAGCCTCTTAGGCTCGAGCCTAAGCTTCTCCAGAAACCTCTCAAACCCCTCAACATCATAAATCTTCTTCGCCTCCGCCTTACCGACCCTAACAACACCCTCAGCACCGTACTTCTCCACGAGCTCTTTTAGAACCCTCTTCTCCGGAGGGTTCTTGATTATGTCTATAAATTTAAGCTCCAGCCCGTGCGACGTTAGAGCCCTTTCAACCTCCCTGCTCGTCTTACACCGTTTATAGCCATAGAAGATGATGCTCATGAGAGGGTCACTCTGAAGTGATCCTTATCGGTATTCGGAGGCTCTCGTAGTACTCCCTTACCCAGGGCAGTATCTCCCTCCCAAGCAGGTTTAGGAACTTCTCCTCGTCTGGCGAGGAGCTGTGGATGAATACTCTATCAAAGCCGAGCTTGAGGAATTCTCCGAGCGCCTTATAGATGTCGTCTGGATCGCTCGTTATTAGCCAAGTCTTCTTAATCTTCTCAACCTCGCTCTCACCAACCATTGCCTCAAGTTCACGCGGGTCTGCGACCCTCTCCCTCTTCTCCCTTGGAATAGCGGTGGGGGCCCAGAAGAGGGCGCCTCCAAGCGCCTTATCATAGTCGGGATCATATGAGACTTTAAACTCCATACACTTGCTGAGGGTCGATATATCCTTCCCAGCCTTCTTGGCACCGTCTTCGAGGGATTTCACTATCAGCTCATAGTTCTCGAGTCCGCGGGGATTCGTGAGAATTCCGTCGGCGTATTGTCCAGCTATCTCAGCCACTTTCCTATCCGCGGTGGCAATGTATAGTTTGATATGCTTCTTTGGCTTGGTGTATAGCTTAGCCTTTACTAGGCGGTAGTATTTTCCCTCATAGTCTACAAAGTCTCCGCGCCAGAGGAGCTGGATTATCTCTACCGCCTCCTTCAACCTCTCAACTTTTTCTTTATAGCTGGGCCACTGGAACCCGAGTGGCACCTCATTCATAGCATGCCCGGTGCCTACTGTTAGGAAGATGCGCCCGGGATACATGTAGTCGAGGGTTGCGAAGGCTTGGGCTACGATGGCCGGATGGTACCTGAAAAGAGGGGTTGTGACTGCAGTACCAACCTCAACCCCCTTCAGCCTCTCCGCAACCGCCGTCATCCATATCCAAGGGTGTGCGGAATGGCCCCCATTGTCCCTCCACGGGTGGAAGTGGTCGCTCGTCACAATAGTGTCGAAGCCCACGATGGAAGCATGTATCGCGAACTCCATAAGCCTGTCTGGCGGATACTGCTCCTGCGCTACCCAGTAGCCGAGGCTGATACCCCTCATCCGCGGATACACCCCCTCCTGCCAAATATATCTGTAATCCGTCTCGAGCGGCAGAGTAATTAAACAAAACACGCTAGAATGGGATGGGCAGGTAGAAAGCCTTTGAGGCTCGTCCTACTCTCCCATAAGCTGGGGAGAAGTACTCCACTCTACCCCGGAACACCCCCAATACAGCTCACACACTACAGGAGCATCGAGCGCGGGGACTCAAGCAACCTCTGGATCATCAGCATGGCCAATCACACCGGCACCCACGTCGATGCGCCAAACCACTTCTACAGGGACGGTCGAAAAATATCTGATTACTCGCTGGAGGAGCTCGTCTTTGAGAACGTCCGACTGATCGATATACCGAAGCAGCCGGGTGGAGAGGTCTTGGCCGAGGATTTGGAGCCGTACAGGGAGATTATTCAAGCCTGTAGCCTGCTCTTAATCAGGACCGGTCTCCAGGCCCACAGGGACAAGGATCCAGAGGCATACGCTTGCAAGGGCCTCCTCTTCTCACCTTCAGCCGCCAAGTTTCTCAAAGACTCGTCCCCCAACCTCAAGGGTCTCGGAATCGACGCAATCAGCGTCTCCACGCCTCTGCGGAGAAACGAGGGGCGAGAAAGCCATAGAATACTCCTGTCTGACAACCGGTTCCTAATAATCGAGGATATGGACCTTGCTGGCAAGCCTAACGCCTACAGGTACGTTATCTTGGCACCACTCTTTTTAGACGAGGTCGACAGCGCTCCCTGCACCGCCATCGGAGTCACCGATTGAGGCCACTAAGACTCCTTAGCCTCTTCGACAGCCTCTCGACCTCTCCCTTAAAGTCTAGGCTGCCATGTCTGATCAACCCGCCACCCATCGTCTTGGGTATGTGAAGTAGCTCGTGAAGTATGACTTCCACCTTGTCTTCACTCGACAACCTGTCAAAGACCTCCGAGACAAACTCAATCACGTAGCAGGGGCGGAGGCCGAGACCAGCCCATAACGCCCTGCTCCCAGCATGGACGCGTGCGGCTACGCTCCTAGACCTGGTCTCATAGCTTCTAACACACTTAATCCTAGTGTAGTCGAGATAGACGAGCCCAACGCGCGACCCAATCTCTTTAACATACTCCTCGAGTGATCTGTCCCTCACATATCTAGCCATCGCCAGGACCCAGCCCCGCCGCCTCATTTAACTGTATAGCGAGAGATGCGACAAAAGATATAACCAACAGCCCAAAGGCCCATTAGTGGGATGATGACCAACGTCCACGCCGAGTCGTGAGGCGTCGATGGGCAGTCTGACCCCCCTACCTACCCCTCTTCTACTATGTTGTGCATTGCTACTAGGTCTTCCCTGAAGGGTGATAGTTCTTCTGGCACGCTTATCCTTATCGGCTCCCTCAGCGAGAGGTTCATCTCCTTCTTTCGACGCCAGACATCACTGTTGAAGAAGACTAGCCGCTCGGTGTATTTTGTGTAGGATTTGTCCCACCTAGGCCTCGGGAACCTCTCTAAGTGTATGGACCTCTCGGAGTACAGGGTCCGCCAGATATAGTCTGTTACGAAGGGTGTTATCGGTGCCAGTAGCAGGAGGCAAGACTTTAGCACAGTGTGTAGGGTGTACCACGCGGCCCTTGCCCCCTGCCCGTTCGACGTCCTGCCGAGGGCCCTCATCTTAGTCATCTCCACATAGTGGCTGGCGAAAAGGTTCCAGAGAAAGTTTCTGACCTTCGTGGCAGGGATGAAAAAGTTGTACTCCTTGTACCCATTCAACACCTCTCCAATCAACGCCGAGAGCTCCGATAGTATCCACCTATCAGAGGGCAGAAGCCTCGCTCCCTTGGGTTGGGGGAACTGTGAAACATATCTCGCAACGTTCCAGAGCTTGGTTAAGAATTTGCCGGCGGCCTGTATCCGGGCCTCCGATATCCTGAAGTCGTAGCCGAGGCTCGCCTCCTGCGCACACCAGAACCGGAAGATATCAGCACCATACTTCTCGAGTACTGGGCGTGGGTCAATTACGTTCCCCTTACTCTTACTCATCTTCTCGCCCTTCTCATCAAGCCCCATTCCACTGACCCACACGCTCTTGAAGGGCGGTCTCCCCGTCAGCTGATAACACCTTAGGAGGGTATAGTATAGCCAAGTCCTCACTATGTCCTTCCCCTGAGGCCTGAGGGCTACGGGGTATGCGCGGCGGAAGAACTTCTCATCTCTCATGTATCCGGAGATGAATAGAGGGGAGATGCTAGAGTCAACCCACGTGTCGAGTGTCCTCTCCTCACCCTCGAACTCTCCGCCACCACATTTCTCGCACCTGCTGAAGGGCGGACTCTCCTTCCACGGCCGATAATACTTGCCGGGAGGTGGTAGGTTTGGCCAGCCACAAGACTTACAATACCAGATAGGTATCTCGGTCGCGTAGTATCTACGCCTGGAGATCGGCCAGTCAAATTTCAAGGAGTTTATCCAGTCGACGAGTAGCTGTCTATGGAACTCGGGATAAAAGGTCATCCTCGAGCCTGCATCCAGCAGCTCCTCCCTCAAACTCAACTGTGTCAAGTAATACTCCTCCATAGGTATGATCTCTATGGGCGTGTTCGACCGCTCGCATATCGGCACCTGGTGCATGATCTTCTCAACTTTTACGACCCGGCCCTCGCTAGACAACAGCTCAACAATTCTACGCCTTGCCTCCTCGACAGTCATCCCTTTCAGCGGCCCCGCAGCCTCAAGCATGCGGCCATCCAACCCTATCAGGATGACCTCTTCAAGACCCAGCTCCCGGAATAGCTGGACATCCGTCCTATCGCCATAGCTGCAGACCATCACGAGCCCTGTCCCAAACTCTGGCCTCGCGGCGCTGTGCGCAATTATCGGAACCTCTCTGCCATAGATGGGGACAACCGCCCTTTGACCATCGAGGTGCTGGTACCTCTCGTCTGAGGAGTTGTATATGACTGCCCTGCATGCTCCAAGGAGCTCTGGACGGGTGCTCGCCACGACTATCTCTCCACCATCGGCGAGGTCGAAGCGCATGTAGACGAGGTCTGTCGGCATCTCGGCATAATCCACTTCGGCGTCAGCTATTGTCGTCCCGCAGTCAGGGCAGAAGTTGTTCGGTCTGGAGGCCCTGTAAATCAGCCCCTTCCTAAATAGTTCAATAAACGTGGCCTGGGTAAGGGACCTGTACTCCTCAGAGTCTGTCCTATACTTGTTTTCGAAGTCTCCAGAAAGGCCTGCCCTCTTCATGATCCAGAGCATCTCGGCCTCGAGCTGGTCAAGGGTCTGGGAGCAGATGCGAATAAACTCCTCGCGTGGTAGGCTAGTCAGCCTTATCTTCATCTCCCGCTCCACAAACCTCTCCACTGGTATGCCGTTTCTATCAATACCTATTGGGAAGTAGACTTCATATCCCATCATCCGGGCGGTCCTCGCTATCATGTCTATCTGGGTGTAGTGTGCAGCGGCACCTATGTGCCAAGGCCTACCTGAGGGATATGGTGGGGGTGTGTCGATCAGGAATAACCTCCTCCTCGAATCCTTCCTGAAGACGTAAAGTTTCTCAGAATCCCATCTGGCGAGGAGCTCCTCCTCCAGCTTGGGCTCCCACCGCGTCTCCCTCAACTTGGGCTCAAGCTTAATAGTCTCCGACACCAGAGCCGAGTTATCTATGGGGACATAAATATCTGATGTATTGTTCTTAGCCCTCTCCTGTATTTCAGCGTCTTCCTAAGCCTCAACCTTGCCGTATTGTCCAATCTTAGAAGGCTTGAGAACCTCTCCTCTAACCTTTTTAAAATACTTTCACCCTCCCTATCCAAGTCGAGCAGCGTTATCAGCCTCAAACCACCCAGGTCGTTTTTCACAGCCCTATAGAGCTCGTGTAGTGTCAGAATCCTCCCCCTAACACCCCTCATAAGGAGGGCCTCCCGGTCGCTTACACCCTCCACCAGTATGCCAGCACCCCTATCACACTCTTCATTGATGTACCTGATGATCTCCTCGATTTCCTCGTCTTCGCGCCCCCTTAAAATCTTCATTATCCGACAAAATGTAGACGCCGCACCTATTTAGCATTATCATTTTCTGCAACAGAAACCCCCTTTCTTCCATGGAGAGTCATTACACGATATTAATCACCGTATTACGAAGCTTTATTTGAGATTCACTTTCAGATGCCTCTCCGAGGTGTGGTGAAGTGAAGGTTGTGACTGTTCACCTCCCTGAAGCATACCTTGAAGCTATAGATGAGCTGGTCAAGAAGCGGCTGTACCCGAACAGGGCAGAGGCCATCCGCATGGCGGTCCGCGACTTCATTAAGGAGGAGGCTAGGTCTAGTGAGTAGCCAGGAAGCCTCTCAGGGCTTTGAGGATGGTTTCGGCGTCAAGATCAAGCTAATCGGCTTAGGCGGTGCTGGAAGCAATACTGTTCATAGGCTCGTCTCCTCGGGGCTATACGGGGCGACGGCAATCGCGGCAAACACGGACAGGCAGCACCTAGACACAGTAAACGCTCACCACAAAATCCTCCTTGGCCCCAAGACTACAAAAGACCACGGCGCGGGTGGAAACCCCGAGGTAGGGAAGCTAGCCGCTGAAGAAAGCATAGAAGAGATTAGAAGGGCCTTGGAGGGCTCCGACCTCGTCTTTATCGCCGCCGGTCTTGGCGGGGGGACTGGGACTGGCGCAGCACCAGTCTGTGCCAGGGTTGCGAGAGAGCTTGGAGCAATAGTCGTGGGTGTCGTAACTATGCCCTTCAGGTTTGAGGGTGGGGTTCGAAAGAGGATCGCCCTAAAAGGCCTCTCAGAGCTTCAGCAATTCGTAAACACGGTCGTCGTGGTCGACAACAACAGGCTACTCGAACTATACCCCCAGTATAATCTAAAGACCGCCTTCGCCCTCGCGGACGAGGTCATCAACAACATGATACTGAGCATAACGGAGTCAATAGTAAAGCCAAGCCTCATAAACATCGACTTCGAAGACTTTAAGACAGTAGTCTCTAGGGGCCGGCTTGCAACCCTCGGGATAGGAAGAAGCAGCTCGCCCAACAGGGCTGAAGAAGCCACATTCAACGCCCTCCAATCACCACTCTTTGAGGGTAGTGTAGGCCTCGAGGGAGTATCCGCCGCAATAGTCCACGTCACGGGCGGGGAGGACATGAAGCTGAAAGAAGCCTCAAGGCCGCCTGAGATAATCTATGAGCTAATGGGAGACGATGGCCTAATAGTCTGGGGGGCGAGGGTCGACAACTACTACAACTCGACAATCCAAGTATCGCTAATACTCGCCGGGCTAGAGACCGAGAGCTACATCCGTGAGATGGAGGCATCCGTACAGACAATCGATGAGCGCTTCTTCAAACGAGAGCCTCCACAGGACCTACCCCAAAGGAAGGAGGCCACAGAGCCTCTCACAGCCCACTCGAAAGAAGAGGACGAGCTCGACAAAATAATATCAGAACTCGGCATAAAGAGGCTCAAAACAGAGAGAGCAACAATCTAACATCCATATTCGTCACAGCAACTTGTACAATATTTTAAACTTGATATATTCCCATAGGAGGGTCCTAAAGAACTCCCTAAACGCCCCCCTCGGGTAAACAACATCACTTACCCCCTTCTCACTCATCTCATACTCCAAACCCCTTATGACAGCTACTGGAATCCCCTCACCTGTTTGGCCGAAGACAAGATTAGCTGCTGCCGAGACCAGATCCGTTAAATCATCAACACCACCAAACTTCGGCTTACCATAAAGGTCTCTACCCGCAAACTTTCTCGAAACAGGCTGTATGCCTGAGGAGCCTATAGCAATATCAACTGTTCCAAACTTATCCAATTTCCACTCTGTGTCTGCAATGACGACGGCAACATCCCTCCCCGTCAGCTCCTTTATCCTTATCCTTATACGCCTAGCCGACTCATCCGGGTCTTTAGGAATAGACGTGCAGTGTCCGGGTGGGGAGTTTGAGAAATCTATGCCTCCCCAGGTGAGAAGCCTATTAGACACATCAATTAGGAAGAGATAGGGGTGCTCGCCTATGACTTTTCGAGCATCCTCCCTATCAGCAGCATAATCCTCATACAGGTGTCCATATTTCTCTGCAAGTTTTTCGATCGGTACTACTGCCTTTATCTCTCCGGCCCTGAGGTACAGCTCCATAGCTGCTGGATGTGTCTTATAGATTCTCGACAATCGGTAGGCCTTTCGGGAGGGCTTCACATCGCTTAAGTTATAGGTTTGCCCCTCAGCCTTTGAAACTATCTTCGATGTAATTACAATAACGTCACGATCTGTAATACCACCCAATTGGTTCTGAGCCTCCCTAACAATCAGCTCCGCAATATCAATCCCATATTCGATCTCCTCACTAATCCTTAACCCATAAATCTCCACCTTCTTCATATTATAATTCCAAGTCGAGATTATGAATTAGAAATAAAAATCTTCTCTTATTTACTGAAACAAATAAGAGAAGATTATTTTCTCTCTCAGCTTTTATGCTGTTGTATGTAGCTTTTCCTTCCTTTTGAGTATGTCCTGCTCATCCACTTTCTTGAATAGGGGTGTAGGTCTTGTGATTTGGGTGTTTGGCTTGATCAGGATATTCCCTATTTTTTTCCAGCTACCGGTTGTGTTGAGTCCCATGCCTATTGTCTCTCGGAGGCGGTTTGCTGTATCTGGTGTAAAGATTTCTAGGAAGATTGTTAGGGCGGCGACGACTTGGGATGCCACGTAGAGTGTTGTGGCTGCCTTCTGGGGGTCTTTCTTCTGCAGCTTCCATGGCTCCTTAAGGTTGAGGTAACTGTTTGCCTCCTTAACTAGCGTGAGCACCTCTATCAGTGATTGTCTCTCCCTGACCTCGCCCATCAGCTCGTCTATCCTGTCTCTGGTCTCGGCGATTTTGGCGAGGACTCTCCTATCATCGTCGTCTAATCCGTGAGGCTCGGGGACTCTGCCGCCGAAGTTTTGGTAGACGAATGTCAAGACCCTGTGAATATAGTTTCCTATATCGTCGTTGAGGTCGCTGTTTACCGTGGATACGAAGTCCTGCCACTTGAAGTTTGTGTCGCTGGTCTCGGGCCTTATCTTGACTAGGTAGTATCTCCAGTAGTCGCTTGGCAGTATCTCTAGCGCCTCATCAAGCCATACTCCAATCCTCTTACTCTTGGAGAATTTCTGGCCCTCAAATGTTAGGTACTCCGTAGCCGAGACGTTCCAGGGCAGGACAAAGCCCTCCCCATGCGCCAAAAGGAGAGCAGGTAGGATTATGGTGTGGAATGGTATGTTATCCTTCCCTATGAAGAAGACTGTTCGTGTCCGCTTGTCCAGCCAGTATCTCTCCCAGAGGCTCGGATCCCCCCTAGATATTCCAAGCTCTACCGTTGCGGAGATGTAGCCCAGAACCGCCTCGAACCAGACGTAGATTGTTTTTCCATCCGCTCCGGGGAAGGGTGCCGGGATTCCCCACTTATTGTCGCGGGTTACAGCCCGTGGGCGCAGCCCCTCCTCTATCCAGCTCATGCTGAAGGCCCTGACCCGCTCATGCATGTGTTGGTTTGAGGCGAGCCAGTTTCTGATGGGATCAGCTAGCTGGGGTAGGTCGAGGAACCAGTGTCGTGTGGTTTTGACTACGGGTGTTGAGCCGCAGATTGCACACACCGGGTTTTTGAGGTCTAGCGGGTCTAGAACTCTTCCACAGGCCTCACATTGATCCCCCCTCGCATAGTTGTATCCGCAGTGTGGGCAAGTCCCCAGCACGAATCTGTCCGGCAGAAATCTTCTGCAATTCTCGCAGTAGAGCTGGTCAATTTCCCTCTCGAAGATGTAGCCGTTCTCATATACTCGCTTGAAGAAATCTTGGCAGAATGATATGTGTATTGGGTTGTGCGTCCTAGTGTAGTTGTCAAACGAGAGGCTGAATCTCTTAAAAATTTCCACGACTCTCGTGTGGAATCTATCGGTCAGGGTTTTCGGGTCTACTCCCTGCTTAGCCGCCTCGACCTCTATTGGCGTGCCATGTTCGTCTGAGCCGCTGACAAAGAGGACGTCTTCGCCTCTCAGCCTCAGATACCTCGCATAGACGTCGGCTGATAGCTCGGACCCTATGAGATTACCAATATGTGGGATCCCGTGGATATACGGCCAAGCGCCCCCGACAACCCACTTGCCGAGCTCTACTCACCTACCCTATGATGCAGACCCGCCCTCCCTCTATTAAATTTAATCCGGCTCTAGACGCGGCGGCAAAAAGCCCCTAAACATGGCCTATTTCAACTTGAGGAGTAGAAGGAGGGCGACGGCTAGGACGGCTTGCCATATGGCTAAATCGATAGCGAGTGTTGTAAGGTCTACGCTCCAGAAATCGGCTGGCCCGGCGAATGTGGATAACGTATGCGTCGCCCAGCTGAGGGGGAGGCCGTGAACGTCGTGGACGAAGTCAGGCCACTCACGCCTAAACCCCCACACCAAGCCGAGGATGGAGCCGAAAGACCAGACCGCTAAGACCGCTAAAACACGCCCAACTACGGACATACACATAAACCTAGAGGTGCATTATATTAACAAATGCCAGAGAGGAGACTTCCCGTCCCACCAATCAGGATTCGATCTTTTCCAGGGTTGTTACGTTTAAATTAATCGTGAGGGTCCATCTGATTGGGCCCGTAGCTCAGGCAGGTAGAGCGGCCGGCTCTTAACCGGGAAGTCGGCCACTGGTAGGGAGAAACCGGTAGGTCGAGGGTTCAAATCCCTCCGGGCCCGGGACTTAACTACAGGGATACATGCTAGTGTGTTTTGCTGCGCAACTTAATATTTATGGAATTTCCAGATATACGCTGGAGTAGGGTGCTGAATTATGACTAGGAAGATTGTTGAGGAGGTTGTCAAGCTGATAAGTAGTCCCAGCACAACTGGCCTCGCCACCCTTAGGCATTATCCCATGGAGAGGAGGATCTATCAGAAGTTCGGGTCATGTGGGTTTAGCTTAGAGATCTTACAGTCTGAAGGTGGGAAGAAGCGGAGGGTCTATGTGCTTGTGGAAGCTCAGGCGCGGGGGGCGGGGCGTGGCCGGAAGACGGGCTACGAGAAGGTGGGAGGAGTCGTTAGATGTGTGATAGCGGAGGATGTTAATGGTGAGCTGAAATACAGGGTCCTGAGGGGGCGTTACAGAAACATGGCCGAGCTCTTCAAGAGTGTCGAAGAAGTGAGGAGTGCGTTTTATGATAAGTATAGGGCCCTTAAACCTGGGGTGGCCGAGAAGGAGATCTTCCACGCCGCGGGAATCCCTGACGATGAGCTCCTGCTCGGAGTATAGAATTAGGAGAAAAATTGTAGATGTAAATAATTATTCAGGTTGTTTATCTGGGCGTGTCCTCTTTTAGCCTGTAAGGGGCGTGAGCTGGCCTCTTATCTCTCCTGCCGGGAACCTTGCGGTATGCACATTTACATAGGCGGCGCCAGCCCTTATCGCTTCTATCACAGAGTCGAGGTCGCCTGCGTTCAGCCCCTGCCCCGTTATCGCCTGTACATCAGAGGCTGTTAATGTCCCTGTGACTCTACCATGTGAGCTTGGGCATGCAGGTTTGGGGCCTCCGCAGAGCCATACTGCTACACCTCCGACATGGCCGTCCTTACCTATGTGTATGTGTGCCATAGATACATCGGCGAGGCCAAAGTAGACAAGCTCGTAAGATATGCTTCTTCCATCCTCAGATATCCTTACAGTTGCCCAGCCGACACCTCCCGAGACAATGGATGGGACCTCGTTAAAGCCTGAAAGTGTGGCTGTGAAGAGTCTCGCACCAGAGGAGGCCGGTACGATTACTGTAAAAACTAGAGCCGTCGCGACAGCTATGGTCAATATCGATAAAATCAATAGAGCTGCTAAACTGGTTGTTATTCTCGCCATGACGTCCCTGCCGTGGCGATGTTATATATTATTTCACTACCTACTCCATATTGGTGTCGTAATACCGTGGCATCCTTGGCTGTCTGGGAGGGAGAAATCCTTTATTTTTGGATGGGTGTCGTTGGGTCTTCGGGATGGATAGAGTAGCTCGGGGACTCTTGGAGGTGGGGGTCGGTCTGGGGCTTGGTGTGGTGCCTACACTGGCTGTGCTAGCCTTGGTTGCTTTTGGATCGGCGTCCTCACCGCTTGTACAGGGGCTGATGGTGGAATTGGGGGGTTTGTTCTCGGTTAACCTTGTTCTCAGCATTTTGGCGTGCCCTGTTGTGGTGCTGGGTCTATGGGACTTTAGGGGTGGTCTGAGGGCTAGGGCTGAGCAGTTGAATACTGAGAGTGAGGCGGGCCGAGAGATTCCAGCGCCTCCCTAGATAGGCTAAGCCGCCTGTCTGACTGCTGCTTCAGCGGCCTCAAACATCCTCGTGAAATACTTGATATTCCTTGACTCTAGGATTCTCTTCCCCTCCTCCTCCCTTGTCCCTACCAGCCTTACAACAATTTTCTTAGAGCCGCGAAACTCGTCAAGGGCCTTCACTATCCCTTCTGCAACTTCATCACATCTGGTAATGCCGCCCAGAACGTTTAGGAAAACTAGCTTGATGTGAGGCCTGTTGAGGAGGAACTTGAGGGCTGTGTATACCCTCTCCGAGGATGCTCCCCCACCGAGGTCGAGGAAGCACCCGGGCCTACCGCCCAAGGTGTATATTAGGTCCATGGTAGCCATGGTGAGTCCAGCCCCGTTACAGACAACCCCAATATCGCCTTCGAGCTCCACATAGTTAAGGCCCAGCTTCTCCGCCTCGCTCTCGGCGCTACTCTCAGCAGCGAATCTGAACCCCTTCATCCGCGCAGCATTATCATCGACAATAATCTTGGCGTCCAGTGCGACCAGCCTCTCATCACCAGTCAATGCCAGCGGATTTATCTCCGCCAAGTCGCAATAATACTGTGTGTAGAGGTTGTATAGTTTCTTTACAATATCTTGGAGCTGTGTTGCAGCGTTTGTAGGGAGGTTGAGCTGAGCTGCTAATTTTCTTGTCTGCCAATCCCGAAGCCCGGTTAGTGGGTCGATGGAGAGCTTGAGGAGGGCTTCTGGATGGCTCTTTGAAAGCTCCTCCACATCAACACCCCCCATCCGAGAGGCGAGTATCATGTGCCTGTTAGACGCCCTGTCCACGATTATGGATAGGTAGAGCTCCTCAGAATGTTTAACTGCTTCTGCGACGATCAACTTCCTAACCTTCTCACCCCTAATCTCCGAGCCTAGAAGGCTTTTTGCGACGCTTCTAACATCTTCGAGGGTCTCAACAAGCCTCACCCCACCAGCCTTCCCCCTCCCCCCAACAAGCACCTGGGCCTTCAAGACCACCGGGAGACCTATCTGCCTGGCAGCCTCCACAGCCGCCTCAGGCTCGTCAACCACGCTGAACCGCGGGGTGGGTATACCTGCCTCTGAGAGCAGCCTGAAGCCCTCATACTCGATAATCCTCATTACTGACCGGCACCGGTAGTGGGGTTGTAGCTCTACTTTCTAAACCTTAGCTTTGCTGAACCTATTCTCCACATCGTCCCAGTTTACTACCTGCCACCAGGCATCCACGTAGCTGGCGCGGTCATTCTTGTATTGTAGATAGTATGCATGCTCCCAGACATCGAGTGAGAGCAGAATAGGCAGCTGGGCAAGGTGCATGAGATTCTGCTTCTCAATCTGCGTTAAGACTAGCCTGTCCGCCTCAGGGTCGTATAGGAGGAGGGCCCAGCCGACACCCTCAACCGTTTTAGCCGCATCGCTAAACAGTTTTTTAAACCTGTCGAACCCTCCGAACTCCTTTTCAATACGATCTGCTATGCCGCCGCCGGGCTTTCCGCCCCCTCTGCCGGGTGGGGCCATGTTGGGCCAAAAGATGGAGTGGAGCTTATGCCCATCTAAGTTAAAGCTCAAATCCCTCAATACGGCTCTTACATCGATCTCTATCTCGCCGCGTGCCGCCTTCTCAATCTTCTCTAAAGCCGCGTTGGCTCCATTAACATAGGCTTGGTGGTGTTTTGTGTGGTGTAGCGTCATGATCTGCTCAGAGATGACTGGCTCGAGTGCGTTGTACGCATATGGAAGTTGTGGAAGAGTATATTTCGGCATGCTACAGAAAAGATCTACCGCGTATTTGAGCCTTTCTCATCAACTACCCGGTTGGTTGGAGTAGGCTCGCCTATACAAATTCCTCAAATCATATCGGGTCTCCAAAGCCCTTTTAACCCTCTCTACACTCTTGACGGCCTCGCCCCTCTCAAACGCCTCGACCAGCTCTTTAACCGTCTCGCCATATCTCCTGAACAGCCTGAGCGCCTCAGGGCTTGTCATGGGGTATCCTGCATAAAAATCGCTGGACTCGTTTAAGCTGACAGAGACTAGAGAGAGCAGTATGCTTAGGCTCTTTGTCTCAACCTTAATTGGTTTCACCTTCGAAAGAAGATTGGCTGCTGAGACTCCTATGAAGTGTGTGAGGGATAGGGCGGTGAGCATGGCCCTATCATGTTCAGGCCAAGACATTCTGAGAACCCTTGTCCTAGGAAGGAGACTCCATATAAGAGCGTCTTCACCCCTACTCGCCCTCTCAACGTGAATAGTAACAGTGCCTCTATCATCCCTCTGACCAGGCCCAAAAAGCGGGTGTATCGAGGCCACAACATGACCTCTCCTCCTCGCAAAGAGTATTTGTCTCATTAGGGGCCTCTTGAACGAAGATATCTCAACTATCCTGAGCCCCTGACTTTTAATCTTGGCAAGCCGGCCTAGGACTTTAACGGTTGAGTTAATGGGCAGGGCGAGTAGGACCGGCGCTCGTGGTGGAATCTCGTTTAAAGAGTTTAAAACCCGCCCACCAACTCTTCCCGCAATATCGACAGCTCTTCTCCGCTCTTGGTCGAGGAGCAGAAGATCCGCACCCCTTTTAGCAAGTCTCTCAGCAAACCATGAACCCATCCTACCACATCCAATTATTGTAAATCTCACTTCTAGTGAGTCCATACGCGTCATGCTATTGAATTTTTCCCTGAAGTAGATGCGAAGGTTATGAGTGCGCCGCGAAGACTGAAAAGGTCTTCCACATATACGCGGAAGCATACAGAACCCATACAAGCTTGGGTTGTTGCCTGAGATTTGGTCAGGTCCTGAGGTGTGTCACCAACACAGTGTTACTTCATCAATGTCCTCATAGGTCTTAGCTCCCTTTTGAGGGGATCGAGGACTAGCCCGCATATTTCAAGCGTTACCGTTCCCAAGAGGTTTTCGTCTTCAGCCACGCCGAGAATAACGGGCGTATGGTATTCTCCAAAACCTGGAATCTCTATCGTGGCCTCTTGAAAGCTTTCTCCTTATTATAGAGCCGTCCGCGGGAATCAGCTCCACCCCCTCTTAGGAGTGAAGCCAAGCTCTTGCCAAACGTCTTACCGTAGCGTCGTATATGTAGCTCCAGAATCCACAAGAAGATTTACCTTAAACTCCTTACCTTCATCCCTTACATAGGCCTCAACATAAACGCGGCCCATCTCTAAAAAACATTCTACGGCCACGCACAAATTAACATTGCCCAACCGACCTATCTGGAAAAAGTTTCTCCCGGATGTTTGTGAGTTAGATAAATCCTAAACTATGTAGCCTGGGGGTCTTGACTCCTCGTCATATTCTTTCTCCAAACTTTCAACAATCCGTCTAAGATCACTGTCGTTCTCGATTAGGCTCGCTACTTTGCCCTCAAACACCGAGGCCTCAACATAAAGTCTGTCAAGGTTGAACTGCATGTCCAGGACTGCGCCCACCTTCTCGAGCACGCTCGCGACTACGCGTGGATTAGCTATGTTGAGGTAGTGTGGGACATGGCCCCATATGGATACCGCCTTCAAGCCTAGCTTTCCACACTCGTACATGAGGTAGCTGTGGATGCTTGCTGGGCCCTGATAGTTTGACGGCCTCAACCCTAGTGAGAGGGCCTGATAGTAGATCTCCCTGTCTGTTGTCAAGAATGATATTCTGACTGGCCTAGTGTGTGGCACCCTGTCTAGAAGTCCTCCGATAGAGACTAATCTCTCCACCCCAAACCTATCTACGAGTGAGAATATTGCTTTGACCAGCTTGTCCCAGCCACTCATCGGCTCATATCCGCGTATCATTATTACATCTCTCTCGGCGGCAATTCCCCAATAGACCTCGAAGCCCGGCATACCTATAGACTTCAGAATCCCATCCTCGATAACCACTAACGGCCTATGCTGTGTATGGTCGATGAACTGGGACATGTCGATGTGTCCAATCTGGCTGGCATTCAGCAGCTCTATGAGATAAGAGATCGAGAGGGAGGACACTCCACCCGCATCCGGCCATCCAGCGAACCCAATGACTATGGCTGGGCTCCTCATCTCGGGGGTGAATCTTAAATGGAGTAGTGACTCGCTCATCTAATCCGCCACAACATATTGGCCTGGAGATGGTTAAAAAGATGCGCACTCGCGGCAATAAGAATAAAATACCAGCCTCCGTAACATTATCTCGAGAATAGCCCGGTCGTCTAGCGGCCAAACCCCAATGGCCAGACGTGAGGGGCCAAGGATCCCGGGCTCTGGATCCCCCTAGCTGGAGGAGATCCCCGGGGACGCCGGTTCGAATCCGGCCCGGGCTACTTTTATTACTTGGATGGACTCAGAGCGAGCATAGGCATGTCCCTTCCTGAGGAGTATCTGTATCCTGTTCTTGTTTTTTCTGTAGTCTTAGCCGTTGGTTTCGCTGTTAGGAAGATCTTGACAAGAATTATTCGGCACTGGGCGGCGAGGACTGAGACTAAGCTTGACGATGTCATCCTCGGCTCCATCCGCTCGCCGATAATTGTCTGGTTCCTCGTGGGAGGAGTGTACGCTGCTGTTGGTCTAGTACATCTGCCCACCAACATAGCCGGGGTGATTGATAAGGGTCTTCTTGCCCTACTCATACTCTCGATCGCCTGGACTCTAGCCAACATAGCCTCGGGAGTGATAAAGTATTATGGCTACAGGATTGGAGCCGCCATTCAAGTGACTAGTCTTGGACAGATCATTACAAAGTTCGCCATCCTCTCGCTGGGAATCGTGATAGTCCTGTCGGAGCTGGGAATCGAAATTACGCCGCTCGTAGCCTCTCTGGGTATTGGGGCCCTTGCGATAGCCCTCGCTCTCCAAGACACACTGGCAAACTTCTTCTCCGGCTTCTACATCTTGGCCGAGAAGTCGATAAGGGTTGGAGACTTCATAAGCATCGAGGGTGTGGGCGAGGGGACGGTGGTCGACATCAGCTGGAGAACAACTAAGATCCAGACACTCCCAAATAACCTAATAATAATCCCGAACAAGAAGCTCGCTGAGTCGATAGTGACTAATTACGATTTGCCCGAGCGGGAGCTCTCACTCTCCACGGTGATAGGCGTTAGCTATCACGAGGATCCCGACAGGGTTGAGCAGATACTACTCGATGAAGCGAGCAAAGCAGTCAAGGAGATGGGAGGGACAAACCCCGACTTCACTCCACTAATAAGGCTCGCACCAGCAGATTATTCTCTTAATTTCACGGTGATCTGGAGGGCTACTAACGTGAGAGAGCGCGGCAGGCAGATCCATGAGATGAATAAGAGGCTTGTCAAAAGGCTGAAAGCCGAGGGAATCGAGATACCCTTCCCCGTCAGAACAGTATATCTCAGGCAGGAAAGGAGTCAGAGGCTTAAACCTCCCTCTAGGAGACCGGCGACTAGAAGGGCGGTGGAAGGCTCTAAAAGTGATTAATACGACTGTATGGTAGAGTTGAAGGGTTTATATAGGTGTGTCCAAGGATTTATGCGAAGTGTTGAAAAAAGTTGATGAAATAGACCTGAAACTCATAAACGTACTCAGTCGCAACGGGCGCGCCTCGTATAGAGAGCTGGCGAAATCATTAGGTGTCTCGGTTGCAACTGTTGCATACAGGGTTGCACGGCTGCAGAGGAACGGTCTGATTAAGGGATTCGCCGCAATAGTAGACTACGAGAAATTCGGCTACGACATAACGGCTGTGATAGAGCTTGTTATTAGAGAGGGGAGGCTGCTCGAGGTCCAGAGGGAATTGGCCAAGGAGCCGAATGTTGTCGCAGTCTATGATGTTACTGGTGAGGTTGACTCGATAATTGTGGCAAGGTTTAGAGACCGCCAAGAGCTTAGCCAGTTTGTGAAGAAGGTGCTAAGAATGCCCTACGTCGAGAGGACATCGACCCACGTTGTATTGGAGGTTGTGAAAGAGGACTTCTTCTCGCCCCAGCTAGTGGGAAGCGTCTAGCCCTCTTCAGGCTCTTCTACTCTCGTAGGCGTATCCGGCTTCGGGTAAATTACCGTAAAATACTCCTCCTCAACAACTCTATCCACCTCTTTAGCTATATTGAAGACCTTGCCAAATTCTTCAAAGTGTGGTTTAAGAATTGTCATGTCATCGTCGTTTAGTCTCCGATACTCGACGACAAGTTCCTTCCAGTATTTGTTCACGTATAGTTTGGAGACGCGTTTTACAGCTTCCGGGGATAGTATGTCTCTGAGAGTTATGAGTGAGAAGTCCTTAAGCGACCCTACTGCTTTATATTCCTTAGTTGAGAGCAGCCCTTCTAATAATAGTCCGCGTAGATACTGCATAACGTCGCCCTTGGGAGGGTTAAGCCCTATCTTGCCCGGACTGACCCTACCTCTAATGTATATTCTGCCGCCAACCATACCGCTAGCCACACAGTCTCCAACGATCTCCACATCTGTATTGAGATAGTTCAGGCCCAGAACAACAATCACTCCACCAGCAATATACTCTCCGAGATAGTCGTCGACCCTACCCCCAATCATCAATAAAGGTCGCCTATCTCTATACTCTCTCATCTGTATGCCACACCTGTTGCCCGCGTTGCCCTTGACATAGATAGCGCCACCCTGCAGGGCCTGGGCTAGAACATCCCTAGCATCACCGTGAACGATCAGGCGTCCACCGGTCATGACATCTCCAACATCGTCTTGGACGTTTCCGAAAACTTCTATATCGAGGCTCTTGTTCAGGTTCGCGAGGCAGTTCCCGGGCGTGCCGAATATTCTGAGCTTTACTGGACAGTCCAGCCCCACACCAATATATCTTTGCCCCCTAACGTTGATGATGTCTACTTGCGCAGCTCCCGCTTTTATCCTCTCCAATATGGCTTGGTTGAGCATCCTATAGTTCATGTGTGACGCGTCTATGCATTCTTTAGTGGCGGCTGAGCGCTTGAGCTGGGTGGACAGGATATAGAATCTTTCATGAAGAGTTCTCCCCGGATAAATTACCCCTCTCTTCAGGGAGGCGAGGAAGTAGTCTCCAGGCTCTATGGTCCAGACATTGGCTTCTGGGCTGATCGTCCTTATCTGGGCCTCCTCGCTAGCGGCGTAGATGTAGTTCTCGTCTTCGCCTACGATTATTGGCCTGAATTTAAAACGGTCCGCGAAAGCTACCATGTAGACGTCGTCCCCATCGCTGAAGCCCGCTATGACGCTGAACGGTCCATCGAGCTTGGCTCCACGCCATCTGTAGAACAGCCTAACAGTCTCCGTGTCTGGTAACTCTCTGTTAAACCTGTTGCACAGTATTTTTACCGCCTCTTGGACATTGAGGTGCTGGAAGCTGGTGAGATAGTCGAGAAGGTAGGCGATAACCTCACTATCCGTGCCTACAAAACTCTTATAGCCCAACGACCAGAGAAGCTCCATGTTAGAGCCGAAAGAGCTTATGTCACCATTATGTACAATAGCCCAGTCACCGCTGGAGAACGGATGCGACCAGACAGGCAGCCTTCCCGGCGAGTTTGTGGGCTGTCTCGTGTGTGCAATCCATAGGTCTCCCTCTAAGCCCCTATCACCCATCTGGTAGAGGTTGTAGACATCCAGCGGGTATCCCACACCCTTATACACGTCGACAAACCTGCCCCAAGAATAGATTCGCCCCTTGAACCCATCTGACCAAAGCTCTCCATTAACCTCTTGGACAGCCTGCCAGAGTGCCTCGTAGCTGGCCTCTACATATGTGGTATAGGATGTTAGGGCCCCATTCGGGGAGGTGTACTCAGGTTTGGGCTGGGATAAGACCTCTACACGCGCCTTTTGTTCCAGCATGCTGAATATCTGAAAAGCCACTGTATCGGACACCGCGAAGGCCTTCACCCTCCAACTTGGTCTGGAGTCCAGCCTAACTCTCGCGAATCCAGCCCCCATCTTGCTCCCCCTATATCTTACACACTCGATGGCGTTGAGGGCTGCGGTGGATGGTATCGGCCCTGAATGTGCCTTCCTTAATATGCCGAAGATCCCGCATCCAGACTTGACTTGGCGTACGTGGTGGTTACTCTCCAGCCGGCTTCACCCCGAGCTTCTCACATACGTGATAGGGCAGATCAATGGCCCTAAACAATTCCCGGCTCCCAACTATCGAGGACTGATATGAGCTGACCCCCGCAGCGCCCATCAAGAGCTTTATCTCCCTCTGCATGCCGATGAGAAGGTTTTCAATCCTCTCCGACAACAGGTGGGCGGGCATCTCTGGCTTGTAATCCACCCCGATACGCCACGCCTCTCTTATAATGCAGGCATCCGCTCCCAATCCGCCAAGCTTGAATATGTCAGAGCTTGAACGAATCCGATTCGAGGCCGCTATTAGCCCCATAAGGTATCGGGCGGGGAATCCATTGATTGTCAACCTCTTTAACATGTGGTCAGCCTCCGAGAGAGAAACTTCAAGCGGTTCAACACCGCCCAAGTCCTCATCGATGATAACCGTCTGAAACCCAGACTTTACAATCTCTTGATAGAATAGACTGTTAGCTGTGGAGGGGATCCTAGCAACCAGCTGTGTGCTATGCGCTAGACTTTTCAACACCCTTCTCACCCTCGCCAGCTCCCCTACACCCTCTATACGTAAGACCAAGGGGCCGTTCTGCGGGCTCTGAAGTCCATCCTCCGAGACCTCAAGCAAAACATGCCCTCTAACCTCTGTGCCTAGTTGTAGACGGAGTAGCTTTTCTAAATGGACGCCCACACCTAACCTAAAGCCCGCAAGAATCACCGCATCTATGTGTTGGGGGTATACGCCAGTTAGACCCCCGATTATGATGGGCATCGTAAATCTGAGCTTGCCGCCGAAAAGGTAGACCTCTGTCTCAATAGGCTCGCGGTATGGGTCGATGCTCGGTCTCGTGACTTGCGCACCGTCTGAGACTATATGGTCCAGTATAAACATGGGCTCCTCTATGAGCGGGGGGTTAGTCGCTCCCATGCTAGCTATGGGCGGCTCACCCGCTGTCTTGCCCTCAACGCCGGCGAGAAGGCGTAGGTTCGAGACGATGTCGCGCCTCCAAATACTCAATTTTTTCCGCTCACACCTCGAACGCCTAGAATCCTAAGTGAGGAGTCACTCAACCCGACTCCCACTAGCAGGTCCCTACGCCCCCTCAATTCCTTAACACTCTTCAGACCCAGCCTCTCTAGAATCAGCTTTAGCTCGGCTGACCACCCCCCTATCAGGTTTACAACCCATCTTGTTGCGGTATCGAGTGAGAGAACCTTTTTGGGGTTGTCGGTTATCTTGTTAGTTATTACGGCCGGGCAGAAGCCTAGGTGGCATTTGTGAATCATTATGCAGCCCATGGCTATCAAGGCCGCGGTTCCTATGGAGGCCACATCCGCGCCAAGTGCAGTCAGCTTTGCAGCGTCCTCAGCACTGCTCACCCTCCCGGCCGCTATAATGGTAAAGCCGTCCCGAAGCTCCTCCCGTCTCAGCATCTCGTCGGCAGCGGCCACTGCAAGCTCAATAGGAATCCCAACATTATCCCTAACCACCGATGGTGCGGCTCCGGTTCCCGCCCCTTGGCCGTCTATTATGATTCCATCCGCCCCCATCCTCGCCACCCCCGATGCAATATATGGAATGTAGTTGGTGGCGGCGACTTTGACCAGCACAGGCCTGCCAGTTGCCTCCTTGAGGGCGAGTATCCTCTGCTCCAAATCTTCGATTGAGTATATGTCGTGGTGAGGGGCTGGCGAGATGGCGTCCACGCCGACGGGAATCCGCCTAGTCTGAGAGATTATCTCCACGACCTTAACACCGGGGAGATGCCCGCCTATCCCAGGCTTAGCGCCCTGACCAATCTTGATCACAACGGCCATCCCCTTCCTCAATACATCGAGGTCAAGTCCAAACCGGGCGGAAGCCCACTGCACTGCTATCCTCCTACACTTCCCAACTTCCGGGTGGAGCCCACCCTCACCAATACCTGCAAGAGTCCCTGTTATGTCGGCGGCGCGGGCGATGGCTACGTTGGGGACTCCACTCAAGGCGCCGAAGGACATATCGCCAAGATACAGCGGGTGGGAGAGCTCTAGGCCTCCATAACAGATGCTGGTTGAAACAGATATCTCATCAGGAACCTCCCACCCCCTATCTCCCAAACTGGCGTCTTCTAATTCTTTACAGAAGAAGAGCCGGTCAAGAATACGGTTCGTCTCGGATTTGCACCTGTCCCAGACCATCATGGGCTTCCCAGTAGTGGCGAGATGCCTTATGTGTTGGATTCTGCTCTCCGTCCAAAACTCCCCCGAATCCCGCCTAGGTATTGGGAGATACCTCTCTACGAGTAAAGGTGTTGACTTCTCGTTTATCTCCGGACTCGTCAAACTAGCGCCCAATCCCGTTGCACCGTGTCTGGTTGACGTTTACAAGTGGTTCGTAAATTTAAACCTTCTCACTAAAGACGCTTATAAGTATTTATACCTACAGCCCCTCTCAGGCGGCGATATTAAACTTGACCCTAGCCCGCTCTCTGCCTCGTACCCTTTTGGCTCCGGCGGCCCTCAGCCTGGTCAGGCACTGTCCAGAGGGGCATATGTGCAAGCTTCACGATCCTCACGTAGAAGTATCTCATCTCGCCGATTGAGTCCACGAACGCCGTTACCTCGCGCCCATTCTCGGTAACGTAGCGTAGGAACCCGGCCTTTGGGTCCTCCTCCGTCTCAACGTAGAGGAAGACGGGGAGTGCGTTGGCATCATAGTAGTCAAAGACCGGAGCTATGACGCCGAAGATTGAGTGTCCATTATGCCTGAAGCTCCAGATTGGTGGGGATGAAGAGTCCTCGGAAAGGATTAGAAGTGTTCTGACGAGGACCGTCATGTCCTTAGCCTTCGTTAGCACGGGCCTGAAGTCGCGCTGTATGGTCTTGTTCTTGAGTGATCTGAGGAGGAAGTCGGGGGGTGACTCTATCTCCATTATCGCACCGTACACGTATCTGGGGTCGTCTCCCGAGTTGGTGAAGAGGCATTCTTCCTGGCCTATGCTCCTGTAGGCTAGGAAGGCTTTGGGCTCGACCTCCGGCGGCAGTCTTGTGTAGCAGAAGAGTGGAAGGTTGCCCCGCCAGTAAGGTATCAGAAATAGGCTGCCCAGAATCCTCTCCCCACCCACTGGGAAATACCAGAACAGCCCGTCCGGCTCTCCCCGGTTGAGGACGAGCCTAGCTAGGTTCAGTAGATCTACAACCTCTACGGCTACAGGGGGGCGAACCCTCTTTGGACCCACCCTCATCGTCAAGACCCAATTACCAACCTCACTATTTAAGCGGTTATTCTCCAATTACAGGCTAAGCGGAGGCCTACGCTCAAAATATAAGGCCGACCCTCCACAAGAAGAGACACTACATAGATATTCACTCCGACTGCTCCAGATGATTCATACAAAACCTTGATTAAAAGCTCTAGACAACGCTAGACTGGGTAGGTGGATTTAGACCTGGGCATCAGGAATGTCCGTAGGGCCGTCTTGATAGGGCGATTCCAGCCCTTCCACCTAGGCCACCTATCAGCTGTCAAAGAGATATTGAGCGGGTTTGATGAAGCCATAATCGCGATAGGGAGCAGCCAGTTCAGCCACACTTTTGACAACCCCTTCACTGCGGGGGAGAGGATAGAGATGATTAGGCTGGCGCTGGCGGAGGATGGCCAAGACCTTTCAAGAGTCATCACAGTAACCATACCCGATATCGGGGAACACCCCCTCTGGGTTGCGAGGCTCAAGTCCATGTGTCCAAGATTCGATGTGGTCTACACGAACAACCCCTTCGTGAGACTTCTACTGGAGGAGCAGAAAGTCAAGACAAGGGAGGCGCAACTATACGCGAGAGAGGAGCTAAACGCCACGAAGATCCGGACCCTGATGGTCGAGGGAGGAGACTGGAGAAAATACGTCCCTAGGAGCGTGGGAGACTATATCGAGATGATAGGTGGGGTTAATAGGGTGAGAATCGCAAGGGGGTCGGCAACCAGCGCCCTCCTAAGGTGAAGTGGTTGAAGACGGTTAAAGTGAAGCTTGTAGGCCTTGAGCCCCTAACCAGCATAATAGCTTTCGAGCTCTCCGAGTTTCTATCTGGCGTGGGTGCATTTGCTTTGCCGAGAGAGAGGGATGTGGTGATAGACCTATCTGGATCCAGCAACTCCTCCCTAAACATTGCACCGCTCGTAAATGTGTTGAAGGGGGTTTTGGACCGGCTCGGGATCGCCGGTGACTATGTCATCGAGGTGGATGAGAACACAATAACAGTAAGGGCGCTGTCAAGTGAGCGGGTTGCAGAAATCCTTGAACAAGTCAAGAAGAACTCGTTGAGGCCTGAGATATGCCCGCACTGCGGCTTCACAACTCCGTACCCTGAAGTTATGCGAGAACATATAAAAATCCACTATCTGCTCTAACTATATTGGTTGAAGGTGGTGTCTCTTGGAGAAAATAACGTGTGACGTGGTTGTTATAGGCTCGGGGCTTGCTGGGCTGAGAGCCGCCATCGAGGCTGCTAGGACCGGTCGCGGACGCCTCTCGATAGCGGTGGTGACTAAGACACAGCCTATGAGGTCCCACAGTGTCTCGGCTGAGGGCGGGACTGCCGCAGTACTCTATCCTGAGGAGGGTGACTCGCTAGAGTCGCATATGTGGGATACTGTGAAGGGTAGCGACTTCCTCGCAGACCAGGATGTGGTTGAGAGGTTTGTAAGCCTCGCACCCCAGGAGATCATCCAGCTCGAGCACTGGGGAATGCCTTGGGCTAGGCGGAAGGATGGGAAGATAGCCCAGAGATATTTCGGTGGACAGAGCTATCCGCGGGCATGCTACGCCGAGGATAAGGTAGGCTTCTACGAGATGAGCACACTATACGACACATGTCTAAGATATGATGAAATAGTTTTCTATGATGAGTGGATTGCCACCAAGATTCTCAAGAGTAATGGCCGCTTCGCAGGGATTGTGGCGATGAGTCTCAGGAATGGCGGACTGGCAGTCTTTAATGCGAAGGCGGGAATCCTAGCAACTGGGGGTGCCGGAAGGATCTACAGCTTTGCAACATTCGGACACAGCTCGACCCCTGACGGATACGCGATAGCCTACCGCGCCGGAATACCGTTACGGGACATGGAGTTTGTCCAGTTTCATCCCACGGGTCTTGTACCGAGCGGGATTCTCATAACTGAGGCGGCCCGCGGCGAGGGAGGGATCCTCAGAAACAAGGATGGGGAGAGGTTTATGGAGAGATACGCTCCTAAGGCTAAAGATTTGGCGCCGAGGGATATCGTGTCCCGTGCAATGATAACAGAGATACGCGAAGGGAGGGGGCTTAAGACAGAGGATGGCGAGGACTATCTCCTACTAGACCTCACAGTTATAGACCCCGAAGTGATAAAGAAAAGACTAACAAGTATACGCGAGATATGTCTGCGGAACGCGGGGCTCGACCCGATAAACGAGCCAATACCTGTCAGGCCGGTGGCCCACTACTACATGGGAGGCGTGGATGCAAACATTGACGGTGCAACTGAGCTACCTGGCCTCTGGGCGGCCGGAGAGGTTGCCTGCACCTCGATGAATGGTGCTAACAGGCTGGGCTCAAACTCTACTAGCGAGTGCCTTGTCTGGGGTAGAATTACGGGCGAGCAGGCAGCGAGGTTTGCCCTTGCTCATCCAGCTGTCGAGCCTCCGAAGAGCGAAATAGACCAGGAGGAGAAGAGGATCTACGACAAACTACTCGGCCCTGCTCCGCGCGTCAACCCATACAGCATCAAGAAAGAGATCCAAACCCTGATGGAGAGACACTTTCACGTCTATAGGGAGGCTAGCAGTATGGAGGAGGGGCTGAGAAAGCTCAGGGACTTGAGGCAGCAGGCGGAGCTAGGTGTAGAGGATAAGAGCAGATACTATAACACTAATCTCATGAATGTGCTTGAGATAGACTACATGTTTGATGTCTGCGAGGTAATTAGTGCGGCAGCAATTCACAGGAGGGAGAGCAGGGGTGCACACGCGAGGGTCGACTATCCGCAGAGGGACGACCAAAACTGGCTCAACCACATACTCGTGTATAAGAAGGCTGATGGATTCGAGTTCGCCTACAGGGAAGTGGTAATCACGAAGTACAAGCCAGCCGAGAGGACGTACTAGTGGGGGGCGATTATTCAAGACCCTCCTTTCATGCGTTTTTCAAGATATTCCTTCAACACAACCGCGTTGTTATGCCCCGTATCCCTCGCCGCATACACGAGCGTCACGACCCCTTGCATCTTCTCTAGCTTGAGCAGCTCCTCAATGAGTGCTGGCTTGGAGTCGAGCTCTTTTTCGTATCGAGCCTTGAAGACAGACCACTTGGACGGATCGTGTCCAAACCATTTCCTTAGCCCTGTGCTTGGGGCTATCTCCCGCATCCAGAGGTCGATACGGGTGGACTCCTTACTCAAACCCCTGGGCCAAACCCTGTCGACTAAGACTCTGAACCCGTCATCCTTTGCGGGAGTGTCATAAACCCTTTTAATCTTAAACACTATTGTGTAGAAAGCATGCCCAAATAAAATTCTTCACGATCTACGCCAGGCCGTGTTACAGACCCATGATAAAGGATGTGGCCTGTTCGGCAATATTTAATAAATAAACTACCACCCAGAAATTAGACAGCGTAGAAGTACTATCTTCTTTTGCGTCATTGTAGGTGTTTTAATAGTTACGGCAGCCATAATCACCACCACACATTTGAGCCAGCAACTGTCACTAGAACACCCCCAAACTCCGTACCCCATTACCGAGGAGGCGGAGAGAGTTGTCTCCCTCACCCTCTACCTCAGGGATTATGGATTTAATGCCGCTCAAGGTGGGCCCACCCTCACCGTAAATGTCGGCGACTGTGTCCGTCCCACTTTGGTGGGGAACGGTTCAGGCCCAACCGTACACGACACCACAATAGACAAGCTGCATAGACCGGTTTTAGCGTCCCTTCTCTTCTCTGCGCTTAGCCCCGGATAAAACCTTCTCCAACACACTATAAGAGTCCCTCTCAACTTCAGCTGTTAACTGTGCTGCGCGACTCCTAATTTTCTCCTCGCACTCTCTAAGAACCTGCTTTACCCTCTCCTCAATGCTCAACTCCGACTCACTCCTGAGCCCCGCCTCTATTAAGCTTTAACCCGCTGCCTTCCTTTCCAAGACCTTCTTAATGTGCTTGAGCTTTACAAAATAGTCCCTGTCCGCCTCCTCCAGCGCCATTGAGATGGTCTTGATAGCCTCTTCGTACCTAGGTATGATTATGTATTCGAGGGCGTTTAGGAGGCGCTGGGTCTTCCTAAGCTCATTCGCAACCCTGAAGATGTTGTTCTCGGTTGCGGCCGCCTTACATATGTCTGTTATCACCCTTCTAATCTTTCTAGCCGCCTCGTCTAGGCTTATCGACGTGTCTCCAAAGCTGTATAAGAGTCTCACCTCCTCATTCTGCGCATTGAGAGTTACGAGGGAGATGCCCATCATCGTGAAGGTGTCCATGCTTATGCTGACTGTCTCGGGAAGTGTGCCTGCTATTGACTCGATTCTCTGAGGACCCAGCTCCATGTAGGCTGAGAGCAGGTGTCGATATGACTCGGTGAGGTTTGATAGGGCCCTGTTCCTCAGCTCCTGGGCCTCTTCGACCAGCTCGTTCAGCCGCGAGATCAGCACATCCCTCTTATCCTCAAGGATCCTGTAAACCCTTTGAGCCGTCCTCACAGCCCTCCTCAACCGTATCAGCTCTAGGCGGGTCCTGAGATAGCCCCGCCCAAATGCGACCGACATCCAAGTTAGAGCGAAGGCGGCTTCAATAAGTATTTTGCAAACCTCCAAGAACCGCTGAGGGTTTTTTAACAGGCAGTATGATTCAAGCATGGATGAGGCGAAGTAGGGCAGGGGGAGGCGTGGAGTATACAACCGTTCGGGAGATTCGAGGACCTCTGCTGGTTGTGGACCGTGTTGTGGGGGTTGCCTACGACGAGCTGGTTGAGGTTGAGACGCCTAGCGGTGAAACGAGGCTGGGACGTGTATTAGAGGTGGGTGAGGGGAAGGCCATAGTCCAGGTGTTCGAGGGTACTAGTGGTCTCTCCATTGAGGGCGTCAAGGCTAGGTTCCTAGGCGATACGATGAAGCTCGGCGTCTCAGAGGAGCTTCTGGGCAGGGTCTTCGACGGATTGGGCAGGCCTATAGACGGCCTACCCCCACCACCCGCTGAGGACTACAGAGATATTAGCGGCGAGCCAATCAATCCGGAGCAGAGAGAATATCCGAGCGACTTCATCCAGACCGGCATCTCCGCGATAGATGTGATGAACAGCCTCGTCAGGGGTCAGAAGCTACCAGTATTCAGCGGACCCGGCCTCACCCACAACGTTCTAGCAGCCCAGATCGCCCGCCAAGCAGTCGTGCCCGGCAAAGAGGAGGAGTTTGCCGTAATCCTCGCGGCTCTAGGGGTCCAGAACGACGAGGCCCGCTTCTTCAGGAGGAGCCTTGAGGAGAGCGGGGCCATGGGGAGGTCAGCCCTCTTCCTAAACTTGGCAGACGACCCAGCCGTTGAGAGGATCATAACACCGCGCGTCGCCCTAACACTGGCCGAGTTCCTAGCCTTCGAGAGGGACTACAACATCCTAGTAATCATCACAGATATGACCAATTATTGCGAGGCGCTCAGAGAGATTAGCGCCGCACGTGAAGAGGTTCCCGGGAGGAAGGGATACCCAGGCTACATGTACAGCGACTTAGCCTCCATCTACGAGAGGGCTGGCAGGATCAAAGGGAAGAAGGGCACCATAACACAGATGCCAATACTTACAATGCCCAGCGACGATATCACACACCCTGTACCGGACTTGACGGGCTACATCACTGAGGGACAAATAGTTCTGAGCCGGGACCTTCACAGGAAGGGCATCTACCCCCCGATCAACGTCTTGATGAGTCTTTCAAGACTTATGGGCCCGGGCGTCATCGCGCCAAAGAAGACGAGGCCTGATCACGGCGACGTCTCAAACCAGCTCTACGCCTCATACTCCAGGGCCGTCCAGCTCAGATCGCTGGCGGAGATAGTGGGCAAGTCCAGCCTCTCACCCCAAGACATAAAGCTGATCGAGTTCGGCGACCTCTTCGAGAACCGCTTCCTAAGACAGGGGGTCGACGAAAACAGGTCTCTCGACGAGTCACTATCAATTGCTTGGGAGATATTAAGCACACTCCCAGAGGACAGCCTGACAAAGATTAAGCCAGAGTTCATTAAACAGTACTATAAAAAACCAGGGTAACAACCGCTCCCACTACTGCACCGCTCGCGCTACATATGATGTTTACAACGTGGTTATCCAACAGCCGGTAACCCCGAATCAATTTAGCCACCCCTCCACAATGCGTCCTAAGCTCAGTAATTCTTCCGCATGCCTCGCACTGGTACAGCCCCTGTAAAAGTTGGCCTACTATGCTGTCTACGGTAGTTCCGATTAGACTAGCGGCTATAACGGACAGCCCTACAACATTCAGAGCGAGGGGGTTAGATCCCCCCAAAGATAGATAGGACGCAATCAATATAAGCGCTGAGAATAGAGCACCCATGTATCCGAGCAGGGAAACGCCCCCAGGCGTCCCCGGTTTAACCCTTCTGAAGCCTATAATTAGTATCGGATACCTTTTATCTAGCAGGCCCACCTCTGTTGCCATTGTGTCGGCGAAGACCGCTGCTATTGCTCCGATGTAGCCTCCCAGAATAACTTCGGAGTGCTGGGGGAGTAGAGCATAGGCTACGGCAGCGGCCGCGGCGACTAGTCCATTACCCATCACGTTCCGCCAACCTCTAAGCCCCTTCCTAGGCTCGGCCGCGCCCACCAGGCTCTTCCTGTCATAGCCGAGCTTCGTGAAGAGGCCTGCGACGACGACGAATACTGTTAACAGGAATATACCGACCCTGCCGACAGTGGTGTATACTGTTACTCCAATTGATGCCGCGAGTAGTGTTCCATAGAGGTCAAGTATCCTCAGCTTGTATGAGAGTATGGAGAGTGTAGAGATGACAATGACTATCTCGAGGGCGAGGATGGAGTTCATTACCCCACCCTAGTCCTGCCTAGAAGCGACCCTGCCCGCTCATATATCTCTTCAATACGCCACTCCTCCTGAAACCTCCCCTCCAAGTCCCTCACACTCACAACATTCTTCTCAACCTCACGCCTCCCAACCAATACGAGGAACCTCGCACCCCGCCTTTCGGCCCTGCGTATCGCCTCCGAAGGACTGTAGGGGGCCGGCTCAAGCTCTGTCGGCACACCAGCCCTCCTGAACTCTTGGGCGGCCTTGAACGCAAACCCTACAGACTCCTCAGCAAGCGGCGCGACAAAGGCTAGTGGAGAGTCGGGCTGCGGCTTAACCATCAACCTGTCCGTCAGATACTGCATGATCCTTGTTAAACCTATTGCGAAGCCCACTCCAGGTGTCTCAGGGCCACCGATCAGCGATACCAAGCCGTCATAACGCCC
>CAKZUF010000015.1 GCA_937921685.1 uncultured archaeon
CTACACCACCGACGGCAGGACTATAGGATATGTCTCAGACATCTTCGGCAAAATAAGCGGCTTCTATATCGTCGTGAGGCTAACTGGCGAGAAGATAGAGCTGAAGATAGGTGAGAAGCTCTGTCTTCAAGTTAAAACAGGTCTTGCGGGCCCTTCAGGGCAGGCTAAGCCGCAGTTGTGATCTTTCTAAGATTATTGACGAGTTCCTTTACCTTAGACTTGGCCACGTCCTGAATAATCCTAGCGCCGAGGCTTGCTGCGGCACCACCCACAGTAACATCAGAGACCCATTTCACCTCAGAGAGCCTCTCCCCCTTGTCAACGATGTCTAAATCTATTTTCAAGTCGATTGTCGACTGCATGCCTGACCCCTTTCCGACAAGAGTTACGTGGCTTGGCTCCCTCAAATCAATGTATGTGAAGTCCATCTTAATGGTGCCGCTTAGCACGCCGAGCCTCACCTTAAACTCAGCCTCAAAGCTTCGGTCGGACTTGATCTCCAGTTTTTTTAGATCGGGTATAGCCCTGCTAATCTGCCTCGGGTTTGTTACCAGCTGCCAAACTTTCTGGGGCGTGAGAGGCGTCTCAAAAGACCCTTCTAGCCTCATCGCGCCTTATTGTGTCTGCCCCCTAAATAAATCTACCGAGAATATAAGATGAGGGAAAAGTTTTATTAAGTCAGTTAACTCGACTGATTTGGATGGTGTATCAATAGGTTGTCTAAAGCCGATTTTCTCGAGGGCTTAACGATAGATACTCTGATCGAGAAGCTTGAGAAGCATCTTTATGTTGCAGATAGAAGCCTAGCGACGGCGCTCTATCTCGCCATCAAGATGAATAAGCCCCTCCTCATCGAGGGTGAGCCTGGGTGTGGGAAGACGGAGATTGCCAAAGTGCTTGCTGAGGTTCTCCAGACAGACCTGATTCGGCTGCAGTGCTACGAGGGCCTTGACGCCTCCGACGCCATATATGAGTGGAACTATCCCAAGCAGCTCCTCTACATCAGGCTTCTGGAGAATAAGGGTGACTTAAGGGATGTCGAGTCGGAGATCTTTAGCGAGAAGTTCCTTCTTAAGCGCCCGCTCCTTGCAGCTGTGATGCATGAGGGCGAGATTCCCCCGGTTCTTCTGATAGATGAGATCGACAGGGCTGACGAGGAGTTTGAAGGGTTCCTCCTCGAATTCTTGGCGGAGTTCCAAGTTACCATACCTGAGGTGGGGACGATCAAGTGTAAGAAGCAGCCAATAGTGATACTTACCTCGAACAGGACTAGGGAGATTGGGGACGGCTTAAAGAGACGCTGCCTCTACTATTACCAGTCTTACCCGAGTAGGGAGAAGGAGTTGAAGATCCTGAAGCTGAAGGTAAGAGGGCTGGACGAGTCGGTTATGGCGAAGATCGTTGATTTCGTGAATGTGGTTAGACAGAGGCCTGAGATTTCGAAGAAGCCTGGGATCTCCGAGTCCCTTGACTGGGCGAACGCACTGGCTAGGCTGTCAGCGAGGGATCTCAATAGGGACACTGTGGTGGCTACACTCTCCTGCATAATTAAGACCCAGGAGGACTTAATGAGAATAGATGTCGACTCAATCCTCTCCATGATAGGGGGGAAAAGCGGCTAAAGATGCATCTCTACGACTTTGTCTGCGGGCTGGCGAGAAGTTTAAGAAGGCAGGGTCTAAAGGTTGGTGTCTCAGAATCTATTGACGCATGTCAGGCCATAGGCCTCGTGATTGACCGGGGCTTCGAGGACATACTGACCGCGATACGCGTTACAATGGTGAAGGACCCTTCGAAATACCACTTGATCGAGCAGGCTCTCGAGGAGGTTGCCTCCGGAGGCGGCGGGTCTGGGGAGGGTGAGTCCGGTGAGCAGGGTAGTGAAGGCTCGGAGTATGTTCTGCAGCCAATGGGTATGTCGAAAGGCTCGGGGCAGGATCAAAATAGCGCCTCGACCCAGTTCATCATGTATAGTCCCGCTGAGTCGCTGCACAGGAGGAGCCTAAGGCCAATAGACATTCATGCCCTGAAAACCGGTAAAAGGATAATTAAGAGGATGCGTCGGAGGCTGGCCGTTCTTCCAGGAAGGCGGTCAACCGCCTCAAAGAAGGGCGATATAGCGTTTGCAAAGACTATCCGGCATAGTTTCAGAACTTTCGGAGAGATAATGGAGCTGAGAAAATCTACTAAGATCCTCTCTCGCGCGAGGCTGGCGGCTCTTATCGACATAAGCGGCTCGATGGACACGTATACGGACTGGCTCGTCAGGGCCATGTACCTATTCAGCAGGTTCACGAGGCGCGTAGAGGTATTCGTGTTCAGTACCCGGCTGAGGCGCATAACTGATCTTCTCTCGATAACAGACTTTGACGAGATTAGGAGGAGACTATCGAGCGAGATCGACCTTTGGGGGAGTGGTACGCGTATAGGCTACAGTCTGAAAATCTTCATAGACAATTATGGCAACATGCTGAACAGGAGCTGGATAGCGGTTATAGTGAGTGATGGCTGGGATACGGGTGAGCCTGAATTGCTGAGGTTGAGCATGAGCAATCTAAGGCAGAGGGTGGGGAGAATTATATGGCTGAACCCACACACAGATAAGCCAAATTTCAGGCCCCTCACAATCGGGATGATGACGGCCCTCCCCTACATCGACGTTCTGGCAGGCATGAGCGTGCTCGAAGACTATAGCTCATTTCTAAGGTTCTTCGGAAAGTCAATTAAACCCTTGAGGCGTGGTGAAAGCCTTGTCAGACGTCAGCCCGAGAGACTGGCGCTATAGGCGGATATCCAAATTCAGCGATGTTGAAGAAGTCCTAGCCGAGGTCACACGCCGTATATCGGTAAAGCTTGGCACTATTACCCTGAGGCCTAGATACGCCGTGGGCCATGTCTTGGCGGAGGATGTTTTTGCGCGGATCGATCTACCGCCTTTCCACATGTCTCATGTCGATGGGTTCGCGGTCCGGAGCTCAGACCTCAGTGGTGCCTCAGAGGATGCGCCTGTAGGGCTTGTTGTCGAGGGACATATTGGGCCCGGAGAGCGTAGGGGGCGGATAGGGCCGGGCAGTACCTTCAGAATCCACACCGGAGGATATCTCCCTGAAGGCGCTGACACGGTTGTACCCCAGGAGGATGTCTTCACTGACGGCTCGAAGATCTATGTCTCTCACCCATACCGTCCATTTGAGAATGTAGTCCCTGCTGGCAGTGACGTGCGCCGCGGCCAACTATTGGCTAACAAGGGTGATGTTTTATCACCGGCCAAGGCCTCGCTATTCGAGACGCTCCGGATATTCGGGGTTAATGTTCGCGAGGCTCCGCGGGTCACCATACTCTCTTTCGGGGACGAGCTTACCGACAGCCCCGTCGAAGCAGAGAGTGGGGAGAAGATACTGAACACGCACGCGGTGCTGGTTTCCCAGATGGCTCGGGCCCTAGGATGCGAGATTGTAGGAAACACCATTGTTCCAGATAGGCCGGAGGCTGTGAGAGCAGCCATAGACGAGGCCGTAAACAACTCTCACTGCGTCTTGACAATAGGCGGGTCAAGTGTAGGGGACATCGACCTGGTTGGCGCTGAGCTAGGTAAGCGAGCGGAGCTCTTCATACAGGGGCTTAAGCTGCAGCCCGGCAGGGTTGGTGGTGTAGCGTTGATAGGGGGCAAGCCCCTAATAATGCTTCCAGGACTCATACACTCCACAGTCAACGTCTTTAACTATCTCGCGGCACCGGTATTGCTGCATATGCTCGAAGCCAGCTCGGAGCAATTCATCATAAAGGTTGATGCATATTTGGCGGAGACTGTAGAGTTTCAGCGCTGGATTGACTTCAAGAGGATTGTCTGGGTCACTCTGAAGCGGCTGGATGGCGGGGGATATGAGGCGCATCCAAACATCGCCGACGCCTCCAATATCTCGTCAATCACCTATTCTCATGGATTCATAGAAGTGCCACCCAACAAGCCGGTCGTCGCTAGGGGGGAAAGAGTAGTAGTTAAGATTCCACTCTGGTTTACGTGGAGCATCAAGGAACCTGTCTAAGCAGACTCTACTGCCCCTCGGGGGAATTGTCAATCTGGGCGGAGCAAAGAGGGATACTGCTTATTAAGACGCGAGAGTATTAGTATGTTGTGACACCTCCTGATCCTGAATACCGGATTGAGAAGGACACGATGGGTGAGATGCGTGTCCCGGTAACCGCCTACTATGGCGCACAGACTGCGAGGGCTCTTGAGAACTTCAAGTTCTCCCAACTCACCATGCCACGCCAGTTCATCAAAGCGCTCGGACTCATCAAGGCTGGCGCAGCGAAGGCTAACACCGAGCTTGGGCTGCTCCCGAAGCACATCGGTGATGCGATCTATAAGGCTGCACTCGAGGTTGCGGAGGGCCTCCACGACGACCAGTTCGTAGTGGATGTGTTCCAGACAGGGTCAGGAACTTCAACCAACATGAATGCAAACGAGGTAATAGCCAACAGAGCCTCCGAGCTGCTGGGGGGTAGGAGGGGCGACAAGATGCTCGTCCACCCTAACGACCACGTCAACATGGGGCAGTCGACCAATGACGTGATACCCACCGCCATAAGAGTCGCGGTCGCGTCCCTCATACACGAGACGCTCTTAAAGAAGCTCGACCTCCTAGCAAGCACCCTTGAGCTTAAGGCACAAGAGTTTAGAGACGTAGTCAAGAGCGGTCGGACACACCTTCAAGACGCCGTCCCTGTAACACTGGGCCAGGAGTTTAGCGGGTATGCGGAGATGATGAGGAAGAGTGTGTATAGGGTTAGGAGAGCCTCGGAGGGGCTCCTCGAGCTACCTATAGGAGGTACGGCGGTCGGGACAGGCTTGAACGCTCACCCCGAGTTTGCACCGAGGGTTGTGAAGTTCCTCTCAGAGACCCTCGGCATTCCATTTGTTACTGCGAGGAACAGGTTTGAGGCGATGGGCAGCCAAGACGCCTGCGTTGAGGTCAGCGGAACACTCAGGGGTGTAGCAGGCAGCATTTTGAAGATATGCAATGACCTGAGGCTTTTATCGTCTGGCCCCGTTACAGGGTTTGGAGAGATCGAGATACCGGCTGTCCAGCCTGGCTCCTCAATAATGCCTGGAAAGGTCAACCCCGTGATTGTCGAGGCGTCAATGCTTGCTGCCTGCATGGTGATAGGTTATGATGCAGCGATCTTTGAGGCCTCCCGTGTAGGCGAGCTTGAACTGAACATGGGCAACCCCCTTATTGCCTATTGCCTGATAAACTCTGTAGAGCTTCTGAGCAGGACCGCCCAACACCTCGCTGACAAAGTCATACCCGGTATCACGGCGAATGTGGAGAGGTGCAGGCTCTATGCGGAGAGTAGCCCGGCCACAATCACGGTGCTGGCCCCGCTTATCGGGTATGATAAAGCCGCCGAAGTCGCGAGGAGGGCGCTGAAGGAGAGGCGCTCGATAAAGGATATCGTCGTTGAGATGGGGCTTATGAGGAGGGAGGAGATCGATAAGGTGTTTGACGTTAAGAGGATGACTGAGGGCGGCATATTAGTGCTGAAGAGGGAGCAGGCCCCTCAAGGATAGAGTATTGGTTCAGGGTCTATTTCACCTAATTCCCTAATTTTTTCCAGCCTCGACATCAGATAGTCTCGAATAGTACGGGTGCTTGGAAGCTCACCCACTACCTCGCCGTCGAGTATGAGAGGCTTCAATAGCTCCTCAACCTGCCTACCGCACTTGGGGCACCGTTCAAGCTTTTTCTCCCGAGGCACAACTGTGTCGTGGAACATCTCACACCTGTAGATTTGCTTAGAGGAGGGGAGCTTCCCCCTCTTAGACACGGGCCGGCCCTCCACCTCAACGATATCCAAGGCCAAGTCAATGGATGGTGGAAAAGCTATAGAGGTTCCCACACCAAAACCGTCAACAACATCATAGAGCTCCTCAACTTCACTCTCATCAATCCCACCGCTCACATATACTCTGACATTCCTATAACCGTTGACGGCGAGCGTCCACTTAACCTCCTCCACAATCCTCCTCATATTCCCCCTCCTAGACGAGGGGGTGTCCAGCCTGACGCCGTAAAGCCTGTCTCCGAGCGTCTTCGCCGCGAGAAGGGCCTCCTCCCTCTCGTCGAGGAAGGTGTCGCAGAGAGCGATCCTCGGAACATCTTTGGGTATTGCCTCGTCAAAGGACTTCCAGGCCTCCGTCTGGCTTCCCGAGACTATTATCAGGGCGTGGGGCATCGTCCCTACAGGCCTCTCACCGATCAGCTCCGCCCCCATGACTCCGGAGACGGCGTCACAACCGCCGATGAATGCCGCCCTATCCACTGCAGGGGCTACGGTGGGGTGGACACACCTTATTCCGAAGAAGATTATCGTTTTTCCCCACCCCTTCAGCCTAATCCGGGCCGCCTTCGTGGCCACGCTCGAACCATGCCGTAGCATGCCCAGTATACTGGACTCGTAGACGCCAAACTCACCATAAGCACCTGAGATCTCCATCACAGGCTCGAAAGACCTGAAGACCTCACCCTCCCTCATTGAGTAGACATTAACGCGTCTCCCCTCCAAGACTGCGACAACCTCCTCCACACCGGCCAAAACTGCCCAGCGATACCCGCTTGGAAGACCGTAGGCGTGGACATCGGCAACCACCCTTCTCTCTAAAAGCTCCTTAGAAGAGAGGACTTCCCGCGCCCTCACGAAATACACATCAGTAACCCTCCCCTTCTTCACATCATCAACCGAGGCGGTGTAAATCTTCGGCCTCGCCAAAACACTTCAAGGCATCCACTAAGTAAGGGACGATAAAAGGGTTCTTGGACTTCAGTGCAGGGCCTTGAGGCCTTCTGGGTTAACTGGGCCACTCATCGGACTCTACTAGCTGTGGGATTCTTGAGGGTGGAGCCATCCATGCGGCTGGCATTGCGCCGACTTCTCCTTAAGGAGTCGTTACCCACTCTAAGAACGAGTAGAGGGTGTTCTCTCCCAACAGGGCAGGAGAATCAATAGCCTCGTCCAGCACATGTACAGAGTCATAAAAATAGCTAGGGTGTCGTCACTCAACGCATCGTTCAGAGGCCTCAGCCCGTATTTCTGTGCGGTAGAGGTATGAGAATGCCGTCGAGTTTTTGACATCCAAAATCCTCCGATACCCCCGTAGTAACGGTTATGGAGGAGGCTTTTAGCTAGGAAGGCTGGTTGTAATCGCGGGTCTTCGGGATGGTGTCATAGTCTTCACCTTCCAGTTGAGGAACAATATCCTTGACTCCTGTGCCTCCCTGCTTGCTGAACAAGGGAAAGCAAAGCTGGCCGCCCTTGCCTTCTCCTTTATAAACAGCCCGGTGGGAAGGGCCCTGAAGGAATGCCGCGGTTCAGGGTACAGCTCAACAAGCCATACGGCGTCATCAGCGTAGAGGCTGAGAGCGTCGAGGAGGTCACAGCCTCTCTAAACAAGCTGATAGAGCTCTCAAACATCGTTGACAGGAGCCTAGGCATAGCCTCTTCCGCGGCTGAACAGCGGGCGGCTTCCCAAGGAAAGTCTAGGCGGAGGAGAGGCAGTTCAGAGGCAGTCCTAGCCCTTGACACAATTGAGAGGCAGATTCTCGGGACTGGCTTCTTCTCCATTCCCCGCTCAACATCAGAGGTGAGGCAAAAGATCTATGAGCTAACAGGTCTAAGGCTTCAGAGCAGGAAGGTGAGTCAGGCGCTGGGAATACTATACGAGTCTAAGAAAATTATGAGGGTTGGGAGCAGAGGCAACTATAGATGGTTTGAGAAACACGCTTAGGCGAGATATGCGTAGGCGAACCTGTCTAGGTGTTTGATGCGCTTTGCAGGGTGGGGGTGTGTGCTGAAGAGGTCGCTTAGGGGGCTGGGCTTAGCCCTCCTCAACTCCTCTATAGCCCTTTCCACATCGATGTATGGGTCGACTGCGTGTTCAGGGTCTGAGATGAAGAACATCTTCAGCTGCTCAGACCGAGCCCTAGCCTCTGGCCTAATCCTGCCTGAGAGTGCCATAATCCTCACGAGAGCCCTCTGAAGCCTCCTCGCACCATCACTAACCACGGTTGCAGCATGGCTGTCGGCATAGTATTCGCGGAGTCGGCTCATCAGGAAGACGAACAAGTTGAACACAAAGCTCAGAACTATTAGTCCAATGCCTATCAAGATCGGTGCTGCGCTGCCCCCATTCCTCCTAGCGCCTCCGAAGAGGCCAGACATGTATAGCGTATAACCGATGTAGTATATTATCGCTGGTATGAGGCTTATCATCAACATAACCACAACGTCCCTGTGTTTAAGGTGCCCAACTTCATGCGCCATGACAGCCTCGAGTTCTTCACGCGGAATACGGCCCAAGAGGCCGCTGGTAACGGCCACCATAGGGCCGGTTAATGGGCTTCCATATGCGAAAGCATTTGGGATATTAATGTTCGCTATCATGACCTTCGGTCTCTGGCGTAGACCACTCTTAGCCGCAAGCTCGTCAACCATCTGGTACAGCCATGGGTATGCTGTTTGATCTGCCTCGGTCACTCTATAGATGGCGTTAATCAGGTATGGTCCGAAGAGCCACTGTATAATGTTCAGAATAACCACGAATCCTATGACGCCGTAGATATAGAATGTTGGCAGCCCAAGATAGAGTATGAGTGCAGTTAATAGAAGAGTGGCTGTCCCCACCACTGCAAGCCAGATGGTTATCATGCTGACCCGTAGCCCGAGTAGTGAGACCCTTGCTTGCTCCATCATGATAACACCCTGTATACACCTAGGCGGGGTGCCAAGTATTAAATCTTATCCGGTATAAAGCGTTCTTTACTAAACCCTAAATTACATTTAGAATGAGTGAGTAGATATTTATTAATGGTCAAATAATTGACTGGGGAGCGAACAAATAATGGTTAAATTATCTCGCGTACTTTTCTTTCCTCTCTGGGCCTAACTTTGAGCACACCGTAGTGTATGGCACATGAGATGCAGAGGTTCTCGGTGATGATGTTTTGGGATATGTATGCGCCAGCTTTCTTCAACTCCCTGAAAAGATCTCCGCGGACGATTGATACACGCCTAGTGACGCGCTGAATCTTGCTCCTCGGAACAAGTGCACCACAGTTGTCGCACTGAACCATCGGCTCGGAGCCTTTCTGCCCCTTCGCCCTGCCCCTATTCTTTCTCTTTACAGGCATGTTGTCCAGTGATATGTCATTAGGGGGGCGATTTAAACCCTTTATCTACCTATACTCACACCATCTAAGCCTTATTCAGCCCTTTAACCCCATACGCCTCTTTAAGGGCTCCCTCTTCCTCTCCGCCTTCAAGTAGGTCTCAAACGCCCTGAGAGACTCTTCTTGGACAGGGTCAACCGATCCAGGCCTGACCTTCCTAATCCAGTTGAGCGCCTCCTCACCACTCATCCCTTTACTGTAGATCATGTATGCGGCGACTATGGAGCCTGACCTTCCCTGACCCGCGGCACAATGGACCAGCACACTCCGCCCCTGCCTTCTCATCTCGTCGATAAACTTGACCGACTTTAGGATGGTTTCGAGTGGTGGCGGGTCGTGGTCTGCTGTCGGTAAGTGTTCATAGACTATGTCGAAGCCCTCGAGGAAGATGGGTGGAATCTTGTCCTCGGTCAGGGAGAGTATTGAGCGTATACCGTTCTCGTAAAGCCACTCTATCTGCCTCCGTGTAACGGGCCGGCCCGAGACAGCCAACCCTTCGTCAACCCAGCCGAAATTAAATGGTATGTCTGTAAACATCCCCCTTATCCGTCTCGCAACATCCCCCAAATTATCCACACATAATAGTGTGCTGGGGGCTGGTATAAGACCCTTGGGCTGGGGAGTGAATATAAATCTCGAGGAGGGAGTTGTCACAGTGATGGCGGGAGGGTTCTCGCTGGTAGCTGGGCCTGCCTCTAGTGAGCTGGGGCTTAGGATTGCTGGGGTGATGGGTGTAAGAGCCCTGCGGCTCCAGCACAAGATTTTTCCCGACGGCGAGTCCTATTTCAGATTCCTCGAAAAACCAGACTCTACCGTCGTTCTGGTTCAGGGTACGCATCCGCCCCAGGACAAACACCTCTTCCAGCTACTCTTAATGTCGATGGGTCTCAGGGAGCTTGGAGCGTCACGTATAGTTGCCCTAGTCCCATACCTAGCATACGCGAGGCAGGATAAGGCCTTCTTGGAGGGAGAGACTGTGAGCCTCAAGATAGTTCTCCATCTGATGAAGTCTGCCGGGGTTGATGAGCTGGTCACAGTGAATCCACATGCTCCCTGGGCTCTCCGGGAATCTGGGATTACGAGCCACTCCATCAGCGTTGCAAAGACTTTAGCGTCTAATGTGAAGAGGCGCGGCTGGCAGGTATCCTATGTTGTCTCGCCTGGGAAGAAGGGGATGGAGCTAGCCATAGAGGCCGCGTCGGAGCTTGGGGCCGAGCCGGTGAAGGCTGAGTCGTGGAGAGACCCAAACACTGGCGAAGTTAAGGTGGAGGTGGGAGACGGGCAGAGCTTCAGTAACAAGGGTGTGATGGTTATAGACGACGTGGTAAGCTCGGGGGGAACCATGAGCAAGCTCGTGAAGAAACTGAAGTCTGTAAACGCCTCAAGGGTCTATGCCTGCTGCATCCATGGACTATTCATAGGAGACTCTGTCCAGACAATCCTAGAGGCGGGAGCAGATGCGATATTAGCCACAAACACCGTTCCAAACAAGTATGCTGAGGTCGACATATCGGCTGAGGTCGCAAACTATTTAGCCACAATTATATCTTGAAGCGTCTTCTTGCACTGCTTTCAGGCGAAGCGCCGCGACTTGCATTAAGCGAGCTGAAGTCGATACTCCATATCCTCTATGGCGTGGACAATGTTGAGAAGATTACCGATAGGATTGTCCAGATTAACGCCAACATTAGTGATGCCGAAGTCATAACTGGACGCGCGGCGTATGTGAAGGAGCTTGTGGAACCCATCATTTACTCCCCTACACCAGATATAAGTGGCGCAGTTGACGTGGCCGAGTCCGAGCTCTTGAAAGAGCCAAATAGCTTTGCTGTAAGAGGTGTGAGGATTGGCGGCGTTAAATGTGACAAGACGGCCTTAGAGAGGTTGCTTGGCGGGTTAGTCATGTCGAGCCACCCCTACTTGAAGGTTGACCTATCATCGCCTAACATCGTTATTCGCGCATACATCACGGAGAATGGTATCTATGCGGGGCCCCTCCTGTCACGGCTAAAATACAGCAGGTTAGAGGCTAGGCGGCCTAAGATGAGGCCTTTCCGCCACCCCTCAGCGCTTATGCCAAGACTTGCGAGATGCATGGTCAACCTGACGAGGGTTAAGCCGCCCGGGTGGATAGTCGACCCCTTCGCAGGCACTGGCTCTATCCCGATGGAGGCGGCCGATATGGGGTATAGGGTTCTTGCGATTGAGTTGAAGAGGTGGATTGCGCGTGGATGCCTCTCGAACATGAAGTGGAGTGGCTATGCCGAGAGGGTTGAGCTGATATGTGGGGATGCTACAGCTCCTCCGCTGAGGGGCCGATTCCAAGGTGTCGCAACTGACCCACCCTACGGCCGCTCAACACAGCTAAGCGATAGAAACATCCAGAGACTTTATCTCAGCGCATTCTCATCGACTGCAGAGCTACTCGAACGCGGTAGCAGAATTGTAGCGGCGATCCCTCAGCAGCGTGTTGACCCAACCCTTCTGGAAGAGATTGGTCTCCACCTCATAGAGCAGCACCCCATCAGGATACATTCGAGCCTGACGAGAGTAGTTTGTGTCTACGGGCTGGGGTCTTGAACTATTCGTCGTCATTTAGCTAATCCTACGTAATGGCAAATATACGGATCAGCTAAAAGCATGTCGTCAGAATTACATAAAGTAGCGGTAATAGCTGTTAATATTACGCTGCTATGGCTCAAATCATGTAAGAATGCTTATTAATGAGAGTTAGGAATCTATTTAGTAACTTATGGAGACCGAGGTCAGTGTCGAACTCCAGAGGCTCGCGGAGGTCCTTCGGCAGAGTTGGAAGCAGGTTAGGACACCCAAGATGAAGGCTATACTCAAGGTTCAGGATGTTGCATGCGACGCCATGCGGCGCTACTTGAAGTCCAAGGGCTTTATAGAACTTCTCCCACCCATAATCGGCCCAGTAACGGACCCGGGAATCAGGGGTGCGAAGCAGGCGACCATCGACTACTATGGCAGGGAGTACAAGGTGATGAGTAGTGCGATATTGTATAAGCAGGTGGCTGTGAGTGGGCTTGGCAAAATCTTCTTTATGTCACCCAACGTGAGGCTGGAGCCCATCGACTCAGCCCTCACAGGCAGACATCTGGTGGAGTTTGTACAGCTAGACCTAGAGATAGCGGAGGCAAGCTACTTTGACGCCATGGCCGTGGCGGAGCAGCTCTTGTCCGAGGCAGTAAACGCTGTCCGCGATACTTGTCAAAAGGAGTTGGAGCTGCTGGGCCGGCAACTACCGACAATCAAGCCACCGTTCAAGAAGCTCACATATGACGAGACCATAGAATATCTGAGAATGAGGGGGGTTAAGGTGCGGTATGGTGTCGAGATTCCTTGGGATGCGGAGCAGCTCTTATCAAAACTGATTGGTGAACCCTTCTTCGTAATAGATTATCCGAGAGGTGCTCGCGGATTCTATGATAGGGAAGATGAGAGGCGGCCGGGGATACTCCGAGACTTCGACCTGATTTATCCCGAGGGGTATGGTGAGTGCGCCTCTGGCGCCGAGAGGGAGTATCGATACGAGAAGGTTTTGGAGAGGATGAAGGAGACCGGTGAGGACCCGCGGAAGTATGGCTGGTATCTTGAGATGCTCAGGGAGGGGATTCCGCCTAGTGCCGGGTTCGGTATAGGCGTGGAGAGGCTTACGCGCTACCTGTGTGGGCTGGACTTTGTGTGGGAGGCGAGGCTCTGCCCAAAGCTAGCCGGAATATACTCGCCATAGGTGTGGAGCGGGGCGGTAAGCCTTAAAGTGAGTCCCTCGAAACCCTTCTTGAAGATCTTCCTAACCCTACACCGGTTTTACTCATTATTCTCAGATCTCGCCGAAATATGGGGGAGCTATCCATTTAGAGAGATTATTGAGCGCGCACGTAAAGGGGTTGACGCCATGTATCCTGCAGACGCCTTAAAGCCTTCAATAATGTTGCTGAAGGGCGCAAACATATACAAGCACCCAACACGCTATGCCACGCTTGATGAGCTGCTCCTACTCCCACCCGCGTTCACCCCCCTAAGACTCAAGAAGATGTCCGAGCTGCTACGTGAGCCGGTCTTCACCGACGTGGATTTGAGGCATAGCTTGGGCGGCTTCAATGTAATGATGCCGGTGATGGTGGCGTCTATGGGCTCTGTACACGTTGCGAATAAGATATCTCTCGAAATTGCGCGTGGTGCTGCGCGTATGGGTATTCCGATGGGGATAGGCGAGAATGTCGCAACTATGTGGGGCTATTCGAAGAGGGTCAAGAGTGGTCAGCCGTGCTTTAAGGAGAGGGTTATGACATATCTCGAGAACTTGGATGGTGATGTTGGTGGAGTAACTATTCAGCAGAGCGTAGAGGACGCCTACAACGAGCTTTGGAACAGAGTCTACTCAGACCCCGACATCGAGCCATTCATCCAGAAAGGGCTTATCGGTTTTGAGATTAAGGTTGGCCAAGGGTCGAAGCCCGGGCTTGGGGGTGAAGTGAGACTCTCAAGAGAGGAGGCTGAACGCCTCATGGACAAGTACCATTTATCAGAGGACCCAAGGAGTGCGGTTAGAGACAGGGTTGAGAGACACTCCGCCCCGGGGACGTTTCTGCCCGAAATACTTCGAGGCATGATCAGGATGATGAGGAACAACTACCCGAGATGCAGGATCTGGGTAAAGCTGGGCCCGTTCAGGGACCTGCCTGAGGTTCTCGACGTCTTGACTTCAGAGGGTGTGGACGCTGTATGGATAGATGGAAGGGAGGGTGGGACCGGGATGAGCCCCTACGCCTCTATGAGGCATCTAGGCCTACCCCTCATCGCAGCGTTGTGCAGCATATCGAGACAGCTAGAGTCGAGGGTCGGCTCGACCTCTTTTATAGTCTCCGGGAGGCTCTATGACGGTGGCCACCTCGTAAAATGCCTGTGCCTCGGCCTCGATGGTGTGGCGTTTGGGCGCCCGGTCGCCGTTTCGGCATGGATTGCGGGCTCTCGAGGTGTTGAAAACTATCTTAAGACAGTGGAGCTAGAGGCCAAGATGCTCATCTCCGCATTAGGCAAATACCGTGTGCGCGACTTGTCGAGAGAAGATCTGGGGTGTCTGGATAGGGATATTGCTGAGAGTTTGGGTGTGAGATACGTCTACTCATAAGGGTGAGGGCTATAACCTCCCAGCCAATGGACTAGTCTTGTGGCTAGGCGATGACTCAGATGCTTGTATGCTTCTTGGGTACGAGCGGTGGCATGCCAACACCCCACAGGGCCCTACCAAGCGTGGCTGTGAGGTTTGCCGGCTCTCTATTGGTCTTTGACTGTGGCGAGTCGACCCAGAGACAGCTCCTCGCCTCGGGCCTAGGGCTGCCGCGGGAGCTCAGGATCTTCATCACACACCGCCACGCCGACCATCTCCTTGGCATACCGGGCGTCCTATACACCCTCAGCATGATGGGGAGGGAAGACCCCGTGACAATCTTCGGACCAAAATCCGCCTGTGAAGTCATCAGAAACCTGCTAGAAGCCCTCGAAACAGGGGTAGGGTTCGATGTGAAAATCAACGCTGTAGGGCCTGGCCTCGTATTTCAGGGGAGGGGGTTTAAGGTCGAGGCCGTAGAGGCAGTGCACTCCGCCGAAGCGGTATGCTATAGGCTTTTGGAGGACAACCGGCCCGGCCGGATGAGGGTCGAGTATCTGGAAGGGATTGGCCTACCCCGAGGCCCACTCTGGGGCAGGCTGCAGAGAGGGGAGCCGGTAACGTATCAGGGAAGGGTGATTAGGCCGGAGGAGGCCGTAGACCCGCCGAGAAGGGGGAGAAAAATAGTCTACACAGGAGACACGAGGTACTCGGAGAATATAGTAGAGTTCGCATACGGGGCCGACCTCTTAATACACGACGCCACATTCGATCAGAGCCTCTCAGACCGTGCGGAGGAGGAGGGGCACAGCACCGCCTCCGAAGCCGCTACCGCCGCTCTACATGCACAGGCCCGCGCACTAGCCCTCTTCCACATAAGCCCCAGATACCATGGAAAGGAGGAACTGCTGCTGAACGAGGCGAGGAAAATCTTTCCAAACACGATCCTGCCAAGCGACTTAGAGAAGGTAGAGGTCCACTACCCGGAGTGACGCCTAAGTGTTTGTATGTGTGGAGGCCACTCGGATAGGTCTATCCACCCCGTCAAGACGTCATCCAGTGGAAAACTCTTAATCGCTTCAGGCTCCCCCCCATCCATCTTTCGGCGGAGCCTGTAGTCACTGCCGACGATAAATTCATCCTCACCGGGGTGGGGGGTCTCGACCCTAACCTCGTCTCCGGGCTTCACAGCAACCGCCGTGATGCCTGGAGGTATGGCCCCGGACCCCCTCCAGAAAACGACAATCCATCTAGCCTCGCCGGGCTCTAGAAGTTCTAGGAGACCCTCCGTCGAAGTCATGGTTCCAGGCCCCCTGAGACCAACCCTCGTCGCACCGCACCTTCTACACCTCCAGGCCTCCACAACCTTCACCACCTCCTCCCCCTGCGTAACAGTCAAAGCCCCCGCGTACTTCAGGTCATGGTCGCATCCGCTTGCTGACACCTGTGGACCACCCTACTCTTCGGGCTCCAGTATCTCGACCCTACACTTCGCCATCTTCTTAAACTCCTCTGCCTCCCTTCGCGAGCCTACTATCGCGCCGTAGTGCATCGGGATTGCGACTTCAGGCATTATGTTGTTTGCGGCTTCAGCGGCCTCCGCAGCAGTCATAACATATACACCGCTCACGGGCAGGAAGGCTACATCTATCTTGCCCAACCCCCTCATCTCAGGGATAAAGTCTGTGTCGCCTGGGTGGTAGATCCTTACACCAGCGAGTTCAACAACATATCCCACGCCGCCATACTCCCTTGGATGATAGACAACACCTGGGGACCTGAACTTGTTAACATTATAGGCGGGGACAACCGTGTATCGGAGGTCTCCAACCTCTCCACGGTCTCCCGCCGTAACAAACACTTTCGACTTGCATGGGATACCCCCAAGCCCAGCCATACAGTTTTTCGCAGCAACTATAGTTGTTTTCTCAGAGGATGAGACTTTTGCGAGATCGTTGGCCGAGAGGTGGTCGAAATGCTCGTGCGAAATGAATATAACATCAGCCGCTCTCTTGGTCTTGGTCTTGAGCTGGTAGGGGTCAAATACTATCTCGCGGCCACTCCAGCGGATGCTGAATCCCGCGTGGCCAAGCCATCTTATCTCAAGCCCCCTGTACGTCAGCATCGAGATAACTAGCTGTTCATCCCATATATATCAGTAGCCCACCGACCACTAGCCGTTAAATCCTGAGACTACTCCTCCACCCTCATTAAGGCAAACCTAATGAATAGGTCCAAGCCCTTGGGTGATGGATTGGCACTACAGGAGACTATACCGTGGATTGAGAAGTATCGCCCACGGAGCCTCTCCGAGATAATCAACCAAGAACAAATCGTGAACAGTCTCAAGACGATACTGTCCACCCACTCAGTTCCTCATATGCTGTTTACGGGGCCGCCGGGTGTCGGAAAGACAGCGACGGCACATGCCTTTGCCAGCGACCTCTATGGCGGCAGATACATTGAAGACGGCCACTTCCTAGAGATTAATGCGAGCGATGAGAGGGGTATAGACGTTATAAGGGATAAGGTTAAGGGGTTCGCCAGGACCATACCTATTGGCGGAATAGGGTTTAAGATTCTACTACTAGACGAGGCGGACCAGCTCACATCCGATGCTCAGCACGCCTTTAGGAGAGTCATGGAGCAGTTCTCAGCGACCTGCAGATTCATCCTTGCAGCAAACTATGCCAACAGGATAATAGAGCCAATACAGTCAAGGTGCGCGGTCTTCAGGTTCAAGCCAATAGAGCTGGAGCACATGAGAAAAGCGGTCGAGAGGATCGCCACCAAGGAGGGGCTAGAAGTCACGGGTAGGGCGGTTGAGGCCCTATACGAGGTCACGGAGGGCGACCTGAGAAGATGCATCAACCTGCTCCAAACAGCGTCAACCTACAGCAAGAGAATAGATGAGAACCTTGTCTTCCAGGTGGCCGGGCTTGCTTGGGGCGGTGAGGTGCGGCGGCTACTGGAGCTGGCCGCGGCAGGCAAGATAGAGGATGCCAGAAAACAGTTGAGGCTCATACTCTACGTCAACGGGGCCTCAGAGAGGGATCTTATCGGCCAGATATACCGCGACCTATTCTACCTCTCAATCCCTGAGAAGAAGAAGCTGGAGCTGATATCTCTGTTGGGCGAGGTTGACTTCCGGGTCTCCCAAGGCGCGAACCCCGAGCTGCAGATCATGATGTTCTTGGCGAACCTATACTCAGCATCGCAGGCAGGTAAGTAGGTCTTTGAGCCTGCCCTGGACCGAGAAGTATAGGCCGAGACGCGTCGCCGAGGTTGTAGGCAATGACGAGGCTAAGAAGCAGTTCGAAGAGTGGATGAGGGGCTGGGAGAGGGGCAACCCCTCAACCAAGGCTGCCCTGCTTGTCGGCCCCCCAGGGACCGGCAAGACATCCCTCGTATTGGCCTACGCCTCTGAGCATGGCTACGACGTCGTGGAGGTGAACGCGAGCGATGAGAGGAGTTCTGAAAAGCTGAAGACGATTGTCGGTGAGTCTGCGCGGCAGACCACGCTGGGTGGAACTAGGAGGCGGATTATACTGCTGGACGAGGTTGACGGTATTGCAGGGAGGGAGGCGGCCGGAGGCATAGCCACTCTAGCCTCGATAATAAAATCGACGCGAACCCCTATTGTCATGGTTGCCAACGACCCTTGGAGCCCTAGGCTGGCTCCGCTGAGGGAGAGTGCCCTAATGATAAAGTTCAACAAGCTCAGGCAGAGGGAAATAGTCTCACACCTCAAGAAGATACTTGAGTCTGAGGGGGTCCACCTCGACGAGGAGGCTCTGGCCGAGATAGCTAGGCGCTCAGAGGGTGATATGAGAAGCGCAATAAACGACACCCAAATACTCGTATCATCACGCGGTGCGACCGGCTCCCTGCTAGCTACTCTGGGGCTTAGGGATAGGCAGAAGACGTCCTTCGAGGTCTTGGCAGAGGTCTTCGGCTCCACCACGGCCTTATCGGGCAGAGCCGCGATCCAGGGCTCGGACATGGAGATAGAAGACATCATCACTTGGGTTTGTGACAATGTCTTGAACCAGATACGTAGCCCACAGGCCATAGCTGATGTCTTTAAGATGCTGGCTGATGCCGATCTTCACCACTCCAGGGTCAAGAGGCTTCAGAGGTGGGAGCTTCTACGCTATGTTGCCCCCCTACTAGGCGCCGGCCCCGGCGTTGTGAAGCACATGTATGGCGAGAAGGGCGTGAGGTTTGAGTTCCCCTCAACAATCAGGTTCATGCAGCAGACTAGGGAGCAGAGATCCCTAGTCCAGTCTGCGCTGGCAAAGGTAGCTGCGAAGACCAGGATGTCGAGAACTAAGGCGGCCAGTGAGATGCTGCCATTCCTAGCGGAGATGCTCAGGAAGGGTGAGAAGGGCGTCGCGCGTTATTTTGAGTTGTCGGACGAGGAGGTCAAGGCTTTAGTTGGGCTTGGTGGCCGGCCACCATCTGAGGCTGCACCCGCGGCCAAGGCTGCTCATCCGAGGGAGAGGGCTACTCGCCCTCGGCAGACTCGAGGAGCGCGGAGATCTCCCTAACCATGATCGATGCGGGGATCCCGGGAAGTGTTATGAAGCTCTTCCGCCCATGCGACTCCCCCTTACCTAGCTTAATCCTAATCAGGCCGAGGTCCTCTAGGCGCTGCATATGCTCCCAAAACCTCGTATATGCTCTCGCCGGGGCCCCAAACTCCTCGCAGACGACCTTGTATGCCTGGTAGAGCTCGGTGGAGGAGATGTGTGACTTGCCGCTACTTAGTAGAAGCCGGGCTGCTGCCAGGAGCAGGAACTTCTCATGCCTCGAGACGTATGTGAGAACCTCCCTCTTGATAGAGGGATATATGCTCGCCGCAGCCTTCCTGACATGCTCTGGGACCACCCTTGTCGCGCCCTCATTCTCCGCATATTTTCCAGCCCTCCAGAGGAGTTCAACAGCATACCTAGCGTCACCGCTCTCCGACGCCATTTCAACAATGAGGTTCTTGGCCTCCTCGGTCATGACGCCTGGATAGAGGGCCTCAGAGCACCTATACTCCACAATATCTGCTAGCTGGCGGTGATTGTACTCCTCCAAGTAAATAACGCCGGCTTGGAATACTCCCCTCACACTCTCATCCATCTCCTCCAGTATCTCTGCATTCCTGCTGATCGCTATGATGGAGACTCTAGCCTCCCTATCAGCCTCCTCTCCCAGGCGGAGGAGTGTATAGACTCCCCGCGGGTCCGAGTGTAGGAAGCCGTCAAACTCGTCCAGCCCAATGACTGTGAGCATCTTCTTCCGCTCCAGAAGATCCACTAGCTTGGCTCCAAGCTCCTCTGCGGCTAGTCCGCGGGATGGAATCGGCGCTCCGAGCTCCTCGACTATCTTCTTAAGGATGGAGCTGAGTGTTGTGTGTATTCTGCAGTTTATGTGGATGTATCTGGCTTGGCTGCTGGACTTCTCGAGCTTGCGGCCGAAGAGCTTGCTCAAAGCGGTCTTACCAGTCCCTACAGCGCCAACTATCAAGACCCTAACCGAGACTGCGGGCCGCCCAGCCATGTAGCTGGAGAAAAACGTCTCAAGGAGGCTGAGCTCCTTCTCTCTATGGGGAAGTCTCGGCGGCACATACTCGGGCGAGAGCTTCTCCTCACTCTTAAAAATCCTCAATCTCCAGCCAACAAGCCCTTCTCAACCGAGAATATTAAAATGTTTAAAGATAAACGGCTTGGTACTCGGCGCCCCCTATTTCTTCAGTGGCTTGGAGGGGAGCTTCAGCAGGCTACCCTGACCGAGGCCGGGAGGAAGTCCCGCGGAGCCCTGCCCGCCAAAGACAACCACGAGCACATCGCCGGCGCTATCGACTATCTTACCTCTCCATGGAACGCCATTGTAGTCCTCATAGATGGCCTCCCCGCCGACTAAGGCGGTTAGCTGGGAGGGATCTATAGGTGAGGTGGTTGAGGCGAGTATCCTCTCCTCCTCGTCAAACCCGACTACGATCGCGTCGATCCACTCAAGCTCCTCATCGGACATGCGTGAAAGAAGTCTGTGTTTCCCATTTTTAAATCTGTCCTAAACCACCACCTAATAGATACTGCTATATTTCTGTAATCAGGTTTTTCTGGGTGTGCGCGAAGTATTCTCTGGGCTCTGAGTTTAAGTTTGGTTTTTCAACCGTCGGCGTACAGCACGAGATGGGTGTCCCGGGCTCGGAGTTCAGCTCCGACTGGATTGTCTGGCTTCACGACCCGGAGAACATACTGGCTGGGATTGTGAGCGGCGACATGCCTGAGGATGGGCCTGGATACTGGAGGCTCTTCAGGGAGGATCATGAGAGGGCTCGGAGCATCGGTATGGATGCGGCTTGGATAACGGTTGAGTGGGCGAGGATATTCCCAAGGCCGACCTTCGATGTGAAGGTACCGGTGGAGAGGAGTGGCGGAGTCATCACCCGTGTCTTGGTTGAGAGGAGGCATTTGGAGGAGCTTGAGAGGCTCGCCGATATGCAAGCGCTAAACCACTACAGGGAGATACTCTCCGACTGGAGGAGCAGGGGCGGCCTCGCAATCGCCAATCTCTTCCACTGGTCCCTGCCGCTCTGGCTTCACGACCCCGTCAAGGTGAGGAAGCTTGGGCCTGACCGTGCGCCATCAGGCTGGGTTGACGAGAGGTGCGTCATAGAGTTCGCCAAGCTCTCAGCATTTCTAGCCTACCACCTAGATGACGTGGTTGACATGTGGTATACGATGAACGAGCCATTAGTCATCGCAAACGCGGGCTATCTACAGGTAAACTCTGGATTCCCACCCGGATACTTTGACCTCCAGACCTACATGGCCGTCATCAAAAACCTCGAGATGGCGCACACAGTCGCCTATGACGCTGTAAAAAGCTATTCTAGGAAGCCTGTCGGAGTGGTGGAGTCAGTGGCCCACTGGACGCCTCTAAAGAAGGAAGACCAGGCGGCGGCGGATAGGGGATTTGAGTTTAACGTCGCGATATATGATGCGGCTGTGAAGGGGCTTGTAGGTGGAGAAGTTGTTGACGAGGCTCGAAATAGGCTTGACTGGATAGGCCTCAACTACTACTCAAGAATAGTTGTTAGGGCTGAGAATGCGCTGCCCACAGGGTTTAGGATCATGAGTGGATATGGCTATAGCTGCCAGCCTAGAGCCTACTCGCTCGATGGGAGGCCGACCAGTGATTTCGGCTGGGAGGTCTATCCAGAGGGTCTCTACCACGTGGCTAAGAGGCTCTATGACCGCTATCGGTTACCAATCTACGTGACAGAGAATGGATGTGCAGACTCTGAAGACCGTATAAGGCCGAGGTTCATCATCTCACACCTCTACCAGATATATCTCGCTGGGAGAGATGGCGTGGATTTGCGGGGATACTTTCACTGGAACCTTACCGACAACTTGGAGTGGGCGAGGGGGTATAGCATGAGGTTCGGGCTCTTCGAGGTTGACATGTCTTCTAAGAAAAGATTCGCCAGGCCTAGTGCCTTAGTATTCAGAGAAGTGGCGACCTCCAAGGCGATACCTGAAGAGTTTGAAAACATTGCTCAGCCACCTGTCGAGAAGAAGTAGATACCCTGCTTTCTCAGACGTTTGATAGGCTATTCTTTAAGGCTGCTCGCTAGTCCACTCAGACATAAGTCTATCATACCAAGAGTCCTCCTCCTCAATCTCCTCGTATAGCTTCTCCCTCCGCGCAATCTCAAGCGCCTCTAGATGATAGCATCTCGCCTTCTGCCTGTGTAGTACCCTGAAATAGAAGTCGTCGCAACTACAGTATGGAGCCTCAGGGAGGAGTAGATAGTCTCTCTCCCTACCCACAACCACCCACCTAACCCTCCCACTCGGCTTGAAGACATACCGCTTAACCCTCCCACTCTCCGCCAATATGCGCGGAGCCTCTATGCCACTACCAGAGCTCTCCCGATCTGACATACCATTCAACACTTCCGAGCCGCGACCCGTCAAGCATCAGGACACTCGCATCGCTGAGACCGAATACCCCGCTCCTGAGCAGGGGGCTAACACTCCTGCCACCACTTAGGAGCTGCGAGAGCTCCACACCCTGTAGAGCGTTGTTAAAGTGAGGCATGACTAGGAGTGTGACCTGCCCCCTCAGCCCCGCTGCGGAGGCTCCACCCATCTTGCTAGAAAGCATCTTGACAACCCTACTCCTCGGGGCTTTCATCACCAGGAACACCTTCCGCCTCGAGCCCGGGCCCCGCGCCAAACTAATCACAGGATGTGTATGCCCTATTATTATGATCTTAGCGTCGGCTGCTTGTGGTGGGGGCCAGCAGTGGCCATGAAGCATCCACGCCTCGCCGATCCCTATACCGCGCCCCGAGACCACCCTAGCCATCTCGCCGGCAAGGCTCATTATGCCCGCATCGTGGTTGCCGGGCGTGATTATGACCTCCCCGACCATCCCCTTCACGGCCTGCAGCAGATCCACCACCTGTCTAGACTCTCTCCAGCTCACCCCAGCCACCCTGTGCTTCACGTCTCCGAGAAGCATCAGCGCATCCACCCTGTGATTCTCTAGGAGCTTTAGAAGTCTCTCGAGGATGTTGGGTAGCTGGTTGGGGAAGTGGATGCCTTCGCGCGCAAGCTCCACTTCGTATCCGAGGTGTAGGTCCGAGACGATCAGGTATTTCTTCCCACCGCTCTCTAAAACGATCGCTGCGTCGTCTCCGGCGAAATTCAGCATCACTGGCATGAGAATAATGTATGTTGGGCTGTTTATCCTTAGCGTTTCTGTAGCTCGGCAAGCCTCTCGGGCAGAAAGTCTTTCACGATGAACTCAAGCCCGTATCTCGAGAAAGCCTCCAGCTCAGCCTTACGCTTAATCTTTCCGAAGAATTGGACCTCACGCCTCCACGGGTCCACCATATATCTCGGATCCTGTTCAAGCTCTTTGAGCCTCTTTAGGTCCTGCTCCGTCAGCCTCATCGATGGCAGCCTATACTTCGTGATGTCCGTAGCATACACTCCCGCCCAAATAGCGTCTGGGACGTTTATCTGCCTAATGTGCGCGGATAGGGCCGAACCGTGGATAAGAACGCTAGCTATGTGGACACCGTAGGGGTCGGCGTCCGTAAATATGTATACTGGAAGATTCAGCTCCTCTCTGAGTCTCCGTATGAGTTTTCTACAGTTCCTAGGCGACTGTCCCGCCGTGTGTATGAGGAGCGCCTTAAACTTCTTATCAGCCCTCTCCTCTACGAACCTGCTAAACACGGCGCCCTTCTCTATCACGAAGACCTGTTCCGCTCCGCATTTCACAAACTCGGATGTCGTCAACGCCGGCCCAATCGCGTAGCCGTCCGGATGTGTGGAAAGGTCAACCCTCTGACCCCTAAACCCGGGTACTGTATACTCAATAACTAGGTCGCCGTATATTGAGGCCCTCTCTTCGGGGAAGATGTTCATGTCCTCCCTCGGATGGTTGATGAGGCTCTCAACCTCCAAGATTATGTCGTCGCTCTCGTCCTGAGACTCGAAGTCTATCCCTTCACCTATTGCGACATAGTATGTGTCCCTAAGCGTTGATGTTTTACCGCTTGTTAAGAGCTGTTTGGCGAATTTGCACACCCAGATTAGCTGGGCGAATGGTCTCAGATGCCTGATGTTTGCCACAGTCCTCTCCGCCTTCTTCAAGCCTAGGACGTATTGGCGGAGGCCGGGGTCGTAGACTATGTTCTTAGTGCTTCTCACAGGGAGGTAGAGGGTTGGCCAATCACCCCTATTGAGGGCTTCCACAACCTCTTCGCCTATCCTCTTCAGCTTGACTAAGACCGCACTTTTCACCTCGTCCGACTTATATTGCTGCCCCACCCGGCCCCCTGCCCCAGCAGCCCCGTCACGCTTCTTGGGCACGAGTATCTAATGTATAGGGCTCCTAATTAACAAGATTCGAGGAATAGCCATCCTATGACTCTTATCTAAGGTGTGAGGCAAGCTGGAAAACGATCGAGAGAAAGGGCGAGGCATAGACACCTATCAGGATGCATAGAGCCGCTAGGACTAGGAGTGGGGCGAGCATCGACGGGCCAGCCTCGCGGCCGGCTGAGGACTTCGAGGTCTCCGGCTTTAGGAAGAGTGTCTGGACAACCCTTAGATGGTACATCGCCCCTATGATGACGTTCACCAGCATTATCGCGCCGGGAACAAAGTGGCCTGCCGAGAAGGCGGCTAAAATAATGGCATACTCGCTTACGAAGGAGTTTAGCCCGGGGATGCCTGCGAGGCTAAAGGCCCCTATAGAATATGTTGCGGCTGAAAGTGGCATCCTCCTACCCACTCCAGACAGCTCGTCCAAGCTCCTCGTCCCCGTCGACTCAATGAAGCAGCCGGCGGAGAGGAAGAGCAGGGCCTTAGCGAGCGCGTGGTTCAATACATGGAGGAGCGCGCCAGCCAACGCCAGCGGAGTGTTAATGCTGAGCGCAAGAACAATGTAGCCGATGTTTGCTATGCTGCTGAAGGCCAGAAGCCGCTTAATATCGCTCTGCAGAGCGGCCATAAGATTACCAATACTCATGGTTAACAGTGCTAGAGCCATCAGGCCGCTCCCCCACCCATACATTTCAGAGGGATACAGAAGGGTGAAAACGCGGACCATCGCGAAGACACCTGTCTTGATCACAACACCTGAAAGCATTGCACTGATAGGGCTGGGAGCCGCTGGATGTGCGTCTGGCAGCCAGTAATGGAAGGGCGACATGGCTATGTTAACCCCCAGTCCTCCCACGATCAGGACAAGGGCCGCAATATTCCAGAGCTCGGATCTTACACTCTGACTTGCCAAGACGCTCGACAGGCCATCGAACGTGAGCGTCCCTGTCAAGCCGTATAGAAGCGAGAGGCCGAAGAGAATGGCTGCTGAACCCGTAGAACTCATTATCAAGTATTTCAGCGAAGCCTCGACCGCCTCCCACTCTCTATAGTTGAAGGCTACAAGCAGGTACGAGGAGATGCTCATGACCTCCCAGAAGATGAAGAAGGTGACAAAGTCGCCCGAGAAGAAGACACCAACCATGCCCAGAACCATAATCAAGAGTAGCGTGTAGAACTCCGCTATCCTCTGCTTGACGTATCCGAGGGAATATATGGCCGATAAGAGGCCTACGCCGAGGATTATTGACGTGAAATAGTAGGTGAGGCCGTCTGCCAGAATCATTGAACCCCACATTCGGTTGAACCCTATCGCCAGTGTTCCGGAGTGCGTCGCCTTGTTGAGGCTCTCCCAAAGCGTGTAGGCCAAGACCAGTGACGCATATACGCCTATTATCCGTGGAGCCTTCAAAACCCTCGCCAACACCATCAATACCGGCGAGACGAGCACAGCAGCCAGCAGCAGACTCAGAACAGGGACACTCACAATCCCCGGGATTATTTCAGCCATACTTGACACCACTCATTTAGAACTGAAATTTATGGTTACCATACCTGCTAAGCCGACCTGGAGAAGAAGTCCATTCTTCCCCCATCCACAGAGATTACTTGACCTGTAATGAATCCCGCCCTGTCAGATGCTAGGAAGGCGACTACCTCGGCTATGTCCTCGGGCTCACCTACCCGCCTCAGAGAGGTTATCGACTCCAGATGCCTGATAGCCGCCTGCAGCTCCTCGGCCGGCCTATTCATCGTCATATCGGTTTTCGTGAAGCCCGGCGCCACTGCGTTAACAGTTATCCCATACTCCCCTAGCTCGAATGCAAGTCTCTTGGTCAGCGTTATTATCGCCCCCTTGGTCATGGCGTAGTAGGTCGTGTTCCGCGACGTGGTTCCGAAGGCCGCTATCGAGGCTATGTTGACAATTCTGCCATATCGCTGCCTCATCATGTGCTTGAGGCTCGCGGCTATGCAGTAGATGACACCCTTGACGTTGACCTCGAACATCCGGTCAAGTATGCTTATGTCGTCGAGCACCCCGCCCCTGATGAGGATTCCGGCGTTGTTGACGAGTATGTCCAGCCTGCCGAAGGTCTCAACAACCTTCTCAACCATAGCCTCAACCTCCACTTTTGACGAGACATCCGCCCTAATCGCTATAGCCTCCCCACCGCCCTCAACTATCCGGGAAACCACTCTACTCGCAGCCTCCCCACTTCTGCTATAATTACAGACAACCCTCGCACCGCTAAGCCCAAGTTTAGTCGCTATCGCAGCACCTATCCCACGCGAAGCACCTGTCACGAGGGCCACGCGACCCCTCAGAGAATCGGAAACCATCAGAACACCCGTAAACACTCCACGATTTATGTAATACGTATTTGTCTAAGCTTTCCATCTCTTTATCATATGCGGTTCGGACTAGTGACTACAATTATAACACTCACCGCCTATGCTGTGCTGGGTTTAGCTTTAGCTTCTACCGAGGGCAGGGAGGGGTTAGCATTAGTCCCGAGGGATGTGGCGTCATCTTTCCCCCACATTATAGCCGTAATCAATCTCTTCACAGTGGTGCTTCTCCAGCTGGGGTACCGAAGCATCCGGGGTAAGAGGATATATCGGCACGCCGCCCTCATGGGCGCCTCCTTCACACTTATCGTAGCCTTCCTAGTCCTATACGTCTTGAAGGTGGCCACATTGGGTCCAGAGATCTACAAGGGCCCAGACATTCTACGAAACCTAGTCTACCTTCCGGCGCTAACAATACATCTGGCACTCTCCATCATATCTGTCCCACTCGTCGTCTACAATGCCTTGACTGGGCTCTGGCTCAGAACGCGGGCCGGGATCTCGTATCACCGGCGTGTGGGGAGAATAGCCTACCCTGCGTGGACAGTCAGCCTAGCCCTCGGCCTACTCGTCTACGCCATGCTTCGACTCCCAATTGGTGGGGGCTAGGTCACGGAAAGAGCCCCTCTCATTATCTCCTCGGCCCTGTGACAGGCTACAAAATGCCCCGGCAGATACTCGGTTAGCGCCGGCTTCTCGATTCTACACCTCTCAATAGCTACCGGGCATCTTGTGTGGAATTTGCAGCCGCTGGGCGGGTTTAAGGGGCTGGGCGGCTCCCCCTTTATCACCGGCCTCCTTCTCCGCCTGTTGGCCGGGTCAGGCTCTGGGACGCTGTTTAAAAGCAGGATGGTGTAGGGATGGATGGGCGTCTTCAGGACGCTCGTCGTTAAACCGGTCTCGGCTATCTCTCCGAGATACATGACGGCAACCCTCTCTGAGACATACCTGGCCGTGGCGATGTCGTGTGTGATGTAGAGTACGCCCATCTCCCTGCTATCCCTGATACTTTTCAGGAGTAGCAGGATCTCGGCCCTGCTGGATGCGTCAATCATTGAAACAGGCTCGTCTGCGACGATATACTCTGGGCCGAGGACTAGGGCCCTTGCTATGTTGACTCGCTGCCTCTGCCCGCCGCTGAGCTCGTGTGGGTATCTGTTAACAAATTCCTCAGGCGGGACCAGCTTAACATCCTCCAGAGCCCTATAGACTGCCTCCCTGATCTCCTCTCTACGGTATCCATGTATCTCCAGCGGCTCCGCGACGATGTCGCCTATCCTCATGAACGGGTTAAGGCTGGAGTATGGGTCTTGAAAGATTATCTGCATCTTCTTCCTAAAGCTCTTCGCGCGGAGCTCCTCCTCCCTCATCATCGAGATGTCCTGACCCTTAAAGAATACCCTGCCATCTGTCACGTCTAAAAGTCTGAGGGACACCCGACCGAGGGTCGATTTTCCACACCCCGACTCCCCCACAACTGCCACGGTCTCCTTCTTCCTAATCGAGAGTGTCACGCCATCAAGGGCCTTTAGAATTTTTGAGCCAAGAAGCCCCGACCTGACCTCGTAGTATTTCTTGACACCCTCGAGACGTATTACCTCCTCCACTCCTCACTCACCATGAAGCCAACATTTCGCTACATGACCTTCGCCAACTTTGAAGAGTGGTGGCTCCTCCTTCACGCACCTATCGAATACATAAGGGCATCGCGGGTGGAACCTGCAGCCGGGGGGCGGGGATGCTAGGTCTGGTGGTCGGCCCGGAATGAATTCGGGTATAGTCTCCCCCCTGAGCCTCGGTATGCTTGCCAGCAGCTTCTCGGTGTATGGGTGCTTAGTCGCCTCACCCAGCACTCTTTCAGCCGATCCGAGCTCAACGATCTGCCCACCATACATCACCATAATCCTATCAGCAATATCGCTCGCAAGGGCGAGGTCGTGTGTGATGAATATCACGCTAAGGCTAAACCTCTCGATAAGCTCTTTGACCAGGTTTATTATCTGGGCTTGGATGGTCACATCGAGTGCCGAGGTCGGCTCATCAAGTATCAGAATCTTAGGATTCATGACCAGCGACATCGCTATAACGATTCTCTGCCTCATCCCCCCGCTCAGCTCGTGTGGATACCTGTAGTAGAACTCGCGAGGCAGCCCCACAAGCTCAATCATCTCCATAGCCCTCCTCCTAGCCTCGTCCCTCGGCGTCTCTCCATTATATATCAAGGGCTCGGCAATCTGGTCGCCCACCTTGAGGACGGGGTTCAGAGAGTTCATCGCCCCTTGGAAAACCATTGATATAACCCGCCAACTATACCTCCTCCTGAAATCCGTCAGGCTCAGTGACAGGGTCTCCTCACCCTCAATGTAGACGCGGCCAGAAACTACTGAGGCGTTTGCCGGAAGAGCCCTAATAAGGGTCAAACCCAAAGTAGACTTCCCGCTCCCCGACTCTCCTACAACCGCGAGACTCTCACCCCGCGCCAGGCTGAAGGACACGCCGTCAACGGCCCGAACAGCCCCCCTATCCGTACGGTAGTAGACCCTCAAATCCTCAACCGCTAATGCCCCGCTCATCTACGCCCTAGTCCTCCCCCTCACCCTTGGGTTAACCACAGGCTCAAGCCCAAGAGAAATCATCACAAAAGTAAGCGAAGTAATTATTATCAGTATCCCCGGCGGCAGTATCCACCACCAGTAGCCCAAATACACAGCCGCACTCCTAAACCCAAGCTCGAGTATTTGGCCCCAAGTCGGAAGGGATGGGTCCCCGAGGCCGAGGAAGCTCAGAGCCGCCTCGAGGAGTATGAAGCTGGGGGTAAAGAAGATGATCTGTGCGATAATGAATGGTGCTATGTGTGGGAAGATATGTCGCGCCAGTATTCTTAGTCTCGAAGCCCCTACGGCGCGGGCTGACTCTATGAACTGTGTCTCACGAAGCTGTAGGACAATCGACCTCGTAACTATTGTTAGACCTGGCCACCCAAAGGCCACGAAGGCGAAGATAATTATCCATAATTTAGGGCCGAAGCTGAAGACGAGGAATATCAGTATAGGGAGTAGCGGGATATTATTCATAAAGTCTGCCAGCCTCTGAATCATGTTATCTACCTTGCCACCCATGTATCCACTCACCAGTCCAAGAGCGGCACCTATACCGGTTACTATGACTGAGGTGATTACTCCTATGAATAGGGATATAGGAAAGCCGAGCAGAAGCCCAGTGGCAAGGTCCCGTCCAATCACGTCAGTCCCCATCATACCATAAGCTTCACCACCGATCAGAATTCTGACCTTCTCTATCCTAGTCTCACCTGTGCTCTGAATAGCCGTCAATGTGAATCTATAGACACCATTCAGAGGGGCGATTGAGCCGTCCTTCGGGGTACCCATTAAGTATCGCTGAAGCCCCTCCTGCAGGATCCTGTAGGGCGAAACAGGCGTGTCGAATCTATCCCCGTAGAGCTGCGCCAGGTTTCTTGCAAATTCATCACTAGAGGACACCAATATCCTCTCTGGAGACTGTTCAAACCGCAGAATCGGCGGACTCTCACCCGGCCTGGGAGGAGGCACCACAAGCCTGGCCGCCTCGACCGAGTAACCATCAGGTCTCACAATAGTCAGGACTAAAACCGGGGGTGTACCTGTGTAGCTGAGCCTCTCGATGGCGAGAGTTATGTAGGCGGGATACGAGCTAGCTCTGTAATCGTAGAGCAAGTCTATTGACTTTGCGTTGCCTGAGAATTGAACACCGCTCGCTGTTAGGGTTGAGGTCTCGAGAAATTTCTTTTCTGAAAAGAGGTTAACCCATGCGGGGGGTGCGCTTTTAGGATAGTCGACCCAATGCTGTGGGTCATTCCAGTGGCTAGAGAGTTCTGCGATTGGGAGGACCGTAATCGTGTAGAGTGAAACCCCTGTTAGGATGATTAGGAGTGTTAGGCCAGCCCTCCCTGTCCAGGTGGACCAGAAAATCTTGAAACCCCCCTCAAGCCTAATGCTCATACCCTCACCCTCGGATCAACAATCATGTATAGAACTTCTAAAATAAATCTGGCCACCACGTAGACGAGTGTAAACATGTACACAAGCGATAGTATTAATGCCTCGTCAGACTGAACTATTGCCTCAAAAAACAATGTGCCCATGCCAGGCCATGTGAAGACGGTCTCCGTAAGTATTGCGCCGCCTATAGATCCCGCGAGTCCCAATATTATGTTTGTCAAGATAGGTGGTGCGGCCACTCTCATGATATACCTCCTATTCACGAGGCTCTCAGGCAAGCCCTTGACCCGAGCCACCTGGACAAAGTCCTCCTGCGCGATATTCAAGACAATAGTCCTTGTCACATATACTGTTAAACCGACATTGACGATGACTAGGACTGATACTGGGAGGGTGGCGTGCCAGATTACATCCAGCAATCGCATGAATGGTTCTGAGGGTGGGGGTGAACTGTAGAGTCCGCCATATGGAAAGAACTTGAGGTAAAATGCGAATATCAGGATGAAGAGTATTCCAAGCCACCAAGTCGGTACAGCGTAGCTGACCGCTGAGAGGAAGGATGTGGCCCTGTCGAGCTTAGACCCCGGCCTTGTAGCAATCCTCACGCCGAGAAAGATACCTATCAGGAAGTTGATCGCAATCGCTGTTGAGACAAGTATCACGGTATTAGGCAGTCTCTCCATGATTATGTCTGAGATCAAGTTGCTTCCCGTGAATGTTTGGGCTAGCCTAGCCCTTCCAAGGTTTAGTGTGATGACTCTGAGCAACATGCTAGGTAGCCGCTCGTACCATGGCCTGTCGAGACCATAGCTCCGGATCAGCTCGCCTCTATACTTGGCGACTGCCTCTTCGAGGGCCTGTGGGTCGCGGATCTGTCCCGCGATAGCCTGCCTATAAAGCCTAACCTCCTCGTTTATGATTGAGGACAATACTCTGTCTGAAAGCCCCGTAGCGCCGAATATCACTACGACGAAGAAGAGGACACCGAATAGAACTAGAACGAGTGATAGGGCCTTGATAGCGAGCCTAGTGTATATGCCCAAGCTAAAAAATTAGGTGTGGGTGGCAGTATTAATGCCTAACCCGATGAGCTTATACCGAAAAGACGACCCTGCTCAAGGTTTTCTTGTAAAAGCTTATATCTGTCAACGAGTCCTTTTAGTGCGATGAAAACTGTGTTGGGTAGATTCGGTTTAAGCGTCTTGGCAGCTGCTATCGGCGTACTACTCTTGCTGTCCGGCGCCGCGACTCCGGTGTATGCGCAGTACGTGGCACCCCATACTAAGCCAGGCCCTGCCGTCGATTCAATCACATTCAAGAGGGTGCCGTTAGACTTGGGTGCAGCTGTGGTAGAGGCTAAAGAAATCGACGCTTATATATTTGGATTGAGGCCGGCGCAGGCTAAGGCGGTGGCTGGGAGGCCAGGGATTAAGCTATATCCAGCTCCGAGCGGCCTATACTCTATTGTTCTAAACCCTGCGCCAGCTCCGGCTGGAGAGCTGAACCCATTAGCTGATAAGGATATCCGCTTTGCGTTGAACTACCTCGTAAACAGGGACTTCATCGTAAGGGAGCTCTTCGCAGGATTTGGCGCGCCCATGGTGGTTTATTTAACACCCTGGGACTACGACTACATTACAAACATTGACCTGATACTCAGATACGACTTTCGCTACGATCCTGCCTATGCTTCGCAGATAATCGATGAGCGAATGAGAGCTTTAGGCGCCGAGAAGGTGGGTGGCAAATGGTACTATCAGGGGAAGCCGGTGACGATAAAGTTTGTCATCAGGGTTGAGGACGAGAGGAGGCAGATAGGCGACGCAATAGCATCCGACCTCGAAAAGGCTGGTTTCACCGTTGAGAGAATGTATATGGAATTCGGCCCCGCGATTGAGACCGTATATAATACTGATCCTGCCGAATTTAGATGGCAAATCTATACTGAGGGTTGGGGGAGAGCAGGTATCCAGAAGTACGATGATAACCCCGGTTATTTTACGGCGCCCTGGGAGGGAAATATGCCTGGCTGGGGAGTGGAAGGTTGGTGGCAGTATCAAAACGCTGAACTTGATGAACTCACGCAGAAGCTGTTCAGGGGAGAGTTCGCCTCTAAGGAGGAGAGGGACAGGATGATGAAGAGGGTCCTAGAGCTGGCGCTGCAAGACTCTGTCAGGCTATGGGTGGCAACTAGGCTTGACTCCTATGCCGCGAGGGAAGACCTCACAGGAATTAGCCAAGACATTGGGGCCGGGCTTCGTTCATTGCTTGTCTGGAGAAACGCCTATGTCACGGGAAAATCCGACCTTACGCTTGGGCACCTCTGGGTTTGGACGACGAGAACAACTTGGAACCCCATGCAAGTCGGGCTAGTGGGCGGGTTCGTTGACGTATACTCAGTCGACCAAGGCTACCTTACGTCCGATCCAAGTACTTGGATTCATCCATACACTGGAATACCGATTCCGTTTCGCTCTAGCTGGGAGGTGAAGACGGCCGGGCCCGAGGGCTCTATCAGTGTCCCAGCGGACGCCTACATCTGGGATGCCGAGAATGATAGATGGGTCTCTGCCGGAGGTGCAACTGCGAAGAGCGTAGTGACTTTCGACTACTCGCGATTCTTGCAGAGTAAATGGCACCATGGCATACAAATTTCGCTCGCAGACCTACTCTACCACGTGGCAACACGCTTCGAGGTAGCCTTCGACAAGGAGAAATCGGCTCTTGAGCCTGCCATCTCAGGGACACTGTCTGAATCGCTAAAAACTGTTAAGGGGATAAGGATACTGCCTGACAACCGTGTGGAGGTCTATATAGATTACTGGTTCTTCGAAAGTGCATACATCGCACAGTTTGCTGAACTCTGGCCGGCACTCATGGTGCCCTGGGAGGTAATGGCGGCGAGCGACAGGCTCAACTATGTCGAGAAGAAGTACGCCTGGGGTGGAGCCTCCGCAAGAGCTAGGGGAGTTAGCTGGTTAAACTTAGTACTCGCAGAGCATGCTGCAGACGTGGTGGCCGAGCTTGAGAAAATGAGGTCAGAAGGGTTCTTCCCCGCGAGCTACTTCACCATGGGAAACAGAGTCTTCGAGACACCTGATGGCGCTCAGGAGAGATATTCCGCAGCGATAGACTGGGGGAATGGGCATCGCCACATGTGGATAAGCAACGGCCCCTTCTACCTTGATACCTTTGATTCGGCAGCTCAGACCTCTGTCCTGAAAGCCTTCAGAGACCCAACCTATCCATTCAAGCCGGGAGACAACTTCTATCCCTTCATCACGCCGGTCCAGATACTCAGAATCGGTAAAGGTACCGTCGTGCCTGGCGCCTCCGCCCAGTTCCTAATCGACGCAGAGGGAGAGGGGCTATTAAAGTCTAGATACCTCATACGCGACTTAGCGACAGGTCAGATATTGATGGTTGGCGACTCAGAGTCCGTTACGCCTAAGAGAATGCTTATCCGCCTGTCCCCCGACTTCACATCTAAGCTCACGCCAGGAGCCCTCTACGAGCTAATAGTCGCCACCTATAGCGAGGATGCAGCGACAATCTCGGTCTCCAGAGACTTCTTCGATGTCCTTAGCCTGGCACCTGTAGAGAAGGAGATTGAGGCTGTTTCAAAGGAGCTTACAGAAAGGCTTAGGACTGTCTCTGAGGATCTTGCAAAAGCTATTTCGGGCCTAGGGACAGCGGTCTCTGGTGTGGATAGCAAACTGGACAGGACGGCTGAGAACATACAGAGTGAGGTGAGGAGTAGGGTGGATGACGTGAGGGCGCGCGTCGATGCGGCCACAAACACTCTGACTAATGATATAAGAAACCTACAGGCGGTGGCTCAGAGTACACTGACAGTAGCCCAGATAGTCATGGCCTTGGCGGTGGTGGCTATAATCCTGTCAGTCGTATCAATTATCAGGCGTCCCAAGGCAGCGGCACCGGCATAAAACAGAGATACGGGCCTTTTTTTTCTCTATGTCAAGTATCAATCTGATGAAAAGTCACAAATATTCAGACATTTTTTACAACTATAGAGGCGTTTTTACAGACACCTGACGGCATATTTATATTTACAACCGTCTTTTCGGTTCATTTAAAGTGGGTTCGTCATGATAGATACGGGTGATACTGCTTGGATACTGGTCTCGGCGGCTCTGGTTATGTTGATGACTCCTGGTCTTGGCTTCTTCTACGCAGGGCTTTCTAGGAGGAAGAATGTAGTGGCTGTCCTGATGCAGTGCTTCATAGCTGTCGCTACGATATCGGTTATATGGGCGCTCTGGGGGTATAGCTTAGCCTTCGGCCCCAGCCGCGGAGGGTTTATAGGTGGTCTAGAGTGGCTTGGCCTTGCCGGTGTTGGAGGGGAGCCTCACCCAGGCTACGCCGCGACAATACCCCACTCTGCCTACATGCTCTTCCAGGCAATGTTCGCAATAATAACCCCTGCATTGATAGTTGGAGCGTTCGCCGAGCGTGTAAGATTCGGGCCATTCCTGCTCTTCCTAGTCCTATGGTCAACAGTCGTCTACGCACCCATAGCCCACTGGGTATGGGGTGTTGGAGGCTGGCTTAGGGGCTTGGGAGCTCTGGACTTTGCCGGCGGGACGGTCGTCCACATAAGTTCCGGGGTCTCAGCCCTCGTGGCAGCTATGGTGATAGGTAGGCGTATAGGCTATGGTAGCTTCGCGATGGAGCCAAGCAGCCCTACGCTTGTTATACTGGGGGCGGCGCTCCTGTGGTTTGGCTGGTTCGGCTTCAACGGTGGCAGCGCACTGGCCTCAGGAGGCCTCGCATCAAACGCTTTTATGGCCACACATCTAGCCGCCTCGGCGGCCGCTCTGACTTGGATGGCGGCGGGCTGGATACATAAGGGCAAGCCCAGCAGCATAGGGGCTGCGAGCGGAGCAGTGGCTGGCTTGGTAGCCATAACGCCTGCCTCAGGTTTTGTCGGTCCGCAGTCGGCGCTGGTGATAGGTGGAGTAGCGGGCATCCTATGCTATGTGGGTGTGAATTTGAGGGCGATGCTTGGGGTTGACGACTCGCTGGATGTGTGGGGTGTCCATGGTGTCGGGGGTACGTGGGGGTCGGTAGCAACGGGAATATTCGCGGACGCCTCGATAAACCCTGCTGGAGCTAATGGGCTTCTTCTAGGCAACCCACCACTACTGGGGGTGCAGCTCATAGGAGTCGCCGCAACCTGGGCCTATGCTGGCGCCGTGACATTCATAATAGTCAAGCTGGTGGACAAGCTGGTGGGGCTGCGGGTTAAGCCGATGGAGGAGATGATAGGGCTAGATATAACGCAACACGGTGAATACACAGTTGTGTGACGGGGTGAGGGTTGGATGAAGATGGTGCACGCTGTTATAAGGCCTGAACTCCTTGATGAGGTAAAGAGGGCGCTTGAGAAGGAGGGATACTACGGCCTCACGGTCTACGACGTGAGGGGGCGTGGAAGGCAGGACAGCTTCTCATGGAGGATAAGGGGGAACGTCTACAAGATAGACCTGCTGCCCAAGCTAAAGATAGAGATAGTGGTTGAAGACGACCAGGCACGAAGGGTTGCAGAGATAATACAGTCAGCAGCCTCAACTGGTGAGATAGGTGATGGAAAAATATTCATCACGCACGTCGAGGAGGCCATACGGATTAGGACGGGCGAACGGGGCCCTGAGGCTGTTAGGTAGTTCCTAGCCTACGCTCCCGCTCATCTCGAGCTCTATAAGCCTGTTAAACTCTATCGCATACTCCATAGGAAGTGTCTTCGTAAAGCTCTCCAGGAATCCGAGCACTATCATGTTTAGGGCGTCCTGCTCAGGAATCCCCCTGCTCATCAGGTAGAAGATCTGGTCCTCACCTATCTTGCCCACTGTGGCCTCATGCGTAACTGTAGCGTCATCCTCGTGGATCTCGTTATATGGGTAGGTATCAGTCCTGGACTTATCATCCAGTATAAGTGCGTCACATCTAACGCTTGACTTCACACGCTTAGCACCCTTTGCAACGTGGAGCAAGCCCCTATACGATGTCCTACCACCATCCTTACAGACGGACTTAGACGTTATCCGGCTGGTAGTATCTGGTGCCAGGTGAATCGCCTTAGCGCCGGTGTCCTGGTGCTGGCCCCTGCCCGCAAAGGCGACGGAGAGGATCTCAGCCCGCGCCCCACGACCCAGTAAGTAGACGCTTGGATACTTCATCGTGGCCTTACTCCCAATGTTAGCGTCAACCCACTCGACCACAGCGTTTTCGTACGCGAATGCCCTCTTTGTAACTAGGTTGTAGACGTCCGTGCTCCAGTTCTGGAGGGTTGTATACCTGACATAAGCCCCTTTCATGGCAATAATCTCTACAACGGCCGAGTGTAGGCTTTCGGAGCTATAGATTGGTGCGGTGCAGCCCTCGATATAGTGGACCTTGCTCCCGGGCTCGGCTATTATCAGCGTTCTCTCAAACTGGCCGACGTTTGCAGCATTAATCCTGAAATACGCTTGGAGTGGAAACTCTACATGCACCCCCTCGGGCACATAGACGAAGCTGCCCCCACTCCAGACGGCCGTGTTTAATGCCGCGAACTTGTTGTCGTTTGGAGGGACAATCGTCCCAAAATAACGCTTAACAATGGAGGGATACTCCCGCAGCGCCGTATCCATGTCACAGAAGATGACACCCTGCTTCTCAAGCTCCCTCCTAACATTATGGTAGACGACCTCTGAGTCATACTGTGCCCCCACGCCTGCGAGAAACTTCCTCTCAGCCTCAGGAATCCCTAACCTGTCAAAGGTTCTCTTTATGTACTCAGGGACCTCCTCCCAGCTACTAAACTTCCTATCAGTTGGGCTGACGTAGTATCTTATCTTGCCGAAGTCTAAGCTGCTCAGGTCCACGCCCCAGCTCGGCATACTCCTTTCAACGAAGTATCTGTAGGCCTTGAGCCGGAGCTCAGTCATCCACTCGGGCTCATCCTTAATCCTAGAGATCTCTTCGACAACCCGCTCCGAGATTCCGGGTTGGAAGATGTGCTTGTATTCTACCTCGTCTCTGAAGTTGTATTTACTGTAGTCGAAGCTTAGCTCTGTCGTCATTGTTCAATATAACAGTGTTATTCCGATATATAAGTTAGTGGCGATAACAACTGGTCGGCCAGCAGGCTAAGTATTTACAACATATATACACACAATCCGTTAATACGACACATTTAAATCAGCAGAACACCACCTATGGACCGGTGATAGGAATGCTAGCATTAGAGCAGGAAAGAGGGCTAAAAACCGGAAGTAGCCGGAAGATTCTGGTGTATGTTGACGGATCAGGCAAGGATGTTAAGGTGTTGGAGGCCGCTGCTAAAATGGCCATCGCAGACGGTGCAGAACTCGTCCTAATGACGGTTTTAAAGAAGATTAATAGGGTGCCTGACGAATTTATAAGGTTCGTCAACTCGGAGAGGTTTACCGACCCGCCACACTACCTCTACTACCAGTACTTGGGTAAAGCAGTTCTCGAGCCATACGTTGAAATGCTGAGAAACATGGGTGTACCCTACGGGGTTCAGATAGAGTTTGGAGACAAGAAGGAGAGGATCGAGGCCGTTGCCAAAGCTATAAAGCCGTACAGGGTTGTCATGTCGGTGAATGGCGGGGTACGCAGACAGTTCTTTGGCCTTCCACTCTTCAGGGCTGGGGAAGGACTTAGGCTCGATTGCCCCATAACGCTGATACCGTAGAAAGAGAATAGCCATCCTCTACTAAAGACGTCTACGCATATCTTAATTTAAGGAGTTTTTGATTCTAAATTCTCTTCCCTCACAATCCACGACACCTTGCACACGTCTGATGAATGATACGCAGTTGTAGCACATGAGGAATGAGATGGCCTGGCCGGCTACCGGGCACTCCACATACTCCTTCTTCATCTTCGCTATCATCTTGCTACTCAGGGATTTCTTCAAACTATCTATGATCTCCTGATCAATCTTGAGCGCCTTCTGAGATGTCTTAACCTCTACACGGTATTGCGGTGACCGCAAACCTAGGCGATGGATTGCTGAGCCGCATTATAAATCATCCTGTGATAAGGCAAAAATTTTAAATAACATGGCTGAAAAGACTAAGGCTTATGAATCCGAGGCTGGTGGTGGCTATACTTTTAATCATCCTACTGGTCTGCGGGTTTGTATTTGCCGAGGCAGATGCTACCCACAGACTAAGGAGGACGCGGACGAGGAGTGCTACGACAATAACGTCTACAACCACCATTACAGCGTCATCTACCACCGCCTCTGCGGGATATAGCGATACTTTCCCTGCAGTCAACCCGGCTATACTGGGAACCTGTCCTCCAGAGGTTCACGATAGGTACTACGTCTTAGGGCCCGATGGGAGAAAATATCGGACATGGCATCCTGTGACAGTGCCGATCGACCCCTCTAACCCCGCAAGAGGAACATGTACCTTTGCACATGAACATGGCGACAATCCTGTGCAGGGCGGATTCCGCGATATGCCGGCTTTTGGATATGCTGCGAAGGTTGCAGGGATGGTTGAGGAGATAGCCGCCCATGCAGGCTTTAAAGTATTTTACCATAGACGGGAAGGAAGTGGTTTAGGTAACGAAGCTGAATGGCGTATCGTCGTCCATCAGGGAACCGCTGGTGCGCGAAGGCTTGTACAGTCATTCCACTCAATACAGATTGACATCGTAGACTCAGCTGGTAGACGGACATCTGTGACACTCATGGCTCCTACGGGCAACTTAAATCCAAAATGTGGACCGCGGGTTGGAGACAGGATAATACCCGATGAGGATTGTGTTAGGCGCGGATTGTTTTACGAGGTGTGGTATTTCGCGATTAGAGTTGGGACAGGGTCTGTTAACGGCGCCCGCTTCTTTGCCGCACCAGGTATAGCCGTGTATAACCCCATGACATACATGAAGCCGGGTGACTACTCAAATGTCTATCCAATATGTTCTGTAGTGGAGGGGCTGCCGTTCGGTGACGCGAATAGCTTCTTCCTCGGAAATCTTAGAGCTATAGAGCATCCTGACTTTGGGTGGGGAAATAGCGGGTCTGAATATTTCTGGACAGATGCCTATGGCAATGAAGTATCCAGCTCGTGCAGTCCGTCCCAGTGCATTAGGCAGAGAGTGCCACCAAACTATTTTGCTTGGTATGACGACGATAGCGTCTTCAACTTCCCATGGATAGACCTTCCATTCGGCGCGAAGGGAGGAAACTAACAATTAGAAGGTCTCAGCAGCCTTACCCTAGCTTTTTCCGAATCGTCCAAGATAGCTGTTGCCTCGGTAATGTTTATATATTGACCAACCTGTATGTTCAGGCACAGGCGAAGGGTGGTAGTTATTGCTTGGGGCTGTGAACTAGCTCCACACATCCTATGTGTCGCCGACACTACTGAAAAATCTGCCCCGTCCCTTCTCGTTCTCCTTCTCTGGTGAGGGTGGGCTATGAGCTGGAGAAGTTCCTTGGAGGGGGTATATGCTCTTCCGAGCCGCGTATTCTTCTTCGATACTACGCTGAGGGATGGTGAGCAGACGCCGGGTGTTGCGCTGCGCGTGGAGGAGAAGGTGATGATCGCTGAGGCGCTGTCTGATTTGGGGGTTGATGTGATAGAGGCGGGGTTCGCAGTGGTCTCGAAGGGCGAGTATGAGTCTGTCAAGAGGATATGCGGCTTGGGGCTGAGCTCCAAGATATGCTCCCTGAGCAGGTGTGAGAAGAGGGATGTTGATGCCGCCGTTGACGCTGGTTGTGACTGGGTCCACGTATTCATAGCGACCTCCGAACTCCACATGAAGTATAAGCTGAACATGACGAGGGAGCAGGTAGTTGAAAGGGCCGTTGAGATGGTTGAATATGCGAAAAGTCGCGGTGTTGTAGTACACTTCTCGGCGGAGGATGCGACGAGAAGCGATCCGGAATTTCTGATGGAAGTGTACAGGCGCGTAAGGGATGCAGGAGCTGACAGTTTAGATATTCCTGACACGGTCGGTGTTGCTGTTCCACACGTGATGAGGTCGCTTGCTAGTAGGGCTAAGCGTGAGACTGGCCTGCCTATTGCCGTGCACTGTCACGACGATATGGGGCTAGCTACGGCTAATACCTTGGCTGGCGTCGAGGGTGGGGCTGAGATAGTGCATGTCACCGTGAATGGGATTGGCGAGAGGGCCGGTAACACGAGCTTGGAAGAGGTGGCCGTCGCTCTTAAATTCCTCTACGGCGTTGAAACCGGGATTAGGCATGAGAATATTGCGAGGGTCTCGAGGCTGGTGGCCCGGTTGACCGGAATTCCAGTCCCTAAAAACAAGGCTGTAGTCGGAGAGCATGCCTTCTCCCACGAGAGCGGTATCCACGTACATGGGGTAATCAATAACCCCGCCACATATGAGCCCATTATGCCTGAGCAGGTGGGGATGAGCAGGCGAATCGTCATTGGCAAGCACTCGGGGGCACACTCGATCAACACGATTCTAAGACAGTACGGTTTTGTCTTGGAGATTGGCGAGGTGAGAGCTGTCCTAGAGAGGGTTAAGAATGTTGCCGACTCGGGGCATAAGCTAAGCGATCAAGAGCTGCTGCAGATTGTTGAAGAGGTTGTGGGGTCGAGGGCCGTGAGGCCTGTGGCTTTAAAGGGTTTCCAGCAGATTACGACCGAGCATGTCGACAGGTGTGTGGCCGAGTTTGAAGTTAACGGGGAGACGCTTCGCGTTGAGGGGGTCGGTGATACACCGCTTAAGTCGGCGATAGATGCCTCGATGAAGGCGTTTACCAACATTTTAGGAGATATTAAAATCGTCGACTATTCTCTCTTCGCATCACCGTACGAGGATAGACACCCTTACGAGGCCGAGGTCATTGTGAGAGTCAATGGGAACACTGTTGTCGGGAGGGGGATAGGCAAGACAAGTGGTCACACAATACTAAACGCGGTATCTAATGCTGTTAATCAGTACTTGCTAACCCAGTCGCGAGGGGTGGGGAGATGAAGGCCAGCGACGCCCTAGTCAAGAAGATGGAGGAGTTAGGTGTTGAGATAGTCTTCGGTATTCCGGGTGGCGCTAACCTACCACTATACGACTCACTATACGACTCTGACATCAGGAGCGTGCTTGTGAAGCATGAGCAGCAAGCCGCCCATGCCGCTGAGGGATATGCCCGCGTCAAAAAGAGGCCCGGTATAGCCCTAGCCACTTCTGGTCCAGGAGCAACAAACTTGATAACAGGCATCGTAAACGCCTCAATGGATAGCGCGCCCCTCGTAGCCATCACAGGCCAAGTAGTGAGGTCCTTCATGGGTACAGATGCCTTCCAAGAGGCAGACATAGTCGGCATGGTACTTCCCCACGTAAAGTACGCCTCCACTGTTCTAGAGTCGTCAAGACTCGTGAAAGAATTTGTCAATGCATATCGGTGCGCCATAAGTGGACGGCCCGGGCCAACTCTGATAGATATCCCCAGGGATGTGCAACAGGAGGATATAGGTGATTATGAGCGGCTGGATGACTCTGTCGAGGAGCGGTTCATCAAACCCGCTCCGCAGCCAGATGACAGCCAGTTTAGGAGGGCTGCTGAGCTGCTCGCCGCTGCCCAGCGCGTATGCATATTGCTGGGTGGTGGTGTGTACTTCAGCGACGCGACAAGAGAGGCTCTTAAAATTTCCGAGCTTCTCAACGCCGCAGTGATCGCCACTACACCTGGGAAAACCGCCCTCATCGAAGACCATCCAAATGTCCTCGGAGTAGTTGGAATGCACGGCCGCTTCGAGGCTAATCTGGCCGTGATAGACGCTGACGCCATGTTATGTGTCGGTACTAGGCTCTCCGACAGGGCTATCGGCCCGCCCACAGAGTTCAGGAAGGGAAGGAAGATCATCCACATCGACATAGACGGCAGTGAGATTGGAAAGAATGTTGTCCCTGACGTAGGGATTATCTGCGACGCCAAAGTAGCCCTAATGAAGATACTGGAAAATCTCTCGGCGCTGGATATCAAGCCTAAGGATCCTGGATGGGTTTTAGGCCTTAAGGAGATTGGGCGCAGTTTTGACGATTACATGTTTAACCAGGCTGACGGGAGTAGGCTATCGTCCTGGAAGGTTGTCAAGGCTATAAGGGATGAGCTTCCGAGGAGTGCTATAGTGACTACGGGGGTGGGGCAGCATCAGATGTGGTCCCAGCTCTTCTTCAAAGTTTTAGAGCCCGGAACCTTCATCACGAGCGCAGGTCTAGGTACAATGGGCTTCGGCCTCCCCGCAGCTATGGGGGCCAAGGCTGCCGCCCCAGATAGAGTCGTGCTTAACATGGATGGGGACGGTAGCTTCCTGATGACTTGCCAGACGCTCGGGACCATCAATGAATACGACCTCCCAGTAATCACGGTAATCTTCGACAACCGCTCGCTGGGCATGGTTAGGCAGTGGCAGGACCTCTTCTACAAGAAAAGGTTCAAGGATGTTGACATTGAGGATAGGACAAACTTGGTCAAGCTCTCCGAGGCCTTCGGGGTTGAGGGAGTCTTTGTGGAGAGTTATGAAGAGTTGAAAACTGCTCTTAGAAGAGCCATCAGAAATAATGAGGCCCTAGTAATAGACGTGCCCATAGACAAGGACGAGAAAGTATTCCCGATGGTGCCGCCTGGAAAGTGGCTTGCAGATGTTATTCTCCCTCCGGGGTTCAGCACCTATGTCGAGGAGAAGACTACTAGTCCGGCTAAGTAACTCATACGAGGCCGTCCTAAAGCTTTTGCTATTCGCGAAGCAGGGAAGGCTAGTGTTGAGGGAGTTTCACTTAAAATCAGATTATGACGGAGTCTCGGCCGAGCTGGTTGTCGAGGCACCGCCCGAGAAGATTGACTGGTTCTTGAAGAAGGCCAGCGGCTCGCCCCTAGTCGAGGAATGTAGAAGTCTCGAGTAGCAGTTGATATGTCGGGGGGACTTGTTGTAAGGCTCTTGTTCAAAGGATTGAGGAATGCGATTTCTGCAGCTCAGCTCGTCGGCGAGTGGGAGGGCGTAGAGGTTAGAGCTATATACATCGGGCGGGAAAGTGTTGAAGAAATGTATGAGGTGGTGTTAGAATTGTCAGCAAGCTCTAAGGTGGTCGACGACTTCTTAAGAACCCTGTCGGCGTACGATGGTTTTATAGAGGCTTGCGTGGAGGACTTGGAAGCCCGTGTCATCTGGGAGGGGATTAGGTGAGGAGTCTTGGCTAGGGTTTACTACGACTCTGATGCCTCCCTCGTCCCTCTTCAGGGGAAACGTGTTGCGGTGATAGGTTATGGCAGCCAGGGTAGGGCCCAAGCATTAAACATCAGGGACTCTAGGATAGAGACTGTTATCGGCCTGAGGGGAGAGGGCAAGTCCTACGAAGCGGCGGTCAGGGACGGCTTCACACCCATACCGATAGAGGAGGCCGTCAGGATTTCTGATGTAATCCTGATGCTTATTCCCGACGTGCCCATGCCCGAGACTTATAAGATGTATGTCGAAAACAGCCTGACCCCCGGCAAGACACTAGTCTTCGCCCACGGATACAACATACACTATAAGAGAATCGTCCCGCCACCCTACGTGAACGTGGTGCTCGTGGCTCCTAAAGGGCCCGGACCACTTGTGAGGCAGAAATACCTCGAGGGGCGAGGCGTCCCTAGCCTCATAGCAGTCCACCAAAACCCAACCGGTAACGCGAAGGAGATCGCACTAGCAATCGCCAAGGCAATCGGCGCCACTAGGGCCGGAGTCATAGAGACGACATTCCAAGAGGAGACTGAGACAGACTTACTCGGAGAGCAGGCAGTTCTGGTTGGCGGCGTCATGGAGCTTATAAAAAAGGGATTTGAGGTGCTTGTCGAGAACGGTTACCAGCCCGAACTCGCCTACTATGAGGTCTGCAACGAGCTAAAACTGATAGTGGACTTGATATACTCAGGAGGCCTAATGCACATGCTTCGCTCCGTCTCCGACACCGCTAAGTTCGGCGGACTAACAATCGGCCCCCAGATAATCGACGAGTCTGTGAAACAGAAGATGCAGGAGGCGCTGAATAGGATAAAATCAGGCGAGTTCGAGAAACAGTGGACAGGAAACCCCGACGCATACAAGATCCTTGAAGAGTTGATGGAGAGGACGGAGAAACACCCGCTCGAGGTCGTGGGAAAACGCCTCAGAGAAATGGCGCTAATATAACAACCACTCAGGTACACCCCTGCTCTATGGCGTCGTAACTATTTTCAGACCAGCTTAGGCTGTGTATTCTTGGAATAGTTTCTTGACAAATTCATGCGTCTCCTTAGCCATTTCAAAGGCCTCCTCCGCCTCAGCTCTACTGAAGAGAAGGTCTGCCGGCGTCATTGAAACCTCATCACCATACAACGCCGGCTCTCGTTTCTCCGATAATTTCCTAGAGAACAATGCGAGCCTTTCAACTGGAAACCATTGAGGAAATCTGTCTTTAAATTTAATCAAGACTGGGCCTACATCATGTTTCTTTGGATACTCTATTCCCAGGAGTCGTAGGGATGCCTTCAGTCCCAGCTCGACAGACTCTTGCGAGCTTCGAATAGAGTAAGCTAAGCTTCCTCCCCTCAGCTCTCTTTCAGCTGTTTCCAGCCTTCTGATTGACTGGTTTAGGAGAGATTTTGAGGCCTCGATATTATTCATATCTCTATCACTTCCCCGATCTCTGCGTCTGGCTTCAGCAACCAGACCCACTCATCCTCTGCTAGCCATATTCTCTTTGCACCCAGCTCTCTCATCCTAGCCTTCACTTTTTCCACCTCTTTCTCGTATGTTCCGTCATCAACTATGGCTATGCCCTCCTCTACTATGTCGAGGATAATTGGAGGATGTTTTTTAAAAGTGTGGGTACTTATCGGATGAAATGATAGGTGGGTTGATATTCCATTATTTTCTAGCCACTCCAGCTCCCCAGCAACTCTGGGTGAGTATTCTACATCAACTAGTCTATCGATCGCTTCTCCCAATGATTTGAATGCGTCTGAGACTATCAGGAGATCCACATCGCTGTCTGGTCTTGCACTACCTCTAGCTACGGAGCCGAAGAGCACGATACTCTTTACCCCGATGTTCCCTCTCAAGACCTCCGTGCAGAAAATTCCGACTAGCCTAGAGTACCTCTGCTGTGGTATGTTTTCGAGATTTTTTATTGCTTTGCCTACGCTTAGCAGATAGGTGTCAGGCTCTGCAAGCCTGTAGAGCCACTTTTTAGGCCCCTTTTCATGGACATAGACCGCTCCAGCCCTCCTCATTCTTAACAGCGCCACCCTCCCCGCCGCCCCACTCCCCACTATTTCTGCGACATCGTTTGAAGTGAACGTGTTTGGTCCAAATCTTCTGTACAGCTCCGCGTATAGTCCCCCGAGTTTCCTCGAAAGCCACCCAGCCATTCGTTACGAAACCTGTAACGCTCGTATATAAGGAGCTACTCCAGGACCTTCTCCACCCTGCCCAAGATCTTCGCCTTACCACCTGTAGGCAGGGCCAATGGCTCCCCACACACGTTGCAGACAACGCGGATCTTCGCTGTATCAGGGAAGATCTGTTTATTGCCGCATTGGAGGCATGTAACGAGGAGGAAACGGCTCCTGGGCCTCGGAATCAGACGTTCAATGATCTGCTCCCGCGACAAGCCCACCGGGTCACCTCACTATCTCAAGCTTCCTCAGCCTTATTCCCTCCCTCATGGACTTCCTACCGCACTTGGAGCACGTCAAGACTAGGGTCTTCTTGTCTGTTGTCTTAGCCTTATTCCTCTGGATCGGATACTTCTGGCCACCATACCCTTTTAGTTCCCGCTCATGCCTCCTCGCACCTATAGCTAGGCCCCTCTCCTTACCCTTCTTGTAGAGGGTGACTTGGTGCTCTGTATGCTCGTTACATTTGGGGCAGTAGCTGTTAAGCTTCGGCGGAACCTTCATGCTAAAAGAGATGTGTAGGTGGCTGGCTTTTTAATATTATGTGGATGGAGCGATGTCCCCTATATTCCCTTGATTAAAGTTTAACGGTTCTCTCCTTTCGCGTTTTAACGCTTTTAAGTATCGAGAGTCTCTAGGCATATAGTGGCGGCTGGTTGAGGAGGGTCGGGAGGACGGAGCTGCTGCTGGTTGAGGGTGGTGTCCCCCACTATAGAGAGATGGTAGTGTTAGGGAGGGAGATCTCCCGGCTCGTCGTGGAGGAGTATGGCGCAGATTTCCTAGTAAGCCGGCTTGCAGACCCTTTTTGGCTCAGCTGCCTCTCCTGTGTTCTCGGCTTCGAGTGGAATACGTCCGGTCAGACTACCGTTACACTCAGGGCTCTCAAGGACGCCCTTAAAGGAGGTGAACTAGGAGTCGTCGTGATGGGCGGTAAAGGAGGAGAGATGAGGGATACCCCCAACGAGATTATGGAGTACCTTAAGAAAGTTGGGAGAGAAGACCTAGCCCCACATCTATTGAAGGCATCAACGATGAGCTGCAAGGTCGACAACAATGCCGTCCAAGACTCCTACAACATCTATTTCCACTCTGTAGTGGTCTCGGACTCCGGCTCCTCGGCCATAATCAACCAAGGCATGAACATTGAAGCCCGGACTGCTAGGAGGTATCAGTGGCTCGGCTCAAGGATTAGTGTTGAGGAGCCCCACACCGCCATCTCCTCAGAAGCTGTGGAGGAGGTCGTGCTAGACTTGACAAGTAGACTGTCTAGGGAGTGTAGAGAGTGTATCCTCGACGTTTTGAGGGATTCTCCAATCACTACGATACAGTCAGACCTCGCAAGGGTGAAGAGCATCCTCGCCGGGCAGGCTACGCTCGATGGGCGGACATTTAGCGAGACCCGACCCACACACCACCACTTAAAGCCACCTAAAAAGCTGGACGACGCAATCTTGCGTAAGGCCAAGGAGAATGCTGAAAGCTTTGAATCCCTCTTACTCTGTGAAGGAGTAGGGCCAGCAACGCTCCGCGGATTAGCCTATATCTCAGAGCTGGTTTATGGTGCGAGAGTGTCCTGGAAAGACCCTGCAAGATATGCCTACGCCTTTGGAACCAAGTCAGGCCGCCCATACCCCGTTAACAGACATGCGATGGTCAAGGCTGCGGAGACCATAAGGCAGGCCCTAGAATCCTCAGACTCAAGAGCCTCGAGGATCATGTTGAGGAGGCTCAGCACAGTGCTCAGCAGTCTAGAGGTGTAGTTTGGGTTGTCAGGGAAGACTGTTTATGAAGAAGTCGTTGAGGTTTGGGGTCTTGAGAAGGCTTCGAAGGGGCCGGTCAAGATCTCTGAGGATTGGCTGAGGAGGCTTAAAGAGTATGCAGAAGAGCTGCGAGTTAGGCTGAGACTGGCAGTAGACCGCGATAGCATACACTCAAGGCTCTGCGAGAGGGAGCTGGAAGTGCTCTCAACGCTTGTCTCGGATATCTTCAATGCGAGGCTGGAGAAGATCGTGAGGGCCGCCATAAGAGGAGAGGCTGTTGAAAACCTCCTCCCAGCCGAGAACAGGCTCTACGAAAACCTCCTCAAATCCCTAGCAGTCTACAGGGAATACATCGAGTACTGCTCTGAGACGCTCGACCTCACGAGAGAACTCGTAGAGACTGTCGATAAGGTTGTAGTAGAGTTTTTGAAGGATGCACCAGCGATAGTCGACGTAGATGGTGTCACGAGGGGCCCGTTCCGTGAGGGCTCTATCGCATCTCTGGATCACAGAACAGCAGACCTGCTGGAGAAGGGCGGCTATGTCAGACGCCTCCCACTGATCAGAGGTGCATCCCCCAAGGTTTAGGAGGAATCACGTATTTGTATTAGGGTCGGTTAGGCATTCTTAGGACCTGGAAATGCAGGGCGACGTGGGGCGGGAAATACGCCTGCTCGAGGAGTTCGGCCTAAGAAGCATAACTGGTCAGGAGTTAGGGATTGATCACTATTTTGCGAGGAGGGGCATTATCTTCGCGTGCAGGGGCTATGAGGAATTGAGAGAAGCTCTCCAGAGCGGCGATTTCTACACTCTGACTGGAATCATGCCCTCCTCGGAGCGGATCCACCTAGGCACGATGGCTGTTGTGGAGGCGGTGAAGTGCTTCTCCGACAGGGCCAAGCAGACCATCCTCCTGGTCGCCGATTTGGAGTCCCTAGCAACCAGGGAGGTGAGCTTAGAAGAGGCTAGGAGGATAGCTTATGAGTTCCACATCCCCACGTATCTGGCCCTGGGGATAGATCCTGAGAAGTGTGTCTTCTACTTCCAGTCAGAGAACAAGGACATACACAAGATAGCGGCCGACGCCTCGAGGGAGATTACGCTCCAGGAATTCAGGGCTGTCTACGGTGTCCTAGAGCCCTCCCGGATAATATCGTCCCTCTACCAGATAGGTGACATCCTATTCCCCCAGCTAGTAAGGCCTATGATAGGGGTGATCCCAGTAGGGCTGGATCAGGACCCGCACATCAGGCTCTGCCGAGACTATGTTAGACGCTCAAAGTTCTTCCAGTTCAAGCAGGCCGTCGGCGTATACATCAGGGATGTGCCCAGCCTGAAGGGTGAGGGGAAAATGAGTAAGAGCGAGCCCCACGCCGCAATCTTCCTCCCAGAAGACGACTACAATGAGCTGAAAAGAAAGGTCTACAAGGCCTTCTCAGGCGGAGCCAACACACTCGAAGAGCAGAGAAAATACGGTGCAAACCTGGAGAAGGACGTCCCATACAAAATCCTACAATTCATCCTAAAAGACGACTCCGAACTCCAACGCATAGCAGAAAGCTACTCAAGCGGCAAAATGATAAGCGGCGAGGTAAAAGAATACCTATACCAGCGGCTCGTCGAGCTGATGCAGGACATCAAAGCCAAGATCGAGCAATATAGAGAGACTGTCAAGCGGAAAGAGATCAAGATAATAAGCTCGGCTAGAGAGCTGGCCGAATATCTTGCATAGCCCCGCATTAACGCGCCCTATTCTAACTACGCTAAAATTGGGTGGGAGTGTTTAGACAGCTAAAACATCAAATCGATAAGTGTTTTCATTATACATCGTTCTATAGACTGTCCTCAATTAGATAAACCCCATAAAAATAAATTGACGTCGAGGGTCCTTGACAACTTATAAACCTCCCAACCATGAATAGGGATGGAGACGTAATGAGGCGTAGAACATTTCTAGCATATATTCTTGTTCCCGCCTCTTCAGCTATTATATTAGCCTTGATTGGTTATGGTGGTCGTGATAGGAAAATATCAAGACCCTCAGAGAAGATACCTTTACCTCCACCGAGATACGACAGCAATGTGTCTATCGAGTATGCTTTGAAAGTTAGGAGGTCTATAAGAGAGTACGAAGATAAGCCTTTAACGCTCGAGCAGCTGGCTCAACTGGCATGGGCTGCACAAGGGGTAACAGATAAGAGGTACGGTTTTAGAACCGCCCCATCTGCTGGCGCCACATACCCTCTCGAGGTCTACATAGTCGTTAAGAAGAATGGTGTCGAAGGGTTGCCTGAAGGAGTGTATCATTACCTGCCGAGAGAACATGTGTTAGAGCTAATCAAGAGAGGGGACTACAGTAGAGAGTTGATGAGTGCATGCCTTGACCAGGAGTGGGTCAGAGACGCAGCAATAAACATTGTCATTACAGCCATCTATGAGAGAACTACCTACAGGTATGGAGAGAGGGGCAGGATTAGGTACGTACATATGGAGGTCGGGCATGTCGGTCAAAACGTATACTTGCAGTGTGTAAGCCTTGGGCTTGGATGCGTAGTCATCGGGGCGTTCTATGACGAGGAAATAAAGAGGATATTGGGAGTCGATGAAGAACCCCTCTACGTGATCCCCGTTGGGGTTAAGAAGGGTGGATGGTAGTAGTTGGGAGATTAGTAGAATTTGGCTCAAGAATATTAGGCATATCAGTAATTGTATTTCTCCTTGTATATGCTTATCCCCGTTTCTATCTATCTCTGATGGAGGCGCCCAGTTACTTTGTGGAGGATTTCAGGGGCGGGGGTGTTGTCGGGTTTAGGTACGCATACGTGGGTGCGTGGATGGTTATTCTCTCCCAGCTGTACGTGTTCTCGAAGTATCTCGTCAAGTATTTCAGGGTGAGAATAAGGCTTGCCAGATGGCTGGATTTGCACTGTCTACTAAGCGTTACAGGTCTCGTCCTAGTGCTTATACACGCAGGCTTCCCATACGCTTTTAGATACTGGGAACCATTCATGAGACTGAATATTTTTGGAGGGCTTGAGGGATTAATAGCCGTTAGAGGCCTGTTAACATGGCTACTCATATCGGCATTTATCTCAGGCATGCTGACTAGGTATGGAAGTAGCCCCCGACTAAAGAGAATCTCAAACAAGATACACTTTTACGCAACGCTGTCAACATATGTTTCAGCATCAATCCACATATTACTATCATTAACTTTTCCAGAAACAAGGTAAAGACTCGTACTAAACCATAAAACAAATAAATGTAGCAGCTATGGAAACAATTTAAAGATATTTAATTGAGCCGCCCGGCTAAAACTGATCCCTCAACACGGCGAGTCCCTCACTCAGATTTCACGTTTTTACTTGGAAAGCCTTTAATGCTTAGCAGAGCAACTAGGTATCCTGGGGTGGCGGGTAGGGCCGGGGGGCTAGCCCTCCCCTACAACCTGAAACGGGCTCAGGCAGGGGCCAGCAACCGGCTGGAAGGGGTGTCTGGCCCTCTGCTCGGCCTAGGCGAGGAGGCGTGAGGTCGCGTCCCACCGGAGAACGGTAGGGTGTGGCGCCACGCGTAGGTGTGGCCTCCCACACCCGCATGCACCGAACCGCGTCAGGCCCGGGAGGGAGCAGCGCTAAGGTGCAGCCGGGCTGCTGGTGGGGGTGCGTGGCTAACTGAATCGTCTAGGAGCGGCGGAGGGACCGGCCCTCGACCAGCCGGAGCCGCCACCCCTTCTAATGTAGAGTTTTAATATCGAGCACAATAATGCGGGGATAGACATGTCTAGTGAGGGGGGTGTTTCATTAGAGGATGAGTTGAAGAGGCTTAGGGAGGAGAATCTCTACCTCAGGGCTGAGATAGAGAACCTCAAAAAGCTGATGGCTAAAGAGGTGGAGACCGCCAGCCGCGCAGTGGCCGAGAAACTACTGCTGAACATGGTCCTGATCTATGAGGAGGTTGAGAGGGTGTTTACAAGCCTCCTCCACAACTCGGACCAGAAACAGGTCACGGAGGGCATCGGCATTCTCCTGAGAGAGATTAGGAAGATATTGGCTGAGCAAGGTGTCAACCAGTTAGAGACGATAGGAAAGAAGTTTGACCCATTCATCCACGAGGCAGTCGGCTTCGTAGAGAGGGACGACGTTGAAGACGAGACCATAGTCGCTGAAATTAGCAAAGGGTATGAATATGTTGGTAAGATCCTAAAACCCCCAAGAGTGATAGTGGCGAGAAGGAGCCAGACCTAACCTCTAGACCGCTTATAGCGTACATAGGTTTAATCGGGTTCTGAGCCACGCGGTCTTGCGCAGCCCAGAACCCGACGTCTGAGGGGGAGGCTGGTTGGGTGGCTGTATTCTGTTCTTGTCTTTGTTGTTCTTCTCCCCTTCAGACGGGGGTTCTGGGCTACGTGACCTTGTGTGGCTCTTGGGATTCACCGGTCTTGGAGCCCTCCTGAGTTCATCGGGCCCCTTCATAGACCTCATCCCCATTAGGGGTTTAAACCCACCCCACTCCCTAATCAGAGAGTGGGGAAAGACCCCACATCCAAAGGGGAGTGACTACTAGACAGTCCCCCTCCTCGGCTCAATAGTTGATGATGCTTCTGGACTACCGGACGTTTAGTCCTTAAGTCGATGACGATGTTCGGCCTGTCTCCAATATTTTTCGTAAGCTCCGCGAAGTTTTCTGGACTCGGCTTCAATCCCCTAGCCCTGAGATATATGTTCAGTGCCCCTACCAGTTGTCTGTTGGTCTTTAGTCCGCAGCTCCCGCAGGTGTAGTCTTCTCCGTCTGGATTGTTTCGGGCCCCACATCGGGGGCATGTCTGCGACGTATAGCTCGGGTCAACCTTATCCCCGACAACAGCCTTGTCCGCCAGTCGGCGGATTATGGTCTTCCAGTTGGACTTGCTGACCTCTCTATTGTGAGTTTTACTTCCATTCAACATATTGTTTTTGTCTAGGTCCTCGAATACATGTCTGTATTCCGGGAATTTTCTGGCGATCTCCGTAGTAAGCTTCTCAACAAAGTCTCTGGAACGGTTATACTCCCTCTCTGAATACTTCTCCAAAACCCTCCTCAGCGA